>NZ_JBIAQI010000019.1:0-224232 GCF_042888905.1 Streptosporangium sp. NPDC002721
TCGGTGAGCTCTCCACGCGCCATGGCGATGGCCTACCAGGACGGCAAGCCACCGCGCAGGCGAATCCCTCTGATCTCAACCTCGTACAGGCCCTAAGACGGGTCCCGAGCCACGGGGCCCGCCTGAAGGTAGGCGAGGACGGCCATGACGCGGCGGTTGTGGTCGTCAGAGGGCGGAAGGCCGAGCTTGGCGAAGATGTTGTTGGTGTGCTTGCCGATCGTCTTGTCCGTGACCCCGAAGCGGGTCGCCATCGCCAGGTTGGACAGGCCCTCCGCCATCAGGGCGAGGACCTCGTGCTCCCTGACGGTCAGCTCCGCCAGGGGTTCGTCCCTCGAGCGGCGGGTCAGGAGCTGGGAGATCACCTCCGAGTCCATGGCCGTGCCGCCGCCGGCGACCCGGCGGACCGCCTCGACGAACTCCGCCACGTCGCCGATGCGGTCCTTCAGGAGGTACCCGACGCCGCCCGACCGGTCCGAGAGGAGTTCGCGGGCATAGAGCTGCTCGACGTACTGCGACAGGATCAGCACGGGAAGTCCTGGCCGGCGCCGCCGGGCCTCCAGGGCGACGCGCAGGCCCTCGTCGGTGAAGGTGGGCGGGAGCCGTACGTCGATGACGGCCACGTCGGGGTTCCGCTCCACCAGGGCGGTCAGGAGCATGGGGCCGTTGTCCACCGCCTCGACGACCTCGAAGCCGTGCGCCGACAGCAGCCGGATCAGGCCGTCGCGCAGCAGGACGAGATCTTCGGCGATCACAACGCGCACGGCAGCTCCATGGTGAGGACGGTAGGACCGCCCGGCGGGCTCCGCACGGTCAGCGTGCCGTCGAAGGCGGACAGGCGCTGCGCGATCCCGCGCAGTCCGGTGCCCGCCGCCGGATCCGCGCCGCCGTGCCCGTCGTCGCCGACGACCAGGCGGAGGCCGTCGCGGGTGTGGCTCAGCCGTACCCAGGCACGGGTGGCGTGGCTGTGCTTGGTGACGTTGGACATGGCCTCGGCGGTGGCGAAGTAGAGCGCGGACTCGACCGGCGGCTCGGGGCGGCCGGTCAGGGCGAGTTCCGTCGCGACCGGGACGGGGCAGAGCAGGACGGCCGCTTCGATCGCGCCCGTCAGGCCGCGGTCGGCGAGCACGGGCGGGTGGATGCCGCGTACCAGATCGCGCAGGTCGGCAAGGGCCTGGCCGGCCGACTCCCATGCCTCCTCGATGAGCTCGCGGGCCTGCTCAGGGTCGCCGGCGTTCCTGGCCAGGCCGAGGCTCATCCGTACGGAGACGAGCCTCGCCTGCGCGCCGTCGTGCAGGTCGCGCTCGATCCGGCGCAGCTCGGCCGCTCGCGCGTCGACGGCGGCGGCCCTGGAGGCGGTCAGCTCTCGCACCCGCCGCACCAGCGGGCCGCCGTCGCCGAGGAGCAGTTCGGCGAGCCGGGCCTCGGCCAGTCCCATGAGAGCGGCGACGATCAGGGCGAGTGCCGAGAGGGTGAGCAGCGCCAGGCTGAGCGTGAAGGTCACGCTGGGACCGTTGACGGCGGGCCGCAGGGAGAAGACGACGCCCACCGTGTTCAGCACGGCGGCCACCGCCATCAGCAGGGCCGGGCCGGCGACGGTGTTGATCGCCAGCCAGGCCAGGACACGCGGCCCGGACCCGCCCGCGGGGACGGCCCGGCCCAGCGCCGCTCCCGCCCACGCTCGCTGCAGGGAGACGAGAGCCCTGCGGATGTCCGGCACCCAGGCGAGGACCACCGCCACACCCATGATCGCGTTCAGCGGCACCCCGGCCGCCGCGATCAACCCCCTCCTGACTCTGCTCACCTCGCCAGTCTGCCCTCTGGTCATCCGCCACACGGTAGGCCCAGCCCTACCTTCGAGGGTGGGAAATCCCGCCTCACGTGGTGGGCGTGGGCTGATGGAGGACGCGGGCGCACCGCGGCGAGGCTGGATCCGTGATCGAAGTCAACGACCTCACCGTCAGGTACGGCGACGCCATCGTGGTGGACGGGCTCACCTTCGCCGCGAAACCGGGCCGGGTGACCGGCTTTCTCGGCCCCAACGGCGCCGGGAAGTCCACCACGATGCGAGCCGTCCTCGGCCTGGAGGCCCCGCAGGCCGGCACCGCCCTGGTCGCCGGGCGGCCCTACGCCTCGCTCAAGCGCCCCCTGCTGACACTGGGGGCGCTGCTGGACGCGGGAGCCGTACACGGTGGCCGCACCGCACGGGCGCACGTGGCGTGCGTGGCGCGCAGCAACGGCATCGGCCTGGCCCGCGTGGACGAGGTGCTCGACCGGGCCGGGCTGACGTCCGTGGCGGGCAGGCGGATCGCGAAGTTCTCCCTGGGGATGAGGCAGCGGCTCGGGATCGCGGTGGCGCTGCTGGGCGACCCGGAGGCACTGATGTTCGACGAACCGGTCAACGGGCTGGACCCGGAGGGCGTGCGGTGGATCCGCGAGCTGATGCGCGCGCTGGCCGCGGAGGGCCGGGCGGTGCTCGTCTCCAGCCACCTGATGGCGGAGATGGCCATGACCGCCGACCACGTCGTGGTGGTGGGGCGCGGCCGGTTGATCGCCGACACGGCCATGGCGGCGCTCGCCGAGCGGTGCCGGCGCGACGTGCTCGTCCGTGCCGCCGACCCGGCGGCGCTGGCGACGGTCCTGCGGGCCGACGGGGGCACCGTACGGACCGAGAACGCCCCGGCGTCGGCGACGGTCCTGCGGGCCGAGGGGGGTGTCGTGCGGGCCGAGAAGGGGCTGGCGGTGACCGGCCTGGAGGTGACCGGCCTGGAGGCCGGGCGCATCGGTGAGCTGGCCTTCGCCCACGGCATCGCGCTGTACGAGCTCACACCGCGCGAGGCCTCCCTGGAGGAGGCGTTCATGGAGCTGACCGACGACAGCAGGGAGTACGTGGCACGATGACGGACGCGATCGCGGCGGAGTTCCTGAAGTTCAGGACGCTACGCGCCAACCTCTATCTGCTGATCTCCTCGCTGGCCGCGGTGGGCCTCAGCGCGGGCGTGGCCTTTCTGGTCACGCGCGGCTTCGACAACCAGCAGGGGGCGGACCTGCGGCGCTTTGACAGCCTGGGCGACGGGCTGGGCGGCGGGCTGCCCTTCGCCCACCTCGTGATCGGCGCGCTCGGCGCGCTGTCCGTCACCACCGAGTACGGCACGGGCCACATCGGCACCAGCCTGACGGCCGTACCGGCCCGCCACACCTTCCTCCTCGCGAAGATCCCGGTCCTGGTGGCCGTGAGCCTGGTCGCGGGGCAGGTGCTGGTCTTCGGCATGTACGCCGCCACCATGGCCGTCCTCGGCACCAGAGCGGACACGGTCCTGCTGGGCGGGGAGACGCTTGGCGCCTCCCTGTCCGAGCCCGGCGTCCTGGCGGGGCTGCTGATCACCGGTGCCTCGATGCCGCTGGTCGCGCTCATCGGGCTCGGACTGGGCACGGCGATCCGTTCCACGGCGGGCACCCTGGTCACGCTGACGGCCTTACTGGTGATCCTGCCTGTCGCCGCGCAGACCCTGCCGCGTCCGCTCGGCTACCAGGTCGGCGCGCACCTCATCGGGGCGCTGCCCGCCCAGATCGCGGCCGAGGGCCTGCTCACCCCGATCTCCGCGGGCGCGTTGCTGGCCGCCTACACCGTGGCCGCCCTGGCCGCCGCGGCGGTCGCCGTCGCGCTGCGCGGACGCCGCGTCCGGCCGCTGCTGGCCGGTTCGGTCGCCACCGTCGTCCTGGTGGGTGCCACGTCCGCGTCCGCCGCCGCCCCTCCCGCTTCCACCTTGGCGTGGAAGCCCTGTGACAAGATGCTCTGCGGTGAGATCCGCGTCCCGGTCGACTGGACCGAACCCCGGGGTCGTACGATCACGCTCCCCCTCGCGATGTTGCCGCACACCGGCAGGCGCCACCGCGTCGGCGTGCTGTTCTCCATCCCCGGCGGGCCCGGCGGGTCGGGAGTGCGGGACCTCGAACGGCACGCGGGCAGCTTCGCCCAGATCCGGGACAGTTTCGACGTCGTCAGCCTCCTGCCGCGCAACGGCATCGAGCTGGGCGTCCTCGACCAGGACTGCCTCACCACCGGGCCGTGGATCACCAGGCCGGACAGCGAGCGCGACTGGGGCGCGCTGGCCCGCTCGAACCGGGCGGCCGCCGAGGCATGCCGAGCCGCCGACCCCGAACTGTTCGCTCACCTTGACTCCGCCTCGTTCGCGCGCGACATCGACGCGATCCGTGCGGCGATGGGCGAGCGGCGGCTCACCCTCATGGCCACCTCCTACGGCGGTGTCCCCGGAATCGCCTACGCCCGGCTCTTCCCCGGCCGGGTACGGGCGATGTACCTGGACGGAAGCGTCAACACGCTCCGGGGCAGGACCGAGCAGGATCGGGCACGGTACACCCTCATGGAGGCACAGTTCGCCCGCTTCTCCCGGTGGTGCGCGAACGACTCCGCCTGCGCGTTGCACGGACGCGACGTCGGCACCGCCTGGGATCACCTCGTCTCCGCGGCCGACCGCTCTCCCGTGCCCGCCGAGAATGGGGTCGCCTACACCGGCTTCGACATCACCGTGGCCGCCATGCCCCACATCGTCACGCCCGGCGAGGACAACGCCCGGTGGAAGGAACTGGCCCGGGCGATCAGGCGGGCGGGACAGGGAGACGCCACCGGATTCTCCGACTACGTCAAGGCGGGGACGCTGGGCAGCGTGAAGCCGCCCTCGCCCGTCGGGATGAACATGACCCATTGCCTGGACGGAATCCGCTACCGCGACTACGCCGAGTACCGCCGCTCGCGGGCCCTGGGCGACCGGATCGCGCCGCGTCTGTCCGGCTCCGGGCTGTGGCACCCCCTGGGCTGCGTGGGCTGGCCGGAACCGGCCCGCGACCTCGCCGCGCCTCTCCCCGTGGACCGGTTGCCGCCGTTCGTCGGCGCGGGGACGTGGACCGACTACGCGGACACCGCCGACCTCGCCCTGCGGGTACCGGGGTCGGGCACGATCCGCTTCGAAGGGCCTGGGCACGGGCTGTACCACACGGGTGACCCGTGCACGATCGCGTACGCCAACCGGTACTTCGTCGACCTCCGCGTGCCGCCCGGGGACACCACCTGTCGCGCGGAGAGTTGATCCGTCGTACGGCCCCCCGGCCGGGATGTCATCCGGCGTCCCGGCGGGTGATCGAACCGTTGCCCGGACGGGTGACGACCTTGCCGGTGAGCCCGCGCAGGACGACGTCGCCGTTGCGGCTGTGGACGGTGACGTCGATGCCGGACGGGACGACGAAGGAGTAGTCGGTACGGTCGCCCGGCGTGTCGCGCATCGTCGTGCAGACGAACCCCTCGTCGCACAGGAGGCCGATGGTGAGGGAACCGCCTCCCGACGACTCGCTGCGCGGGGCGTCCCCGTGGTGGCGGCGCGTCACGCGGACGTCGGTGACGTCGGCGCCGACGATCTCCACGTTCCCGTGGTCGGTGTCCACGGAGAGGCTGCGGATCCCGGGGAAGACGGTCTGCTCGGGCGCCTCCCCGATGTTCCCCACGGAGAACGCCACCATGAGCGCCAGCACCAGCGCGATCGGGGCCGCGGCGAGGACCCACGCCCACGAGCCGAACCCGCGCACCGCGCCCATCGCCTCCCGCCCGAAGCCGTGGAGCGTCTCGTGGTCGTTCCATTCGGAGGTCGTGGAGCGTGTCGTGCGCATGCCGGGTCGTCCTTTCTAACGGGCGCGGGTGCCCGAGGTGGTGAGAGGTTTGTACCGCACCGGACATGCACGGCCCTTGCAGAGGGGTTGCCGGGTGGTTAGCGGCGCCTGCGGCTGGTCATCACCGGGGGACCCGGCAGCGGCAGGACCACCCTGGCCGTCCGGCTGCTGCTGCACCTGGCGGGCCCGGAGCGCGACGAGGCCGATCCGGGGCCGGTGCCGGTACCCGTCAACGGCTGGGACACCACCGCCCATCCGCGGCTGCACGACCGGCTCGCCGTCCGCCTGCCCCTGGACTATCCGGCACTGACCGCCCCGCGGTTCGGGACGGGCGCCGCGAGAGTCCTGCTCGATCCGACACCTCCCGGCTCGTCGGCTTCGCTCTCGTCACCTTCGGCCGGAACGAGCAACCGGCCGGGGATCGTCACCTCGACGCGAAAGATCGTGACCTCAAAGTGAATCTGACCGCGCCCGGCCGATCGAATGACCGTCCATGGGGCACAGCCAACAGGTGAGCAGCGGACGGCCCGGGCGCGGGGCGGTGCGGGAACGGCCTTCGCCGGCGGGAACGCGCGCACGCGTGGCGAGCGCGCTCGGCGCGGCGCTGCTGGCCGCGATGGTCGTCGCGCAGGTCGCCTCGGGGCTGCAGGCCCGGCCGATCACGCTGACCAGCGTGGTCGTCCTGCTGCTGGCGGCGAGCGCGCTGGCCTTCGCCTGCGCGACCCACCCTCCGGCCAGGGTCGTCGCGGCGTTCGCGGCCGTGGTCGCGACCGGGTACGCCGCCGAGTGGATCGGGATCAGGACGGGCCTGCCGTTCGGCGACTACCACTACACCGGCGTCCTGTGGCCCGCGCCCGGCGGGGTGCCGGTGATCGTGGCGCTGGCGTGGGGCGGCATGGGACTGGCGGCCCACGCGGTGGCCGCCGCCGTCGCGCCGGTGAGCCGGGCGGCGCGGATCGTCACCGGGGCGCTGGCCCTCACCGCCTGGGACCTGTTCCTGGACCCGCAGATGATCCGGCTGGGCCTGTGGGTCTGGCACGACCCCGGCCCCTACCGGGGCGTTCCGCTCGGCAACTTCGCGGGCTGGCTCGTGGTCTCCCTGCTGGTCATGGCACTGCTGGATCACGTACTCGCCGAGCCGTCCGCCTGGAGCGCCGGGCTGGTGTCGATCTACACGGTGATGGCGGTCATGGAGACCGTCGGCTTCGCGGCCGTCTTCGTCCCGCCGGACCCGCTGGTCGCCACGGCCGGGGGGCTCTCGATGGGGCTGTTCACGCTGCTCGCCTGGCGGCGCGGACGTCGTGGCGCTCTTGCGAAGGCGGGCCTGACATGACGGCGACCTACTCCCCGGAACTCCCCGGAACTCTCCGGAACTCTCCGGAACTCTCCGGAACTCCCTGGAACTTCCCGGAAAGGAACGCGGATGCCCGAGGTAACGGTGATAGGCGGCGGCGTCGGGGGGATGGTCGCCGCGCTGCTGCTGGCCCGGCAGGGGCACGAGGTGCGCCTGTACGAGCGGCTCCCCCGGCTGGGCGGCAAGCTCGCCGAGCACACCAGGGACGGTTTCACCTTCTCCGTCGGCCCCTCCCTGCTCACCCTGCCCGCCGTCTTCACCGACCTCGGGCTGGAGCTCGACCTCGTGGAGCTCGACGAGCTGTGCCGCTACCGCTTCGCCGACGGCTCGACGCTGGCCGCGTACCGCGACCCGGCCCGGATGGCCGCCGAGGTCGACCGGCTCGCTCCCGGGCAGGGGCGCGCCTGGCTGGCCTTCCACGACTGGGCGCGGGGCTGCTTCGACGCCTCGCGCCGCACCTTCTTCACCGGCCCGCTCACCCGGCCGCCCACCGAGGCCCGCCTGTCGGACCTGCTGGCGGTGGCGCCGGGCCGTACCCTCGACGGCCTGGCGCGCCGCTTCTTCACCGACCCGCGCCTGCGCCAGTACGTCGGCCGTTACGCGACCTACGCGGGCTCCAGCCCGTACCGCGCCCCGGCCGCGCTGGGGTGCGTCCCGGCGATCGAGCACGGCGAGGGCGGCTGGTACGTCCCCGGAGGGCTGCCCCGCATCGCCGACGCCCTCACCCTGATGCTGGAGAAGGCGGGGGTGGAGGTCGTCCTGGGCGCGGAGGTGGACCGGGTGCTCTCCGACGGCGATCGGGTCAGGGGGGTGCGGCTCGCCTCGGGAGAGCGCGAGCGCGCCGACATCGTGGTCGCCAACACCGACGCGGCGGCGCTGTACGGGAGGCTGCTGCCCGACCGGCGGCGGCTGCGGCGCATCGCCGGGCTCGGCACCTCCTCGTCGGTGTTCCTGCTGCTGGCCGGGGTGGAGGGCAGGACCGAGGGAATGGCGCACCACTCGATCGTCTTCTCCGGCGACTACGAGCGGGAGTTCGGCGACATCTTCCGGCGGCGCAGGCCCCCCGAGGACCCGACCGTCTACATCGGCCGTTCGGTCGTGGACGACCCGTCGCAGGCTCCGCCGGGCACGGAGAACTGGGTCATGCTGGTCAACGTCCCGGCCCGCGACCCGGGCCGGTGGCCGATGTCCCCCGAGGCGTACCGGGACCTGGTGCTCGACCGGCTGGCCTCAAGGGGGCACGACCTGTCGGGGCGGCTGCGCTTCGTGGACCTGTTCACTCCCGCCGACCTGCGCGACCGGTACGGCGCCTGGGGCGGCTCGATCTACGGCGGCGCCTACTCGGGCAGGCTCGCGCCCTTCCGCCGCCCCGGCAACCGGGGCCCCCGGCGCGGCCTGTACCTGGTGGGCGGCTCGGCGCACCCCGGCGGCGGGCTTCCGCTGGTCGCGATGGGCGCCCGCATCGTCGCCTCGCTCGTACGGGAGGACTTCCCCGCCACCCGCTCGGACGCGACCGGGACCACCTGGTGAGCCGGACGGCCTGGCCACGCGGACCATCCGGGGCATCCGGGGCATCCGGGGCATCCGGAGAGAACACGACCCGCCGTGAAGACACGACTCGCGGAGGCACGACGATGAGACTCCTGAACGCGCTGCAGGCCGTCGCCGCGGTGGCCGTGGCGGTGCGGCTGGCCGGGGGGCGGCGTCGCCGGCCCGCGCTGGCCCCCGTACGGGCCGCGTCGCCGCGTGTCTCGGTGGTGATCCCGGCCCGTGACGAGGAGGCCCGCCTGGGCCCGTGCCTGTCGGCGGCGCTCGCCGATCCGGACGTCGCGGAGGTGCTCGTCGTCGACGACGAGTCACGCGACGGCACGGCACTGCTGGCGGCCGGGCTCGGCGCGAAGGTCCTCACGGGGGCGCCGCTCCCCAAGGGCTGGGTGGGCAAGCAGTGGGCGCTGCAGCAGGGCGTCGAGGCGGCGGGAGGTGAGATCGTGGTGACCCTGGACGCGGACGCCCGGCCCGCGCCGGGGCTGTTCGGCGCGCTCGCGGCGGCCCTGGACGAGTACGACCTGGTGAGCGCGGGTCCCCGGTTCGTGTGCGAGGGGACGGCCGAGCAGGCGCTGCACGCCTCCTTCCTCGCGACGCTGGTCTACCGCTTCGGCCCGATCGGTCCGGCCACTCCCCCGCCCCCGCACCGGGCGATGGCCAACGGCCAGTGCACGGCCTTCCGCCGCACCGCGATGCTGGACGCCCACGGGTTCGCGCGGGTACGCGGGCACATGGCCGACGACGTGGCGATGGCCAGGACCCTGGCGGCCGACGGCTGGGCCGTGGGGTTCCTGGACGCCGGGGGCCTGCTGGAGGTCGACATGCACGACTCGGCCGCCGGGGTGTGGCGGGAGTGGGGACGGTCCCTGTCGCTGCGCGACGTCACCGCGCCGGACCGGCAGGCCGCCGACCTGGCCGTGATCTGGCTGGCCGCCGCGCTGCCCGTGCTCCGGCTGGTGACCGGCCGTCCCACCCGGCTCGACCTGTGCCTGCTGGCCGTACGGCTGCTGCTGGCCGGCGCGCTGCGCGGCAGCTACACGCGGCCGGGGCCGGGCGTGCTGCTCTCCCCGCTGCTGGACCCGCTGGCGGCCCTGCGGCTGACACAGGCCACGCTGCGCCCGGTACGCGACTGGCGAGGCCGCGCCTACCCGGCCGCCACGGTGGCCTCCCGGCTCGGCTCCGGCACGACGGGCACACGGCCGGGACCGGGGCCGGGCACAGCACCGGGGCCGGGGCCGGGGCCGGGTCAGGTCACGACGGGCGTTCGGTCCGCGCCGCCTGGCCGAAGCGCAGCCCGATGAGGCACATGAGCAGGCCGGTCGCGGCCACGTGCGTGACCGGCGCGAAGAGCAGCTGGAACAGCGGGATGCCGAAGACGCCGGCGCGCGCGCCGATCGCGAAGGATCGCGTCGCCACGGCGACCGTGACCAGGGCGGCCACCCCCAGCAGGAAACCCGGGGTGCAGATGACGGCGAAACCGCCCACGAAGGCGAGGATCGACCGGCCGCCCCTGAACCCGGCGAGGACCGGCCAGGCGTGCCCTGCCATGGCGGCGGCCACCGCCAGATACACCGGCAGCACGCTGTCGCCGCTCACCCCGCCGGGCCAGGTGAGGTGCGCGCCACCGGCCCACAGGCCGAGCAGCCCGGCGAGCGTGCCCTTGAGCGTGTCGCCCGCGAAGACCGGCACGGCGGCCCGCCAGCCGAGCCGCTCCTTGACGTTCCAGAAGCCGGGGTTGCGGTCGCCGACCTCGCGGGGGTCGAACCCGTGCGCGCGGGCGACCAGCACGGCGACCGGCACGGATCCGAGAAGGTAGCCGCCGATGACCGAGACGAGCAGCGGAACCATCGCTTCCTTCCATCTCATGAGATATGCGGATATAGGGGCTATGCGGTATATGGCGTTCGACCGGCCGGTGCTGAGACGCACGCCGGGGCTGACGTTCTGGCGGCTGCTCGGCTCCGGCCGCGGGGCCTCGACGAGCATGGGCGCGGACCTGCGCCGCTGGGCCCTGCTGGCGGTGTGGCGCGACGAGCGGGACCTGGACCGCTTCCTGCGCGACTCCCCGGTGGCGGAGCGCTGGCGGAGCACGACGCGGGAGTCCTGGCAGGTACGGCTGATCCCCCTCGCCTCGCGCGGCAACTGGAACGGGGTGGCCCCCTTCGGCCCCCTCCCCACGAGCCCGCCCGGTCTTCCCCCCGGGGACGCGTCCGGGTTTCCTCACGGGGGTGCGGGTGGGCCCGATCCCGGGGGTCCCGTCGCCGTGCTGACCCGCGCGTCGATCCGGCCCGCCCGCCTGGTGGCGTTCTACCGCTCGGTCCCCGGGGTGGACCGCCTCCTGGCGGAGCAGGACGGCTGCCTGGCCTCGGTCGGCGTCGGCGAGTGGCCGCTGGCCAGGCAGGGCACGTTCTCGCTGTGGCGCGACGCCGCCGCGATGCGCGACTTCGCGCACCGGGGGCGGGCCCACCGGCAGGTGATCGGCAGGACCCGCGCGGAGGGCTGGTACTCCGAGGAGCTGTTCGCCCGCTTCTCCCCGTACGCCAGCGAGGGCACCTGGGACGGCGCCGACCCCCTGGCCTGACCCGGCCCGGGCCGCCGGGCCGCCCCCTGCCCCTCAACGGACGGGTTCCGTGGCGAGGCGGTCCCCGAAGCGGGTGGCGACCCCGCCCTCGGCGAGGTCGTGCGCCACCGCGCAGGCGCGTGCGATCGTCGCCGCCCGCGAGGAGCCGTGCGCGACGACGACGGTGCCGCTCAGCCCGAGCAGCGCCGCCCCGCCGTGGGTCTCGGGGTCGTAGCGGCGGGCCACCTCCCGCAGGTCCTCGGCCCCGGCGACACCGGAACGCGCCACGAGCGTCAGCGCGGCCCGTACGGAGCCCTCGACGTTCTTGAGCACCACGTTGCCGGTGAAGCCGTCGGTGACGATCACGTCGACGGTGCCCGCGAGCACGTCGTGGCCCTCCACGTTGCCGTGGAAGCGCAACGGCAGATCGGGGAGCAGCTCACCGGCCCTGCGCGTCAGCCGGTTGCCCTTGCCCGGTTCCGAGCCGATCGACAGCAGGCCCACCGACGGGTCGGCGACGTCGAGCACGAGCTGGGCGTAGGAGACGCCGAGCAGCGCGAACTGGGCGATCATCTCCGGGGTGGGGTCGGAGGTCGCCCCCGCGTCGATCAGCACGGTGGCGCCGCCGGTGACCGAGGGCAGCGCGATGGCCAGGGCGGGCCGCAGGACACCCGTGGCGCGGCCGATGCCCCGGATGGCGCACGAGACGACCGCGCCGGTGGATCCGGCCGACACGAACGCCGAAGCCGCCCCGCGCCGTACGAGCTCGCAGCCGACCGTCAGGCTGGTCTTGCCGGAGGAGCCGGAGGAACCGGAGGAGACGGAGGAGACCGCTCCCGCTCCCCGCTCGGCCATCGGGACGACGTCCTCGGCGTGCACCACGTCGATCTCGGCGGCGGCGCCGTGCCGGTCGAGCTCGGCGCGGACGTCCCCGGCCCTGCCCACCAGCAGCACCGGGATCCCCAGCTCGCGCCGGGCCGCCACCGCCCCGGCGACCGTCTCGACCGGTCCGTGGTCTCCGCCCATCGCGTCGACCACCACAGGTTCCGACATCACGCCCTCCCGGCGACAGTGTTGAACGACCCGGCGAACGAGGGTGGCCCCGTGACGGACGCCCTCGTAATGGACACCTTCGTGATGGACACCTTCGTGACGGGCCACCCGACGACAGACGACACGGCGACGGGCCTCCCCATGACATGCCGCCCCGTGGCGGCCCCGTACGGCCCGTTCACGGGAGCTCGGCGATCAGGCGGCGTTCGGCGCGGTCGGCCGCGGACGCCGCGAGCAGGTGCCGCGCGAAGATCACCGCTCTCCTCCGCCGGGGTACGGCCACCCTCCCGCCGAGGACGTCGTAGCGAGCGTTCTCGATCCGGTCGAGGATGCCCCCGTACAGCTGGAAGGCCGCGCGGATGCACGGCCGGGAGGAGGGGGTCAGCATGCCGATGCCCTCCTCGGCCCGCGCGTAGTGGTCCCTGGCCCGCCGGGTCTGGAAGGCCAGCAGCTCGCGCAGGGCCGGGGTGGCTGTGTCGCGCCCCAGGTCGGCCACCGGCACCCCGAACTCCTTCAGGTCCTCCAGCGGGAGGTAGACCCGGCCGCGTTCCAGGTCCTCGGCGACATCGCGCAGGAAGTTGGTCAGCTGGAAGGCCAGCCCCAGCTGGCGGGCCGGTTCGCGGGCCTTCTCCTCCATGCCGGGCAGCGGTTCGAGGACGGGCAGCATCATGGTTCCGATCACCGCGGCCGAGCCCTCCATGTAGGCGAGCAGGTCGTCGTAGGTCTCGTAGCGGGTGACGGTCAGGTCGGCCCGCATCGAGCGCAGGAACGCGTCGATGTCCCCGTGCTCGACGCCGAAGGAGCGCACGGTCTGCGCGAACGCCGGGAGCACCGGGTCCTCGGTGCTCCCGCCCGCCAGGGTGGTGGCCAGCCGGGCGGTCAGGCCGTCGAGCGCCCGCGCCCTGTCGCCGGTCATCGTGAAGGAGTCCACGATCTCGTCGGCGTAGCGCGCGAAGCCGTACAGGGCGTGCACGTGCGGGCGCTTCCAGGCGGGCAGCAGCAGGGTCGCCAGATAGTACGAGCGGCCGTGGCGGGCGTTGAGCCTGCGGCAGAGCTCGTAACTCGCGGTCAGGCTCATCGGGCGCCCTCCAGCACGCGTTCGGCGGCGAGCCGGCCGGAGATCAGCACCGGGGGCACCCCCACTCCCGGCGCGGTGTACATCCCGGCGAAGTGCAGCCCGGGAACACGCCTGGCCGCGCCCGCGGGCCGGAACCAGGCCGTCTGGGTGAAACGGTGGTCCAGCGCGAACGGGGTGCCCGCCGAGTGGCCGAGCCGCGCCCAGGCGGGCGGGTCGAGGGTGAGTCTCGGCGCGGAGGACAGGTCGCCGTAACCGAGGTCGGCGAGCCTGCCGAGCAGCCGGTCCTCCAGGTGCGGGGTGAGCCGGTCCCAGTCGGCGCCGCCGCGCAGGTTCGCCGTCGGCTCCAGCACGGTGAGGGTGGCGTGGCCGCGCGGCGCCGCGCCGGTGTCGGACTCGGGATAGGTGACCAGCAGGTTCGGGTCGGGCTGTGGCCGCCCGGCCCGCAGCGCGTCGAAGGTGGCGTCCCACTCCCTGCCGAAGTGCAGGGTGTGGTGCGCCTGCCCGGCCAGGCGCCGGTCGAGGCCGAAGTGCAGGACCAGGCAGGAGGGCGAGTAGCGGGGGCGCCGGAGCCGCCAGTCGCCCGCGCCCTTCGGGAGCAGCCCGGTGTGGGCGCGGGACAGGTCGCAGGCGACCACGACGTTTCCCGCCGCCAGGCGCTCCCCGGTGTCGAGCCTCACCCCGGAGACGCCGGAGGACCCGGCCTCGACCTTCACGGCGCGCACCCCGTACCGGATCCGCGCGCCCGCCTTCTCGGCCAGCGCGGCCAGGGCACGCGGGATGGCGTGCATCCCGCCCTCACGCGGGAAGAACACGCCCCCGACGGTGTCCATGTGGGCGATGACCGCGTAGATCCCGAGCGCCCGCCGGGGCGGCAGGCCCACGTACAGCGCCTGGAAGGTGTGCGCCTTGACCAGCCGGTGGTCGGTGAGGTGGCTCCTGACGAGGGAGTCCAGGCTGCGGAAGCCGCCCAGCGCCGCGATGCGGGCCAGGACGCGCGGCCGGGCGAGGTGGCGCAGCCGCGTCATGTCGTGGTCGATGAAGGCGGGCCACTCCGCGTCGAACAGCTCGCCGAGCCGGGCGCGGAAGCGCCGGTACCTCTCGGCCTCCGCGGGGCCGCTCAGCGCGCGCACCCGCTCGGCCATCGCCTCCTCCCCGGCCACCACGTCAAGGTGGGAGCCGTCGTGGTAGCGCAGCCGGTAGTACGGGTCCAGCCGCCGCAGCGGGAGCGCGCTCTCCATGTCCTCCCCGGCGGCGGCGAAGACGTCGGCCAGGACCTCCGGCATGGTCAGCACCGAGGGGCCGGTGTCGAAGCGGTACTCCCCGAGGGCGGCCGTACCGCAGCAGCCGCCCGGCACGTCGCTCGCCTCCACGATCGTGACGTCCCGCCCGGCGGCGGCCAGCCGGACGGCGGCGGCCAGCCCGCCCAGACCGGCGCCGATCACCACCACCCGGCTCACGCGGTCCTCCCCGTCGCCAGGTCTCCGCGACCGGCCGGCGGAACCGCTCCTCGCCCGGTACGGGGGTCCGTCCGCTCACCGGGCCGATCGGCCTCACACGTGACAGCGGCCATGGGGCATCACTCCTTAGCGTCCATGGAGGACTTCGCGAACGATGCCGCGTCCGGATGCGTCCGGACGCGTCCGTGCGGCGGCATGCTCGCGGCCCATGACCGACGGCGTCGGGCGACCCATCCCCGGACGGGGCTACCGGTAAATCAACCCGTCGCGCAAGAAGGGGCAAAGGAAGCGATGAGGGCGCGAGAGAGACCAGGTCAGAGGTCGAGCGCGCGAGAACGCCGGGCCACGTACCGGGCAGCCGGCGGGAAGAACGGGTCAAGCGGCTTGTGCGGGTGTGCGGGTTGTATGGCCCGTCCCGATCGGGCACCCGCGACCGGGCCAGGCCGCCGCCTCGGGCGTGGGACGGCCGGTGACACCCGGCCCCTTCCCCGTACGGGGAAGGGGCCGGGTGCCCACGGTTCAGGTCAGCGGACCGCCCTGAGGGCGTCGACGATCCCGTGACCGTAGAAGCCGTTGCGCAGCACGTTTCCCTCGCAGGTGTGCGTCGAGGTCGCCGTGGTGCCGTCCGGCAGGTTCCTGGTGTAGGTGTAGGCGGGCGGGGTGGGGCAGGCCGTCCTGGTCGCGGTGCCCTTGAGGACCGTCTCCACGACGGCCGGGTGGAGCTTCTTGCCGCCGTGCACCCGGTCGCGCTGGCCGTACTTGCCGACGATCAGCGCGGCGACCCCGGCGGCGCGCGGGGAGGCCATCGAGGTGCCCTGGAGATACACGTAGTAGGCGCAGACGGAGCCCTTGCAGCTGCGGACCACGTTGGTGACGTTGGGCGTGCCGTCGGGGTTGAGCTGGCCGCGCGCCTCGGCCACGGACCGGGGGTAGGCCGCCAGCGTCGCCCTGGTGACGTCGCGGGTGTTGCCCGCGGTGTCGTAGACGTCGCCGCCGGGGGAGGAGATGTCGACGTAGCCGTTGCCGTAGTTGGAGTAGTACGACTTGCGCTTGCTGATGCCGGTCGAGGAGACCGAGATCACGTGCTTGCCCTCGCTCGGCATGGAGACGCAGCTCGGCGGGATCGTGCGCGTGTAGGGCACCTCACCGGGCACACCGGCGAAGTTGGGGCTGGAGGCGTCGACGATCGTCTTGGTGTAGTCGGAGGCGCCGTTGCCCGCCGCGGCCACCAGGGTCACGCCCTTGGCGTGCGCGTAGTCGAGCGCCCGCTGCATGGCCTTGATGACCGTGGCCTGCTCCTGCCGGTCCTCCGGGGAGTCGGCCGGGTTGTCGACGCAGTTGAACAGCCACGGGTCGACGTAGTAGCTCATGTTGACCACGTCGATGCCGACGTCGCCGGCGTAGGTCAGCGCGTCGATGCTGGGCTGCAGGAAGAAGTATCCGGAGTCCTGGCCGGCCCGCAGGTTCACGATCGAGGCCTTGGGCGCCACGCCCGACGTGCCGAGCCCGTTGACGGGCGAGGCGATCGACGACGCCACGTGCGTGCCGTGCTCGTTCTCGTCGACGTCCGCCGGGTCGTTGCAGGAGCCGTCGGGCTCGGCCTCGCACGGGCCGTCGACCTCGTTGCCGTCGGCGTCGACGGGGATGTCGACGGTGAAGTTGCGGCTCAGCGCGCGGTTGAAGTTCGGTGCGATGTCGGGGTGGGAGCCGTCGACACCGGTGTCGATGACACCGACCAGCACGCCCGGGTCACCCTGCTGGTGACGGTAGGAGCCGTCGACGGTCGCGTGGATCTGCTTCATGTCCCACTGGAGCTCCGACAGCGGCTCCGCGGCGGGGGCGGGCCTGCCGAAGGTGGAGGCGGCGGGCGCGCCGTCACCGGCCTTCTCCACCTCCCTCGACTGCACGATCGCGCGGCCGGTGCTCCCCCGCCTGGCGGTGGGCACGCTGCCGATGGACCGGTTGTGGGCGATGTCGTCGATCGAGGCGGCGTCGCGCACCGTCTCGGCGAAGCGGTCGTTCGTCGTGGTGATGGTGGCGACGCCGACCGCGGCGTTCTCCTTCAGAATGCTCCCGCCCGCCTCCCGGATGGCCCGCTGGGCGTCCGCGGGACGCGCGCCTTCCGCGTAGAGGACGACGTACTCGGCTTGCGCGCCCGGTTCGGCGGTCGCCTGCCGGGCCTGCGCCGGGGGCACCAGCGCGGCTGCCGTAAGGGCGGCGACAGCTGCGGTGATGATGACGCGTTTCACATATACCTCCGTATATCCGAAGAGCTCCCCGCAAATGTGATTTCACGCGCGCCGAACAATCCAGTCGTGCCCACATTTGCCGCCAAGGTGTAATAAAGCCAGCAGTCGCCGGGGAACCCGGAACTCCTGCGACCTGCACACGTTGGCGAATCATGCCATCGGGGAACCGTTACGCGGGAATTCTCGCGCCACAACCGGTGACAGCGTGGAGTTTCACATGGTCAAGCCTGCTTTTAGACGGGCGGATATGGGGACAAAAGTGTCACA
The DNA here is from genome assembly GCF_042888905.1 of Streptosporangium sp. NPDC002721. Taxonomy (NCBI): domain Bacteria; kingdom Bacillati; phylum Actinomycetota; class Actinomycetes; order Streptosporangiales; family Streptosporangiaceae; genus Streptosporangium; species Streptosporangium sp. NPDC002721. The sequence continues at coordinate 17,243 of NZ_JBIAQI010000019.1, forward strand.
GAGGGCGGAAGGGGCAGATGGAGGACAGGACGGGGCTCAGCCGGGCGGGCCGACCCGCTCCTGCCGTTCCGGCCGCGAGGTCACGTACGAGATGAGCGCGCGGAGCGGACCGGGCAGGTCGCCCTCGCGGGCGCGCGTCGCGAGCACCCGGCCGCCGTCCTCGACGGTCAGCTCGTAGTCGAAGCGGTCGGGCCGCCCCTCCGGGGGCGCCTGCCGCTCCGGCGCGCCGGACAGCCCGGCCCGCTCCACCCTGGCGCGCAGCTCGGCGGTGACCTCCGGCGCCAGCGAGGCGGAGTCGACCGTGATGACCGTGACGAGGCCGGCGATGCCGCCTCCCCGGACGATCGAGACCTTCATGAGAACGATCCTAGACGGACCCGCGCGGCCCGGCCGGTGCCGTCGTCGACGATCGGACGATGCCCGCCACCGGGTCGCGCCTCACCCGCGGCAGGCGCGCGAGGAGACGCGGGCGGCCTCCCGGCTCCTCGCGGCCTCCCGGCTCCTCGCGGCCTCCGGCTCCTCACGGCCTCCCGGCTCCTCACGGCCTCCCGGCTCCTCACGACCCCCGGCTCCTCACGGCCTCCCGGCTCCTCACGACCCCCGGCTCCTCACGGCCTCCCGGCTCCTCACGACCCCCGGCTCCTCGCGACCTACGCGCGGGTCACGGAGGCGACGGTGGCGGTGGCGACGGTGGTGCGAAAGCGTGCCCGGTAGGTGGTCGGGGCGATGCCCAGGGTGTGCTGGAAGACGCGGCGCATGGTCTCCGCGGACCCGAAGCCGGACTCCTCGGCCACCTTCTCCACCGGGTTGTTCCCCGCTTCGAGGAGGGCCTGGGCGGCCTCCAGCCGTACCGATTCGAGATAGTGCCCCACGCTCAGCCCCGTCTCGCGGCGGAAGAGCCTGCTGAGGTGACGGGCGCTGACACCGGCGCCACGGGCCAGGGACTCCAGGCTGTGCGGGGCGGCCGGGTCGGCCACGACGGTGTCCATCACGAGCCGCAGCACCGGGTGCGCCGCCTCGCGCGGGGCCAGGCGGGCGCTGAACTGGGACTGCCCTCCGGGGCGGGCCATGAAGACGACCAGCTCGCGGGCGACGTCGCGCGCGAGGGCGGCCCCGTGGTCGGCCTCGACCAGGGACAGCGCCAGGTCGATGCCAGCGGTGACGCCGGCGGAGGTGACGACGTGGCCGTCCCTGACGAACACCGGGTCCTGCTCGACCCGTACCCGGGGATAGGCGGCCGCCAGCTGCGCCGCGAGCCGCCAGTGGGTGGCGGCGCGCCGCCCGTCGAGCACGCCGGTCTGCGCCAGTACGAAGGCCCCGGCGCACACCGAGGTGACCCGCGCCGAGCGGCGGGCGAGCTCCGCCACCAGGGTGAGCAGGTCCTGGTCGGCCACGGCCCGCCGCCAGTCGTGGCGGCCGGGCACGACGACCGTGCCCAGTCGCGCGGGCAGGCTCTCCAGGGCCCCGTCCACCCCGATCCGCATCCCGGACGAGGTCCGCACGTCCGCGCCGGACGGGGAGACGACCCGGACCGCGTAACGGGCGCCGAAGCCGTTGGCCGTGGTGAGGACCTCGGCGGGACCGGTGACGTCCAGCAGCTGCACGCCGTCGAAGGCCGCCACCGCGACCACGTGCTCCGCCCGCCGCCGTGAGACTACTCGGCCCACGGGGAGTCCAGGATGGTGCGCACGAAGTCCCCGCGCACGAAACCGGGAACGTAGTGGGCGAGCACGTCGGCCTTCACGTTGCCGAACGTGGTCTCCGGCTTGTCCCTGATCCCCTCGGTGAAGGCTTCGAGGATGCGCCGCTTGAAGTCCGGGCGCGGGTGCAGGGCGACGACCGCCGCCCGGTCGGCCTCGCCGAGGTCGTCGTAGCCGATGCCCAGCACGTCGTACTCCACCCCCGCCGTCACCAGCGCCACCTCCGGCTCCATGAACTCGGGGATGCCCGGGGTGGTGTGCAGGGCGATCGCGGTCCACACCCGGCGGACGCCGTCCTCGGGCACCCGGTGCTCCCGGAGGAAACGGCGGGCCTCGTCGGCGCTGTCGACCTCGAACCGCCGCCCGCTGCCGTGGAAGGGCTCGCCCAGGCCCAGGTCGTGGAACATGGCCGCGACGTAGAGCAGCTCGGGGTCGAAGTCCAGACCCCGGTCGCGCCCCCGCAGGGCGCCGAAGAAGTACACCCGGCGCGAGTGGTCGTAGATCAGCTCGCTCGCGGTGTCGCGTACCAGCGCGGTCGCCTCCCTCGCCAGCGTCGAGTCCGGTACCCGTACCCCGGCCGGTGCGGAGAAGTCCCCGATCATCGCCATCACCCCTGCTCACGATGCCTGCCGGCCCCTCCGGCGGCACCTCCAATCTACGAACCGCCCGGCCACGGCGCCATGACCGTGGGGCCCTTTAACCCACAGATACGGACATCGACCATCGCCCGGAATCGACGGCGCGCCGCCGTCGGACGCCGGACCGCGCCGGAATCGCTGGAGGCTGTGATCTGCCCCCGTGGCCGGTGGAGTCGCGTTCGCGCTTTTGGGAGGATCGGACCGGATCCGGCGGCGGGTACAGGGTCGCAGCACGAGCCTCCGATGGGAGTATCGAAAACTGAGAACAACTCGGGTCGTCGCCGCGGCCCTCGCCCACGGGATCGCGATCTTCCTGCTGGCCGGTGGCGCGTCGCGACGGTTCGCGACACACCTGCGGGACTGCCGGACATGACCCAGGCATGAACGTCACCGACACCGGGCCGCCGCGCACCCAGCGCTTCGCCCACCTCTACGAGCAGACGTACGCCGCGCTGCTGCGGTTCGTCGAGCGTCGCGTCCAGCCCTCCCACGCCGAGGACGTGGTCGCCGACGTGTTCCTCGTCGCCTGGCGGCGCCTGGACGACGTGCCGGCGGCGGCGGACGAGGCACGGGCCTGGCTGTTCGGCGTGGCGCACCGCACCCTGCGCAACGGTCTGCGGGCCGACCGGCGACAGCAGGCGCTCACCGTCCGCATCGCCGACAGTCAGCTGACCGGCACCGAGGCGGCCGGGCTGGACCCCGAGCTGGTGGCACGCCGGCTCGACCTCGTCCGGGCGTGGCGGCGGCTCAGCCCGCGCCACCAGGAGACGCTCGCCCTGGCCGTGTGGGACGGCCTCACCGCCCCGCAGGCCGCGCGGGTGCTCGGCGTCTCCCCCGTCGCTTTCCGGCTCCGGCTCACCCGGGCCCGGCGTGCCCTGCGCCACCACGCGGACTCGGCCCCCGCCACCACGACCCGGCCCGTGGCGAACGCCACCGAGAACTCCCGGAGCACGCGATGAACGACATCCTCGGCCGCGCCCTGCGCGACCTCGACCCGGCCGTCACCCCCGCCGACCTGGACACCGGCACCGACCCCCGGGCTCGGGCCCTGCTGGCCCGGGTGATGGCCACCGACCCGACGGCGGCGCCCGAACCGGCGACCGGCGACCCTCGCCTGCCCGTCAGGCGTCTCACCGCCGTCGGCGCGGGGGTGGCCGCCGGCGTCGCGGCAGCGCTGCTGCTGCCCGGCGTGTTCGGCGGCGGCTCGGCGATGGCGGCGTGGACCGCGACGCCGCACCCGGTGAGCGGAGACCGGGCCGCCGACGCCCAGGAGAGGTGTCTCGACAACGCCCGCGACGCCGCCGAGCGCACGACCGGGCGCGAGTTCGGCTTCCGGCCCCTGGTGACCGAGGGCCGGGGGCCGTGGACGCTCGTCTACGTCAACGACGGCAGCAGCCACCTCGCCGAGATCACCTGCCTGCTCCACGACGGCGACCTCGTCGGCTCGACGGGCAGCACGCCGGGGCCCGGCGCGCGACCGCTTCCGCCGGTTCCCGCGGGATCGGCGCGGGCCGTCCTCGGCTCGGTCATGAGCACGAGCGAGGAGAGCGTGCGTACCGTGACCGGCAGGGTCGGTGCCGGCGTGGTGGGTCTGGAGCTCTCCACGGAGGCGAGGGGCAGCGTGACCGCGACCGTCACCGGCGGCTACTTCGCGGCCTGGTGGCCGGACGCGCCGGTGACGGAGCCGCGCGAGAACGCCTCGCCTCGTGGCGGTGTCAAGGGCGTCACGGCGATCCTCCAGGACGGGTCGCGGCACAGCGTCTCCCTCGAGGATCTCACCGGCCGGACGAGCGCACAGCTGAACACCCCGGCCACGGGCGGCTCCGCGCACGACTGACCCGCCCCCCGCACCGGCGCCGGGCCTCACGGTCCGGCGCCGGTTCTGACCGGCACCGACCTCACCATTGAGGCTCGTTTCACTTCCGGAGACGACCGCGGTCAACGCCGAACCCGTCAAAGGACGGCTCCACTCATCCACGGTGGTAGTCGCTCCGCGAGCAGGGCTCGCAGCTCCAGGTCCTCACTGATCGCGGTGACACCGCCCCAGTAGCTGTGGCGGCGGTCGTCGGCCAGGACATCCCTCATGATGGCCAGATGGCCCTCCGGCAGACCGTCGATGCCCGCGAGGGCTCGGGCGGCGGCCGACGCGACGGGGAGCGGGCGGCCTTCGAGAAGTTCGGCGATGGGGCGGATCAGGATGTGGGCACCCTCGCCCGGATCACCGGTGATCTTGATGAGGGCGTGGGCGGCCTCGTGGGCCGTCCAGGGGTCGAGGGCTTTGGCCAGCAGCCGCAGCGTCGGAACGTGGGCGGTGGCGTGCGGGCCGAGGTCGCCGAGGCGGCGGGAGACGTGGTGTTCCTCGCCGAGGCGGGGGCCGAGGATCCGCAGGGCGGGCTCGGGATCGCCGGTCACCCGGAAGTGTGCCCAGGCGATCTCGATGAGCGTCCGCCGCTCGCCCGTGCCGAGCAGCCGTTCCAGTTCGGGAGCGGCTTGCGCGGCTTGAGGGCCGATCTCGCCCAGTACCGCGGCGGCCCAGCCCCACTCGTCGCGTTCAAGGAGCGGGGTCAACTCCGGGACGACCCGCGCGACCTCGGTGGCTTGCGTAGCGGCCCACTCCGCGAGGATCTCCAGCAAGGACCGCCGGAGGTCGTCGGCGGAGTCCGGGCGCAGATGCGGGGAGAGCGCGGGGATCAGGGAGTGCGCCCAGGACGCGCACGGCGTCAGCAGCTCCGCGAGCGAGGGCGCGCTCGGCCAGAAGCTGAATCTCCCTGCGCGCTGTCCGTAGAGCGTGAAACCCGCCTTCGGCCGGGCGAGCAGGTCCAGAAGGCCGGGGACGGCGCGGTCGTCGCCGGACCAGGCCAGGCCCCACAGCGCGATGTCCGCCGAGGGCCCGTCCAGGTGGGCGGCCATGAGGTCGGCATCGTGGGCGTCCTCGCGACGGGCGTGCGCGGCGAGGATCCTCAGGGCGAGAGCCGGATCGTCCAAGGCGTCCACGCGACCGCGCAGCGCGGAGAGCACACGAGGCGCGCGCGTACGAACGAGCGCTTTGACCGCCGCGTCGACGCCCGCGACGCGCAGGCGCTGTTCAGGGCGGGCGAGCAGGACGATGCAGACCGCTTCGTTGTCGCGCCGGTCGAGATCGCGCAGCACGTTTCCGGTCGCGTGGCCGGGGTCGCGCGAGGCGAGGTTGCTGTGCGGCAGTGGAACGGGCCCGGCTGCGAGCCCCGCGATGATCGGGGCGGTGGGGATCGGGCGGCCGGGGAGTGCCTTGGCCAGAGCGAGGGTCGCGTACATCGCGTGGTGGGTGTCGGCACCGTCCGCCTGGTCGCGAAGGAAGACGAGGACCTCGGGCAAGACGGCCACCGAGAGGCGCTCCACGAGGCTGCCGAGGGTGAGCAGCATGTCGGTCCGGACCGAGACATCGGGGTCGGGCCACCCGGCGACGAGCGCCCCGGCGACCTCGTCAGGGTCCTCGGTGTCTTCACCGAGAGCCCAGATCGTCCCGGTCCGGACTGCCGGGTCCTGATCACCGAGCAGGGCGAGCAGGCCGGGGCGCGCCCGCGCCCACGCCCCGGGCCAGTCGGCGGCCACATAGCGGGCGGCGACCACCGCGGCCGTCCCCGCGAGGCACGCGATGATCTCCAGCACCTCCGGACGGCACCGGACACGCGGCGACCCGGCGGCCTCCACGAGGAAAGGCAGGATCGCCGGGGCGGCCGTGCAGACGAAGCCGCCCTGGTGGTGAAGCTCATTGAGGAGCTCATCGACTGCCTCGAACGCCTCGTCGCCGCCGAGAAGGGAACGCAGGAGAGCGGGCACGTCGCAGCGACCCCAGTAGGCGTAGGTGAGCTCACCCCACGCGATGTCGTCAACACCCTCAAAGATCACGTAACGACCATAACGCTTGGCCGGATCGGGAAAAGGTGGTGCGCCGCGGCTACCGGCAGGCGGTATGACCCGCGGCCCGTTTCCGCCGAGTTCCAGTGGCATCCCGGGAACGAGGCGCCGGTGTCGGCGAGCGCGACGACGACCTGGCCGGTGAAGACGGGGCCCGGCAGGAGCGGCCCCCCACGTCGCCCCCACCATCGTCGGCCAGACGTCTCGGGTGACCAGCCCTTCGGCCGGTCGGCTCCTCAGCTCTCCAGTCGCCGCTTGGCCCCGCGCATCTCCTCACGTACGTCGGCGGGCAGCCTGCGACGCAGGATCGGCTCCAGCGGCCAGCGGAGGAAGGGTGCGAAGTCGATCGAGATCATGCGCCTCACCCTGGAGACGCCGTCCGCGACGGCCTCGGCCTCGAAGGAGGCGCTGAAGCGGGACAGCCGGTGGTTCAGACGGTTGCGGGGCAGGGGGGCGTACCGGACGTCGACGCGCAGGCCCGGGGTCAGGCGCATCTGGGAGACCAGCTTGGGCGCGGGGCCCGGGATGCCCGGCAGAACGGGACGGAACCTGAACTCCACGAGGTTGTCGACGCGGCGCACCCAGTCGATCGAGCCGATCTTGTCGTCGATCTCGGCATAGCGTCCGACGTCCATGACGAACTCCAGGTATTCGTCCGGCGTGCAGTGGATGGTCTCTTGCACGATCACGTGAACCATAGAAAGAGAGTACTCTCTCACTATGGCGAGAACGACCCCCGGCGTGACCCGGGAGCGCATCCTCGACGAGGCCGTCCGGTTGTTCGCGCTGCGCGGCTACGACGCGACCTCCGTGGCCGACATCCAGCAGGCCTGCGGGCTGGCCGGCGGCTCCGGAGCGCTCTACAAGCACTTCCCCTCCAAACGGGCCCTGCTGGAGGCGGCCGTACGGCGCAATCTGAGCACGATGGCGCACAGGAGACAGCAGGTGGTGGAGCGGGTTCCGGCCGATCCACGCCAGGCGCTGCGCCTGATGGCGCGAACGGTGTGGGACGTGATCGAGGGCGACAGGGATCTGGTGCGCATCATGCTGCGCGAGTTCACCGCGTTCCCCGAGATCTTCGAGCCGATGTGGCAGGGCGTGCTGGCCACCCTCTATCGCGAGTGCGCCGCCTGGATCGAGGCTCAGCGGGCGCTGGGCGTGGTGGAGGCGGCCGACCCGGAGGCCACGGCCGCCGTGCTCCTCTCGTCACTGACCTACTTCCCGCTGCTGGAGCTCCTCATCGGCCACACACCGGGCGAGCTGGGCCGGGAGGCGTTCCTCACGGCGTGGACCGAACACGCGGCCCGCACGCTGGCCCTGCGAACGGACCCGGACCCGGACCCGGACTCTCCGGCGGCGAGCTGAGCGGCGGCCGCCGCCGGAGAGGCCCAGGCGTCCGTGGAGACGCGCGCGAGCCCGCTCCAGGAGCGTCACGTGTTCCGGCCGCCGGACGTCCGGCCCGCGCCTTCGCGAAGCCCGCGGCCCGGTGCGACCCGCGCCGTCCGGCCGGTCATGGACGTCTTCCAGCGACACCCCGCCGGGCGCCACGGCGCGTCCGTGCGTGTAAATAAACTTTGACATGATGTCCGGGACGTCTTACATTGATTGATGTCAGCTTTGTTTTACACGAGGAGCCCGCATGGCCTTCGAGGAAAAACGTGCCTGGGTGATGATCGTGGTCTCCGTCGGCGCGTACGCGATCTACGTGGTGACCGTCCTGAGCAGGGCCGGCGACGGCCCGCTCGCCGACGTCGCCTACGCGGGAGCCCTGCTGTGGACCATCGGTGGCGCCGTCGTCGCCGCGATCGTGGCCAACATCGCGATGGCCGTCGCGGGCGGCCACGGCTCCGACCGCACCGACGAGCGCGACCGCGAGATCAACCAGGTCAGCGAGCGCATCGGGCAGTCGATCCTCGTCGTCGGCGCGCTCGCCGCGCTGGTCATGGCCGTCTTCGAGCTGCGCCACTTCTGGATCGCCAACGCCATCTACCTGGCGTTCCTGCTGTCCTCGGTGCTCAGCTCGTTCACCAAGATCGTGGCATACCGCAAGGGCGGCTTCCAGACGTGGTGAAGCCGACGCGGGTCACCAACGCGATCCGGGCCCTGCGGTTCGCGCACGACGAGATGACCCAGGCCGAACTGGCCGACCGGGTCGGCGTCACCCGCCAGACCATCATCGCGATCGAACAGGGTCGCTACTCCCCCTCACTGGAGATGGCCTTCCGCATCGCCCGGGTCTTCCGGGTCGGGCTCGACGACGTCTTCCAGTACCCCGACACCGAAGGAGACCTCCCATGAAGGCGATCGTCCAGGACGAGTACGGCCCGCCGCGCACGCTGAGCCTCGGCGAGGTCCCGATCCCGACGCCCGGCGCGGGCGATGTGCTCATCCGGGTGCGCGCGGCCGGCGTCGACTACGGCGTGTGGCACCTCATGACCGGGCTGCCGCTCATCGGCCGCCTCGGCTTCGGCCTGCGCCGGCCCCGCAGGCGCGTGCCCGGCATGGACGTGGCCGGCGTCGTGGAGTCCGTCGGCGCCGACGTGACCGCGTTCCGCCCCGGCGACGAGGTGTACGGCGAGGCGACCGGCGCGTACGCGCAGTTCGCGCTCGCCCGCCCGCACAAGCTCGCCCGCAAGCCCGCCAACCTGAACTTCACCGAAGCGGCTGCCGTACCCGTGTCAGGGGTGACCGCGTTACGGGCCGTCGGCCAGGTCACCGCGGGCCAGAAGGCACTGGTCATCGGCGCCGGGGGCGGGGTGGGCAGCTTCGCCACGCAACTCCTGGCCGCCGGCGGCGCCCACGTCACCGCCGTGTGCAGCACGGCCAAGGCCGACCTCGTCCGGTCGCTGGGCGCCCAGGCCGTCATCGACTACACGCGCGAGCCGCTCACCGGGACCTACGACCTGATCGTCGACATCGCGGGCATCCGTCCGCTGCCCCTGCTGCGCGGGCTGCTCACCGAGCGCGGCCGGCTCGTCATCGTCGGCGGCGAGGGCGGCGGCCGCTGGTTCGGCGGACTCGGCCGGCCGCTGGCCGCCCGCCTGATCACCCCGTTCATCCGCCAGCGTCTGGACGCGCCGATCTCGCTGACCCGCACCGCCGGCCTGGACACACTGCGCGACCTCATCGAGGCCGGGGCCGTACGACCGGCCGTCGGACGCACCTACCCCCTGGCGGAGACCCCCACCGCGGTGAGCGACCTGGCGGCGGGCAACGCACCCGGGAAACTCGTCATCACCGTCGACTGACCCCGGAAAGCCGGGATCGGCGTCCAGCGCCGAGCCCCGGCGCAGAAGCGCACCTGACGCCGGCCGGTCGCGAGGGCACCGGGAACGACCGACGGGTCGTTCGGCTTCGCCGATACACCGGCCACGGCAGGCGAACACAGGCCGGCGGCCACGGACCGGCTGTCGGGCGAGGCCCGAAACGCCTCAGCCTGACGACAGGGGGCGGGCATTGAGGTCACCACCGTAAATGGGTGAGACGCATATCCCATTTTCGACAGAAGTATCGTATTTTTCCCAGGCCGAAGACCGGCGTTCGCGATCGGCCGCACCCGCCCGGCGGGGACGTCACAGCAGGCCGCCGTCACCGTCGCCGCAGAACGGCGGCCCCGCACGGAGCGCGCAGGCGCCGGTTTCCGGTCCGGTGTTCCTCATCCCCCGGAACGAGCCCGGTTCACTTCAAGGTGTACTTGCACGAACTCTCGCCGCCGTCGTTGGTGGCGACCTCCTCGCCGTCGACGAGGATGCGGCACCCTGCCGGTTTGAGCATGCGGTCGGAGTCGCGGACCGCCCCAGGGATGACGGAGAGCGGATAGCCGACCTTCTGCTCGGCCTTGGTGAGCTCGACCGTCACGGTCTTCTTCCAGGGGAGGGTGACATCCGACTCGCTGCCGTTGGTGTCGGCGAAGTACGCGATCGGCTGGTAGAGCTTGCCCTTGCCGTTCACCTCCAGCGTGACCTCGTAGGTCTTCGTCCGGGGCGCGGCGGACCGCGTGGGCGACTCGCTCGAGGGGGAGGTCGCGGCGGGGGGTGACGCGGACGCCGCCTTGTCGGTGCCACCACAGGCGGTGACGGTCAGAGCGACCATCGCGAGCAGTCCGATGCCTCGCCTGTTCATCATCAATGAGGACATGGCGGCCAAGATTATCGATGTCCATGAGCGGTCGCGCGCGGTTTGACGCCATACGTGTCATCCGGCCCGGCGCCCACCCGGCGAACAGCGCCCCCCTTGAAAGCGCTGCCGGGAGCGGCTTCCGGAACGTCGCGGGCGGTGGCCTCCTCGGTACCGGGCGTCTCAGTCGTCGTGGGCGATGAGCATGAGCTGCCGCCACAGCAGCACCACGAACACCGCCGAGCCGGCGAAGGCGAACCAGAAGGGCGCCGCGACGCCGAAGCGGGTGGCCAGCACACCGCCGATCAACGAGCCGACCACCAGACCGGCGTAGACGCAGACGGTGTTGACGCTGCCCACCCGGCCCTGCAGCTCGCGCGGGACCGCGCGCTGGCGGACGGTGACCGAGGTCGTGCCCCAGATGAACGCGTGCGCGCCGAAGACCAGGAAGATGCCCCCGGCGACCCATGGCGAACGGGTCAGGGCCAGGCCCAGGTGAGTGAACGTCTCGATGACGAGCCCGATCCGCATCAGGGCGCCCAGGCTCACCCTGCGGGTGATGGCCCCGTACAGGCCGGTGCCGATCAGGCCGCCGATCCCGCCGACGGTGGTCATCAGGCCGAAACCCAGGGCGCCGAGGCCGAGCCGCTCCTGGGTGTAGAGGACGAGGACCGACCAGGCCGCGCCGAACGTGAAGTTGAAGATCAGGATTGTGAGCGCCAGCGTACGGACCGCCGCGTGCCGGACGGTCCAGCTGAACCCGGCGACCAGCTCCCGTACGGTGTCGGGCGCGAGATCGTCGCCCTGCCGGTCGCGCGGCGGCGGCGTGATCCGGGAGACCAGGACGATCCCCGCCGCCACCAGGAGCAGCTGGGCCGCGAACGGCCAGGTCAGGCCCAGGCCGAACAGTGCCGCGCCGATCGGCGGCCCGGCGAGCTGGTTGAGCGTGATGAACCCCGTGCCCAGGCGGGCGTTGGCGATGACGAGATCGTCCCTGTCGACCATCATGGGAGTCAGGGTGGCCGTCGCGTTGTCGGCGAACACCTCGGCGACGGACCGGAGCGTGAGCGCCACCAGCGCCGTCGCCACGGTCACGGTGCCGCTCACCATGAGCGCGACGAGCGCCACCAGCACCGCGGCCCGCACCGCGTTCGCGACGAGCACGATCCCGCGCCGGTCGTGCCGATCCGACAGCACGCCCGCGTACAGGCCGAACAGCAGTGGCGGCGCCCAGCTCACCAGGGCCGACAGCGAGATCAGCAGCGGGTCGCGGGTCAACGTCGCGATCAGCAGCGGGCCCGCCGCCGCCGCGATCCCGTCACCGAGGTTCGTCAGCCAGCTCGAGGCCAGCAACCACCGGAATCCCTCTCCCAGCCGGGCAGGCAGGACTCGCTCCATCACTGTGATCACGAGCGCAGAACAATACGTTTCAGGAGCGTCCGTGGCAACGCGTTTTCGCGCCGTACGCCGAGGAGGGCCGTGCGCCAAGGAGGGCCGCGGTGCCCGCGTGAGCCGCCGTGCCGGATACCGGGATCAGGCCCGGAAGACGGACAGGGAGGCCGAGCAGAGGGTCTGCTCGGCGCCGTACTGCTCGAACGTGCCGATGGGGCGGAAGCCGAGACGGTTGGCGAGTCTCAGGGATCGCTCGTTCGCGGTCCGGGTCACGAGCAGGACCGGCTGGTCGGGGAGTTCGGCGGCGGCGGCGCGCAACGCGGCCGCCGCGGCCTCGAACGCGAACCCCGCGCCCCACGCGCCGCGCCGCAGCACGTAGCCCAGTTCCAGCTCCTCGCCCCCCTCGGTGACGTGCCCGGGGCCGTCGGCCGGCCGGCGGGCGAGCATCAGTGTCCCGATGAACCGGTTCGTCGTGTTGTCCGCGATGACGTAGTTGCCGGGCCTGGACGTCGCGCCGGCGATCGCCGCGTCGAAGCGCCGCTCGACGTCACCCCGGGGCTGGGGACCGCCGATGTACGCCTGGACCTCGGGGTCGGTCGAGAGCTCGACGAATCCCTCGCGGTCGCTCTCGTGCAACGTCCTGCGAAGCAGGAGCCGCTCCGAAAGGACCTCCGTGGCGGACAGCGTGCGCGACTGGCTCATAGGCCCGTGATCATAGAACACGGGCCCCTTGTCCGGGCCGCCGTCCTCGCCCGCGCCTGCGGCGTTGACGCGCACCCGGCCTCCAGCTCGGGTCGCACGCTCCGGACGCGAACAGGGCCGTCCCGCCGCCGTGGAACCCACACCGGCCGGGCCCGGGCCGCCGCCGCCCTCGACCGGCGGGAGAGCGCCCCTCGGAGACGGGCTCAGATCAGACCTGCCGATTTCCAGATGCGTACGAGCACGTCGAGCTGTGCCGGGTTGTAGAGATCGAGCAACGCCTCGACGACGGTGCCGGCGGCGGCGTCGCGCCCGGATGGCGAATCTGCAGGAGCCGTACCGGATGCTCGGTGCGGTAGACCTTGTAGCCGTTCGACAGCCGTTCCGGCTCGTCGAGCAGGCCGATCTCGTGATAGTGCCGCACGGTTCGCAGGGTCGTCCCGGCGAGCCGCGCGATCTCCCGCGTGCTCCAGCCCATCCGGCCCCCCTACGCGACTCGCGACCTCGGATTTGAGTATGCCGCAACGGCACGGTGTCTCCTGACCTCCTGAAAGGCGACCGCGCGGGGCGGCGCCGGAACGAGGAGAGGGAACGGGAATGCGGGAAAGAACTTCGGGGTCCGGGCGAGGCCGGACGTGGATCCTCTGGCCCGTGTCGGCGGGTGCCGCGTGGCTGGCGTCCGTGGCCTGGGTGGCCGGCCGGATCGGGGTGGACGGGCTGGTCGCCGGTCTCCTGCTGTCCGCCGTCGTCACTCCCCTGGTCGTGGGCGCGTTCCTGTGGCTCGACCGCTGGGAGCGCGAGCGTCCACGCCGTCTCGTCTCGGCGTTCGCGTGGGGCGCCTCGATCGCGGCCTTCTGCTCGATCTGGTCGCAGGAAGGGCTCCAGGCGCTCGTCGACACCACCGTGGGCACCGATTTCGGCGCGTGGTTCCGGCCGCTCGTGATCACCCCGGTCACCGAGGAGGTCTTCAAGGGCCTGTTCCTGGTGTGGCTGCTGGTCCGTCCCCGCGGGCAGATCACCGGCCTGCTCGACGGCGTCGTCTACGCGGGGCTCGCCGGCGCCGGATTCTCCTTCACGGAGAACATCCTCTATCTCGGCCGTACCGTCACCGCCTTCGCCGCGTCGGACACCTCCGACGTGAACGCGGTCGCCCTGTTCGGCGCCAGCCTCTTCCTGCGCGTGGTGATGGTGCCGTTCTTCCACCCGCTCATGGTCGCCGTGTTCGGGCTCGGCGTCGCCGCCGCCGCCACGAGCGGGCGCGGCGGGGCCGCACGCGCGGGGCTCGCTCTCGCGGGCCTGCTCGTCGCGATCACGCTGCACGGGGTGTGGGACTGGGCGGGGCTCGCCGGAGGCGACCCGTACCTGATCTACAAGATCTACGGAGCCGTGATGGTGCCGGTCTTCGTCGCGATGACGGTCGTGGCGCTCGTGCTGCGCGGGCGCGAGGGGAGGATGATCGCCGCGGCCCTGCCGGTTCTCGCACGCGACGGGCACATCGCTCCCGAGGAGGTGGCATCGCTCGCGGACCTCGCGGAACGCCGCCGCGGGCGGCGAGACGCACGTCGCCGCTCGGGCCGGGCCGCCGCTCGCGCCACCGGCCGCTACCAGGCCGAGGCGAGCGCGCTCGCCATCCGGACGGCACGCGCGCGGGCCACCGGCGACCGGGAGGGGCTCGACGAGCGAGCACGGGCGACGGCCGCCGCCAGGGCGCGCATGCTCGCCGCGCTCGCGGGATCGCCCCGCTGAACGGCTCTGTCCCCTGTTCCGGTGTTCGCAGGGAGGTGGGCCCGGGGAACGCGGTGACGGCCAGGGGCGATCCCGGTGCTCCGGCGGCCCCCGGCAGGGTCCTCAGAAGATCATCGAGAACCTGCCGGCGATCGGTAATGCTCCCGATTTTCCGGACATGGACGGGTGACCGATGATTCACGGGAGGAGGCCGAATGGGATCCGATCCCCATGGCCGGTTCGTACAGATATACGAACACGCCTATCGCCCCATACTCGGCTACGTGCTGCGCCGGTGCCAGAACACCGACGACGCGGCCGACGTGGTGGCCGAGACGTTCGCCGTCGCGTGGCGGCGGATCGACGAGATCCCGCCGGGGGACGAGGCCAGGCTCTGGCTGTACGGCGTGGCCCGCAGGGCTCTGGCCAACCACCGCCGCGGCGAGCTGCGGCACGAGCGGCGCACCGCCGCGCTGCGCGAGCAGATCGCCGCCTCCCCCGCGCTGTCCGGACCGCCCCCGGCTGAGTACACACAGCTCGGCCGGGTCTTCAGGAGCCTGAACGACGACGACAGGGAGCTGCTGTCGCTGGTCGCCTGGGAGAGGCTCGACACCGAGCAGGTGGCCCGCACGCTCGGTATCACCCGCAACGCCGTACGTGTCCGGCTGCACCGCGCACGCAAACGGTTCACGCACGCCCTGGACGACGCGGGGATCGACCTTCCGCTCTTCGAGAGGAGCGCACTGTGAACATGGACGATCTCGCCAGGGTGCACGACGAGGACCTGGGCCGCGAGCCGGCCGGGCAGGCGTCCGGAGCGGGGGCCCGGGCGCTGCTCGCCTCGATCATGTCGGAGCCGCCGGGGCGGGGCGGCAGGCCGCGCGCCACGTGGTTGCGCGGGCCGATACCGTGGCTGGCGTCGGCGGCGAGCGTGGCCGCCACGGTTCTGGTGGTCACTATGGTGACGGCGCCGGACGGGCGGCGGCCGAGCCCCTCGCCGGCGGCCGCGACCGGCGCGCAGCCCCCGGCCCGCCAGATGCTGCTGTCCGCCGCCACCGCGGCCGCCGCCGCGAAGGACCCCGGGCCGGGCGCGTACTGGCGTGTCAGCGTGGTTTCCGGCATGGACGCGATCTCCCCGGATCGCGGATACGTCATCAGACGGCTTTTCTCCAACGACCACTGGCTGGCGCGCCGGCCCGGGTCGCAGAGCTGGCGGATCACGCAGTCCCTCGGCGCGAAGCCGCTCACCCCCGAGGACCGGGCCGCCTGGCGGAAGGCGGGCTCGCCGACCCGGTGGAGCTACCCGATGGACATGACCGGATACGTCGGAGCCGTCTCGTTGGAGTCGGTACTGGCCAAGACGGAGGGGAGGAGGGTCGAACGGCTGCGCGGCGGCTGGAAGGGCTCGGGCGGGTATCTGGCCAGGGAGCTCCTCACCTGGGAGGAGCTCCGCCGCGTTCCGAGCGGCGAGGGGGAACTACGCGCCTACCTCGAACAGCGCCTCGCCGCCCAGATCAAGGCCGGCCGTGCCCCTCAGGACCCCCGTTCGCCGGAGGAGGCCCTGGGGGAGCTCTGCGTGCAGATCATCTTCGGCCTGCCCGTCTCCCCCGCCGTCCGCGCCTCCGCCTACCGCATCCTGGCCACCCTGCCCACGCTGAAGTCCCTGGGCGAGATGAAGGACCCGCTGGGCCGCACGGGCGAGGCGTTCGGCTACCGGCCGGCTCCCGGATCCGGGCGGGAGAACGCCCATGAGGTCGCCTGGATGATCGACCCCGCGACGGGCCTGCTGCTCACGGCCCTGACGACGACCACGGTCAAGCTCGCCGACGGCCGTACGGCGAAGACCATCGGCTTCAAGGCCTACCAGCGGGTGGGCTGGACCGACGCCGAGCCGCCGCTGCCCGCCGGGCGCGATTGACCCCTTCTCTCGAACGGGGAAGACGGAGGTCTTCCCCGTTCTCGCGGTCGTGGCCCCGTACCGCCGCTACCTTCCCTCGCGAACCCCCCGGGCCAGTGCGGCGGTGAGGGCGCGCAGGGACGCCAGGCCGGTGGTCTCGTCGGGGGCGTCGAGGAGGGCCTGGACGAAGGCGGTGCCGACGACCACGCCGTCGGCGAAGCCCGCCACCTCGGCGGCCTGGCCGGGGGTGGACACGCCGATGCCGACGCAGACCGGCAGCTCGGTCGTCGCCCTGGTCCGCCGTACGAGGTCGGCGGCCGAGGCGCCGACGCTCTCGCGGACGCCGGTGACGCCCATGGTCGAGGCGGCGTAGACGAAACCGGAACCGGCGGCGGTGATGCGTCTCAGCCGTTCGTCCCCGGTGCTGGGCGCGACGACGAAGACGGTCGCCAGGCCCCGCTCACCGGCGTGGTCGCACCACGTCGCGGACTCCTGGACGGGCAGGTCGGACAGGATGCAACCCGCCCCGCCCGCGCCGGCGAGCTCGGCGGTGAAGCGCTCGACACCGTAGCGGGCGATCGGGTTCCAGTACGACATGACCAGGACGGGCTTGCCCGTGGCGGCGTGGACCTCGCGGACGGTGCGGATCACGTCGGCGATCTTGAGGCCGCCGCGCAGGGCGAGGTCGTCGGCGGTCTGGATGACGGGGCCGTCCAGGACCGGGTCGCTGTGCGGCAGCCCGACCTCGACGATGTCGGCGCCGGAGTCCAGGACCGTCCTGATCGCCGCGATGCCGCCGTCGACGGTCGGGAGACCGGCCGGGAGGTAGGCGACGAGCGCGGCCCGGCCCTCGGCCCTGACGCGGGCGAAGGTGTCGTTCAACAGCTGGAGGTTGCCGCTCACCTGGACTCCCCGTCGGTGTCGTACAGCCCGAAGTAGCGGGCGGCGGTGTCCATGTCCTTGTCGCCGCGGCCGGACAGGTTGACCAGGACCAGACCGTCCCGGCCGAGCTCCCCGCCGACTTCGAGGGCTCCGGCCAGGGCATGGGCGCTCTCGATCGCCGGGATGATCCCCTCGGTGCGCGACAGGAGCCGGAACGCCCGCATCGCCTCGTCGTCGGTGACCGGGAGATACTCGGCGCGCCCGAGGTCCTTGAGATGGGCGTGCTCGGGGCCGATGCCCGGGTAGTCCAGGCCGGCGGAGATCGAGTGCGGCTCGGTGATCTGGCCCTCCTCGTCCTGGAGCACGTAGGAGCGCGAGCCGTGCAGGACGCCCGGCTCGCCCGCCGACAGCGTCGCCGCGTGCTCGCCGGACTCGATGCCGTGCCCGGCGGCCTCGCAGCCGACCAGGCGCACACCGGCGTCGGGCAGGAAGGCGTGGAACAGGCCGAGGGCGTTGGATCCGCCGCCGACGCACGCGACCGCCGCGTCGGGCAGGCGTCCGGTGCGCTCCAGGAGCTGGCGGCGGGCCTCGACGCCGATGACGCGCTGGAAGTCGCGGACCATGGCCGGGAACGGATGCGGGCCCGCCGCCGTGCCGAACAGGTAGTGCGTGGACTCGACGTTGGCGACCCAGTCCCGGAACGCCTCGTTGATGGCGTCCTTGAGGGTACGGGACCCGGATGCCACCGGGACGACCCTCGTGCCGAGCATCCGCATCCGGGCGACGTTGAGCGCCTGTCGCTCCATGTCGACCTCGCCCATGTAGACGACGCATTCGAGGCCGAACAGGGCGCAGGCGGTGGCCGTCGCCACGCCGTGCGACCCGGCGCCCGTTTCGGCGATCACCCGCGGCTTGCCCATCCGCCGGGCGAGCAGGGCCTGCCCGAGGACATTCGTGATCTTGTGGGAGCCGGTGTGGTTCAGGTCCTCGCGTTTGAGGAACATCCGGACGCCACCGGCGTGCTCGGCGAACCGGGGCACCTCGGTCAGGGCGCTCGGCCGCCCGGTGTAGTCGGCGAGCAGCGCCCCGAACTCGGCGGTGAACCGCGGATCGGCCTTGGCCTTCTCGTACTCCTCGGCGACCTCGTCCACCGCGGCGACGAGCGCCTCCGGGATGAACTTGCCGCCGAACGCGCCGAAGTAGCCCTCGGCGTCCGGGGCTCGGCCTTCGGGGGCCGGGATGAAGAACGTGCTGGACATGCGACAACTCCTCCGCCGGGGCGGGTGCCCCGGCCGTCAGGTCAACGGTGGTCACCGGTCGCGTCTCCACGCAGAGGGGCAGGGCTCCCGCCTTCTCAGCCATCCCGGCGACCCCGGCCACCCCGGCGGCACCCGCGAGCCCGGACGCGCCGGAGGCGTCGAGGACCTGGCAGGGGGCGGCGGATGGATCGGGAAGGAGGACTGTGGACGGGCGGAGGAGAACTCCTCAGACGCCCTGCGTCATGCGCGGCGCGCGAAGCCATCGCATGCCGTTGACCTGGCCGGGGTCGGAGCCGATCGCGTACCGGACCCGCCGGCCGTGCACCCGCCGCGCGGGCGCCCGGCAGCCGCGAGGGCGGCAACCAGGGGCAAGACGTGCGGCGACGGACATGTCTCGGAGCCTACCGGAGTCAGCGGTCGTCCTGGCGTCGGGATATCGGTCCTTTGTCCGGGGTCGACAGGTGAATTCGAAGATCGTTGGGCCACGTCGGGCAGTAGGCTGGCCGCAGTCCGCCCGCGACGCTGAAGGAGCCACCGATGACCGAAGACCCGACGATGACCCGGATCGGCCAGGGGGTGGAGCTGCACCACCACCAGGGTCAGCGTGAAGCCGCTCGCGACCTGTTCGCGAAGATCTGGGACGACATCGGCGGCGAGCAGGGCGATCCGCTGCATGTCTGCGTCCTCGCCCATTCGATGGCCGACGTGCAGGACGACGTACGGCAGGAACTGATGTGGGACCTGCGGGCGCTCGCCGCCGTCGGCATGATCACCGACGAGCGGGTGGCCCAGGCCGGGGTGCCGCTCTCGGTGGCCGGCCTGTATCCGTCGCTGCACCTCAACCTGAGCGACTGCTATCGCAAGCTGGGCGACCTCGACAGTGCCCGCGAGCACCTCCGGCAGGCGCGGGCCGGGATCGGCGCGCTGAACGACGACGACTACGGACGGCTCATCAAGGGGGGCCTGGAGCAGCTGGCCGAGCAGCTGGACAAGACCGTCTGACCGCGTCCCGGCGGATCCGGATCGCGCCGGGGCGACCGGAAGCCTCCGGCGGCCCCGGCGCGGTCAAGCGTCGACCGAACTCCCGCGTCGTGGCTGTTCGCCGGCCTCGGCCCGGCGAACGATCTCGTCGACGACGTGCGCGAGCGGTGCGGTGGCGTCGATCGTGATGCCGTTCCCGGGAATGTCTTCCTTCGTCCGGTGCAGGCGCAGGATGAGTTCCCGTTCCGCCTGCTTGCCGCCCCACTCGTCTTCCGGTCGCCGGTCAAGTCGCCGGTTCAACGTGTCGAGGTCGACTTCCAGCACGAAGACGCCGTCGAACAGATCTATGAACCGGGGAAAGTTCCTGGACCCACCGCAGAAGAACGTCACCGGCTCCCCCTGATCGGCGACCAGGGCTCTCACCTGATCCACCCGCCAGATGTGGTGCTCGTGCCCCTGACCGCTCGTCGGCCTGCCCGTTTCCGGATCGCCCTGGTAGGCCAGATCGGTGTCACCGTTGACGGCGTGGTAGCCGCGCCGCCGCAGTTCCTTGCAGACCGACGTCTTGCCGGTGCCGGAGACTCCTTCGATCAGATAGTTCCTGATGCCCATCGCCAGAGGATAACCAAGGACGTACCCGCCCCCTCGATGTCGTCGATTTCACCGTCGATTCAGGTGACCATGGATGCGTGACATGGACTCCCCGCCGTGTCAGCGGCCACACTGAACTGGACATCAACCCTGACCTGCTCGTTTGGGCGCTGTACGCCCGCGAGTCCGAGGATGCCGACGGAGAAGCCGAGCAACGGCGGTGCCGGGGCGAAAGCCACGGGCGATCAGCGCCGGACGTCCTGTCCGGGGCGATGGCCGCGTGAGGGGCGCCCCGAAAGCGCCGGGCGGATAACGCGTGAGGGCCGTCCATCGCCGTGGGAAGCCTCAGTGGCCGAGTCTGCGAACCGCCGTTCCCAGAATGCGCTCCAGCGGAAAATAACCCATCTGTCTGGAGTCGAAGCTCGCATCGGGATTGTCTCCCAGGAGAACCATCTGTCCCTCCGGGACATTCTCCTCCCCGGCCTCGGCCAGGGCGGGAACCGTGTCACGGGGTACGGGGTCACCGGGGGTCGCCGCCACCCGCTTGATGATCCATCTTCGCCCGGGGATCTCGGACGGCTCCGCCGCGGGCCCCACGGGCGGGTCCGGCCACACGCCACCGTTCCCCGGGTACTCGACGACGACGACCTGTCCCGGGGCCGGGGTGAAGTCACGCCGTACGAGAACGCGCTCACCGTGGTGGTAGGTCGGCTCCATACTCTTGCCGCGCACGGTCACCGTGACCAGTTTGCGCCTGAGCTTTGACAGGACGCCGAGGCAGGGGCCGATCAGCATCATCAAGCCGCAGGTCAAAGCCCAGCCGCGTTCTCCGGCGAGCGACGACGTCAGTAGGCCGCCGCCCCCGAGGACCATCAGGACGAGCGGCGTCCACCGTGAAGGGGACATGCGTCGGCGTCGCGGGGCCTCGCCGGACACCAGGAAATCCTCGGGTCTCGTTCCGTCAGGGGGTGTCAGGGCTCGCGCCCTGCCCGGAGGGCCGCCGGACGGCGGGATCCGCGGGAGCGGCGGGAGAAGTGGTTCGGATCCGGATCCGGCCGACGCCGTCTCGTCCCGCTGTGTGCCGGGTGTCATCGCGTTCCTCCCGTCGGCGCCGTCTCGTCCCGCGCGCCGGTCTGGTATCCGGACGCCTGCAATGTGAACAGCCGGGCGTATTCGTCGGCCCCGGTCATCAGCGCGGAGTGGTCGCCCTGCTCGATGACGCGGCCGCCGGAGAGCACGACGATGAGGTCCGCCTCACGCACGGCACCGAGCCGATGCGAGATGAGCAGGCTGGTCCGCCGGCCACGATGCCGTCTAAGGGCGGTGTGCATCTCGTGCTCGGCCTGGGCGTCGAGCCCGGACGAGGGCTCATCGAGGATCATGAGTTCACGGTTGTCACGCAGGAACGCGCGTGCCAAGGCGAGCCGCTGCCACTGTCCGCCCGAGAACGCCACGCCGGTGTCCGGATCATCCTTCTCGGACTCCATGAAGAACACTCTCGACAGCAGGGAGTCGTATCCCCGGGGCAATTCCATGATCTTGTCGTGGATGCCGGCGTACTTCGCGGATCGCTGAATCCGCTCGTGGTTCCCCAGCGCATCCAGATCGCCGAGGGCGATGTTCTCCGCCGCGGTCAGGTCGTATTCCATGTAATCCTGGAACGCCGCGCCGATTCGTTTTCTCAGCTCGGCGGCGTCGACGTCGCGCAGATCGACGCCGTCCCACAGGATCGCGCCGCGGGTCGGATCGTAGAAACGGCACAGCAGCTTCACCAAGGTCGACTTCCCCGCACCGTTGAGCCCGACCAGTGCCGTCGCCCTGCCGTGAGGAATGTGCAGGTCGACTCCGCGCAGGATCCACGGGTGGGAATCGGAGTAGCGGAACCACACGTCGCGAAACTCGATGCCTTCCCGCAGTTCCGGCAGGACGCGTGGATTCCGGGCCACCGGGAGGTCGGAGCGAGTGGCGATCACCGTCAGGTAGTGGTCGAACAGCAGTAACGCCTGGTGGGTGCGCGCCATCGCATCCGCCAGCGTGCCCAGGGCGCCCTGGACACCGGCGACCGCCGCTATGAAGATCGTGATATCGCCGACGGACAGGCCTCCTGAGCCGGCGGCGTTCACCGCCCACAGCAGCCCGCCGCCCGACACCAGTGCGCCGGTCAGTCCCAGCAAGGACTGCGTGCAGACCTCGCGTCTGTCCATGGCTTGCCTGGCGGCGTTGGCGGTACCGCGTTCGTCCAGCATCCGCCCGCGGAAGAAGGCCCCGATGCCGAACAGCCGGATCTCCTTGGCCGCCCGCACGCTGGTCAGCAGGTCGCTGTAGAACATCTCCCGCCGCTCGACCGGGCCGATGTCCCAGATCATCCGTGCTCGCCGCCGTGACAACATGAGCTGAGCGGCCAGCGTCGGCACCCCCGACGCCAGGACCAGTACGGTCATCACCGGGCTGAGGAGGAACAGCGAGCCGGTGAAGCCGGTGATGGTGACAGCCGACTGCGAGATGCTCAGCAGCCCGTCGACGGCCCTGTTGGGAATCGCCCCCCCGGACTGCTGCGCGAGCCTTATCCGGTCCAGGAAGGGCGGGTCCTCGAAGTTGCCCAGCCCGACGAAGCCCTCGGTCGCCGCGAACAGATGGTCCTGCGCGAGCAATCCCACCTTCCGATCCATCTGCGCCTGAAGGTACTTGGTCATCTGCGGTATCACCCCGACGGCGACGCCGGTCGCCGCGAGGCCCGCACCGAGCGTGATCAGCGTTCCCGGCGGTGCGCCGCCGATGACGCCGTCCAGCACCGACTTGGTCAGCCAGGCGGTCACCACCGGAAACGCTCCCGTGGCCAGCGTCAGCGTCACGTACAGGGCCAGGGCGCCGGGAGCCGCCTCGGCGGCCAGGGAACAGGCGGCGAAGATCTGCCGTGCCGTCGATCGCGTCTCCGCCCGCCCGTGTCGCGGCATGACGTCCCCGGCGCCTGGCCCGACGTTCCGCCCCTGGTGTGGCGTGTCGTCCCCGGTGTCCGTGGTGACGTGGGTATGCCCGGTCTCCGGTACGTCGCTCATGCGGTGGTGACAGGATGCCCGAGATTCACATCGTTCGCCGTGACCACGAGCCGGCCGTCGGCTCTCGTGCCGACCCTTACCAAGGTCGGGTACGCCTTCGTCTTGAACGCGGTGCTCAATGCGCCCTCGGCGTTCTCGACCACCACCCGGGTCACCGGGTTCAGGTCACCGACGAACCCGGCGGCCTCGTCAGGGTCGCCGACCACGACGGCCAGTAGCCGATCCCGCCCGCCGGGCAGCTTCCTCGCATACTCCACGAACGCCGGAACCGTTGTCTTGCACGGCCCGCACCCGGGGGAGAAGAACGCCACCAGGCTGTCATCGGACATGAGGCCGTCACTCAGCAGCTCGCCGTCCACCGTGGACGTCAGGAACCCGCCGATCTCCTTGCCCACCGGGATCGTGGGGGGACCGCTCATCCCGGACAGAAGGCCGGAGTGCTCGCGCAGCCGTTTGATCACTCCCACCGTAAGGATCAGGTTGACGGCACAGAGCATTCCCACGAGCGTCATCGCCACGACAACAATGGCCATTGCTGCTCTCCTCTTCTCAGTTATCGGCTGTCGCGGGCGAGGCCCGGTGCCTTGTCGATGGGGTGGAACAGGTCGAGGATCTCGTCGCTCACGACGGCCAGGCCTCCCCAGACCAGACCGCCGAACACGGCCACGGCCGTACCGGCCGGAGCCAGGGGACCGGTCATCGGTGCGGTCACGGCACCCACGACGGCGCAGAGAACGAGGATCAGGTTGCGGGTGATCTGCCGGGGGCCGAGGGGGGACGCCGCCCCCCCAAAGCACCGGCACGGTGCGCGGACTCCCCGGTGGACCGCCGTCGCGACGGCGACCGTGAAAACGGCCAGCAATCCCGCCGCGAGGAGGAAACCCGCCAGGGCCGTGAATGGCCCGGGAAACGCCAGCAGGCCACAGACGGCGAACTCCGAGGCTATTACAAGAATCGCTGCCGGCCGCCACAGGGAAGGTGGCATTATCCGCATGCCACCCAATGAGGTCGTGAAGTCACCGAAGGCCCGCCGTCCCATGATCTTACTGACGGCCGAGGCCAGGAAGACGACGCCGATCAGAAGCCGCATGCCGATCGCTATGTATTGCACCGAAATTTTCTCCGCGCTTACGGTGGGTCGCAAGGGGCCGGGCCCGGGGAATATCCGCGTCAGCGTCGAGTCCTGAAAGCGGATACTCCCCGGGCTATGTGGTGACTACCTGCAGCGGAGCTCGCCGTTGCAGGTGTTCACGGAACACGGGGAACCCGCGCACTGCCAGCAGGCACTCCAGCTGTACCAGCCGCAGGCCTGGGCGTCGGTCTTGGGCACGAACCGGCTGAGAAGGCTGCTTCCCAGCGCTTCGATCCTGGCGTACATGAAATCACCTTTCCTGTCAGGGACATTGATTTGTACGAGGGAATTATTAACTTATGCGGAGAAGTGATGGCAACAGCCTTAAACACTTCATGCAATACCTATCTGTATGATAGGAAATACCTTTTATCGGGCCGTTCCCCAAACTGGTCGTTCTTCAAAAAAAGCGGGGCTGCTCGGTTAACGGCACATACGCTCTGTAGCCATTCAATGGCGCACCGCCAGCATGGGGTGTGTCCGGCCGGAAGGTGCCGGGAAACGCACCTCTCGGGCGAGACACGTTCTCTTCTTTTCGGCGACGATGCTCAGCGTCGGCGCCTTCCACCAATGCTCATGACCAATGCCCGCGCCCATGTCCGCCGGTGGTGAAAGAATTCCCGCGCCGCGCCTCTCCGCATCACGAAGCCTGGCGCGTCGCGAAGCCAGGTCGCGCTGGGAAAGCCGGCGCCGAGAACGGCGCTCCGCCTTCTCAGAGAAGGCGGTCGGCCACGGTGTGGATCCCGGCGGCCTGGGCTTTCACGATCATCGTCCGCAGCCCCTGGTAGACCGCGAGAGCCGCCCAGGCCTCCTGGAAGGCGCCGTCGGGCCTCTTGGAGCGCAGCACGATCTCCGTGTCCGCCTGCCCGCCGGGTCGGAGACAGGTGAGAAACGACCGGGAGCTCCACCTGCTCGCGTAGGTGTCGGCCAGTTCGGCCGCGCTCGCCTCGTCCGGGTCCAGGACGCTGCTGACCAGGTGGCCCTCTTCCGTGCCGGGACCATGTCCCGCCACCCGTACCCGTACGGGCCTTCCGGTCCGGCCCGGGGGCGATCCGAGGTGGGAGATCCACGACCCGTCCGGCAGGGGCGCGACGACCGGGAAGGAAACGGACCGTGGGGCGAGCGAGATCAGGGCGGCCCCCCGGGCCGTCGCGGCCGAGTGGTGAGCCGGGGAGAAGAGCCGGGGAGCGACGGCCAGCACGGTGCCCGGCCCGAAGGCGGCGACCAGCCTGCGGAACGACGCGCTCTCATCGGCGGTGTGGCCCTCGACCCGCGCGGCCGCGATCGTCCCCGTCCGGCAGTCAGCCCCCACCATTACCCGGACCTGAGGAAACGCCTCGGTACCGGTGTCGCTGGGAGGACCGCTCAGCCGCTCCTGGTTGGCCTTCGTGGGCTGGGCGCGCAGTCCGAATCCGTCGACCGCCACCACCGCACGGTCTCGCCAGCGCCCGGCCGCGTCCCCGAGGAGCGGGACGGCCGCGTACTTCAGCAGCAATGTCAGCGGCTCGCTGCCCAGCCGGTGTTTGGCGTCCGATATCGACGAGGAGACCGGCGGGCGGACATCGTCGCCGAGGCGGGTGTTGTTCAGCCAGGCCAGCCCCATGGTGAGTCGTGCCCACACCTCCTCGTGGGAGTGCTCGTGCCACAACACGCACGCCAGAACGTAGTAGGTGACCAGCTGTGCGGTGAGGGTTCGCGACCGCCGTTCCTTCGCCCCCGCCTGCTCGACGGCGGCTCTCACCATCGAGGGCGGGAACATCGAGACCAGCGTTCCCAGCGCGATGTGATCCCTCGGATGCGCGATGCGCGATCTGCTCTGCCCTGCTCTGGCCATGACGATCCCGCTTAATCGAGCGGTTCCGCGCGAATGCCCCGGTGTGCTCGAACCAGTCTGCTCATTACGCGTTCACTCCATTTCCATCGTCCACGGCCGGTGCTGTCCACGCCCTGGCGGGGCCCGCGGGCGCCGGCGACGCCGAGCGCGGCGGCCAGACAGGCCAGGGGGATGACCGGCAGCACGTAGCGATGGTCGAAGTCCAGGACGGCCACCGGCGCCACCAGCAGGAACACCGCCGTTCCCAGGGGAAGCAGCGCCCTGCGCCGCGTTCCCCGCGCCCCCGGCGACAGCGTCGCCCGCCGCGCTCCCGGAACTCCCGGAACTCCCGGCGTGCCGGGCGACGGTGCTCCGCGCCACACTCCCAGCGCGCCCAGCAGCAGCAACGCGGCGAGCATCGGCCCCCGGACGTAAGCCGGATACTGGTAGGCCGACAGGAAACCGGCGTAGGGGGCGACGGAACGAACACCGTTCACCGCCGGGTCGTAGGTGTGGACGATCCGCCTCACCGCCGGGTCGTCGCGTAGCGGCCAGTTCCCTTCGACGAAGCCGAAGGCCGGTCTAACCCGCTTGGGGTGAGGCACGGGGGTCCAGGCGAAGGCGAGCAGGGTGTCGCCGACGACCGAACGCACGTAGTCGAACGGCTGAGCCGCGATGGCGCGCACGGCGAACTCCCGGGCCAGGTCGTTGTTGCCGAACCCACCCGGCATCCGGTTGATCGCCGAATCGGCCGCCCAGACATACTCGGAGGCGGCGTCCTGCCGTGAGCCGTTCGGACACAGGGGGGCGAGTCTGCGCGGCGGCCTGACGACCTCACAGTCGGCGAAGGTCATCGTCCGTGCCCACAGCGCGACACCGTCCCCGCCGACCAGGCCGAACCGGCCGTGGTGTCTGCCGTACCAGCCGGCGTAGAGCGCCAGGGGAAGGGCGGTGACCACCGTGAGCACACACAGCCTCCGCCAGCCGACACGGCGGGCCAGCAGGTACGCCGCCACCAGGACGATCAGCGGGACCGCGATCGTCCGGGTGAGCGCCGCCGCTGTCAGCAGCAGACCGGCCGAGGCGACCTGCCACGCCGACGGACGCGGCGACCACATCAGCGCGGTGACCGCGGAGACGACCAGGAAGACGAACATCGTGTCGGACAGCACGCTGTGCTCCAGCGCCAGGAACGACGCGTTGAGCAGCACCGGGACGGTGGCGAGCGTCGCGCCCCAGGCGGGCAGCGACATACGGCGCAGCAGCGCGTAGATCATCACTCCGACACCCAGCCCGAGCAGGTGCTGGAACGCGGTGACCACGGCCAGGCTGTGAAAGGGCCGCAGCGCCCACAAAAGCATCGGATAACCGCTGGGCTGGAATCCCCATAACGGGCGCAGACGTTCGGCAGCGTCCAGATAGGCGTAGGAGTCGCCGTAGAAAAGCCAGGCCGGCCGGTATCCCAGCATGGTGACCACCCGCAGTGCCACGGCCAACGCCAGAACGGTCAGGAACAGCGCGTGACGTTTCGCGCCGGGGCGCGGCCCGAGGACTCCACGCGGCCGAGAGAACACGGGATCCGGCCGGACGTCGGTCGAACCGGCGGCGGACGTGGAAAGGCTGAAAAGCGTTCGGAAATCGTGGGCGTGCAATAGGTCACCCCGCTGTCGCGCCAGGTGTTTCCCGGCATCAGTGCGGTAGTACAGCCAACAACGGATAACGCCGACGTAACCGTCTGTGGTTACGTCGGCGTTAGGTCGTCCAGGTGACAATGGCCGTGACACGCCCGTGCGCCGGGGTTTGTCCGAGAGGAACACGGGTGCCGGTTCGGAGGAATGCGAGTGCGCGTACTTATCGCCGAGGACGAGCGGATGATCGCCGACTCGGTCGCGGAGGGACTGCGGGCCCACGCCCTGGCCGTGGACGTCGTCTACGGCGGCGACACCGCCCTGGACCGGCTCGCCGTCAACGACTACGACGTGCTCGTGCTCGATCGTGATCTTCCCGGTGTGCACGGGGACGAGGTATGCCGTCTGCTGGCCGGTTCCGGCTCGCCCGTCCGGGTGCTGATGCTCACCGCGGCGAGTGACGTGCGCTCCCGGGTGGCCGGGCTGGCGCTCGGCGCCGACGACTACCTCACCAAGCCTTTCGCCTTCGAGGAACTGGCCGCCAGGGTGCACGCCCTGGGCCGCCGCAGCCGGCTCGCCGTTCCCCCCACGCTGGAACGGGCCGGGCTGCGGCTCGACCCGGCCCGGAGGGAGGCCTATCGGGACGGCCGGTACGTGCCACTGGCTCGCAAGGAGTTCGGGGTGCTCGCCGAACTCCTGCGCGCCGACGGCGCGGTCGTCTCCACCGAGACGCTCCTGGAGAAGGTCTGGGACGAGCACATCGACCCCTTCACCAACACGGTACGGGTCACCCTGGTGAAACTCCGCCGCAAGCTCGGCGACCCGGCGGTCATCGAGACCGTCCCCGGGGTGGGATACAGGATCCGATGAGGCTCACCATCCGGATGCGGCTCACCCTGCTCTACAGCGGCATGTTCCTCGTCGCCGGCGTCGCACTGCTGGGGGTGACCTACCTGCTGATGCGCGCCGGCCTGCGGGAGCAGCTCGCGGTCCTGGCGCCCTCCCCGCGTTGCGTGCCCCCCGCCTACACCGGGTGCGGCAGCGGCGACAAGATCCTCTACCTGGTCCCGAGGGAACAGGTGCTCATGGCGCAGCGGCGGTACGAGCAGACCACACTGCGCTCCCTGCTGACCCAGGGATACGTCGCGCTCGCCCTGGTCGGCGCGGCGGCGCTCGGGCTCGGCTGGCTGGTGGCCGACCGGGCGCTGCGTCCCATCCGCCGGGTCACCGAGACCGCCCGCAAGGTCGCCCATGGCCGTGACCTCACCGAACGCATCGCCTACACCGGGCCGGGCGACCACATCAAGGAGCTGGCCGACACCTTCGACATCATGCTCTCCCGTTTGGCGCACGCCTTCGACGGCCAGCGGCGCTTCGTCGCCAACGCCTCCCATGAACTGCGCACCCCCCTGGCCATCAACCGGACCCTGGTGGACGTCGCGGTCGCCAGGCCGGGCGCGACCGAGGACGTCAAGCGGCTGGGTGAGGCCCTGCTGACGGTCAACGCCCGGCACGAGCGGCTGATCAACTCTCTACTCATTCTCGCCGACAGTGAACGGCCCGTCCTCAACCGTCATTTTCTCGACCTGGCGGACGTGGCCGAGCACGTCGTGGACCTGGCGGCCCCGGAGGCCGGTGAACGCGGGGTGAGCATGGAGTGCTCGCCGCAGACCGCGCCCACCACCGGCGACTCGGTTCTGCTGGAACGGCTTGTGCAGAATCTGGTGGAGAACGCGATCCGCCACAACCACGCGGGTGGCCGGCTGTGGGTGACCACGCAGAGCCACGCCGGCCGCGTCAGGCTGGTCGTGGCCAACACCGGGCCCGTGGTCCCGGCGTACGAGATCGGCAACCTGTTCGAGCCGTTCCGGCGGCTTCACGCCGACCGGCTGAGATCCAACCACGGCAACGGCTTGGGGCTGTCCATCGTGCGGGCCATCACCGAGGCCCACGGCGGCGTCGTGACCGCCCGGCCCCGCGACGACGGCGGTCTCACGGTGACGGTCGAACTGCCCGCCGAGCTCCTGTCCGATCCCACCGGACGTCGCGAGGACCCCGGTCCGCGATGATCGTCCCGGACGTCGATCACGACGGCCACGGGGTGGACGATCAGGCACGGACGCCCGTGACCCGGATCCCCGCGTGCCCACGCCGATCACACCACCCGGGTGTGCAACCGCCGATTCCCAGCGCTTGCACACCCGACATCACACCGCCTCCCGACCTCCTCGTGCCGTGACCCGCGCGATCACCCGTAACTCCCGCGTGCTCGCGGGAGCCGGGCGCCGGGGTCCGCGGTGGCGTCATCGCCGCGCTCGCGCCCCGGGCCGTGCCGTCCGGTGCTCGAGCTCGTCGGCGAACTCCGCCCAGGCGGCGGCGTTCTGCCTGGCGACCTGGCAGACGAGGCCGACGCAGTGCTCGGGAACCGCGTCGATCAACTGCTCCCCTCCGGGCGTGAGCGAGGCGCTGGCACTGAGCAGCCGCAGGAGGAGCCGGCCACGCTCTCCGGATCGCAGCGACGGATCTCTGATCAGGATGCCCAGCGGTGACGTCCGGTCCCGGTCGTACCCGGATCCGGACGCCCGGCGTGGGCCAGGGGAGACGAGTGTGGACGGGGCGTCAGGAGTCGTCGACCGGTTCCGGGAGACGGTCCCGGGAGGGGTGTCCGCGGGCTTCAGCGAATTCGGCAGGGGATGCTCGCCCCGCCGCAGGCGGTCACGGACGTCGCGTACGGTGCCCGGTGAGATCCCCGCCTGTTGTGCGATCTGCCGGAGCGAGGCGTGCGGTCCTTTCTCGATCAGCTCGGCCGCACGGATCCGGCCGGCGGAGCTGTCCAGCGGACGCACCTTGCCGTCATGTCCCCGCCTTACCGTCGGCTGGGCGGTCTCGGCGAAGGCGGCGCGGCGGATGCGGCTCACCGTCCGGGCGGACAGCCCGGAGATCCTGGCGATGGCCCTGTCGGACCAGTGCGGGTGTGACCTGACGATCCGCCCGGCCGCCGCAGCCCGGTCACCGGCGGAGAGCGGGAGGCCGTGCGAGGTGTTCTCCCTGACGGCGACCACGAAGGCGTCATGCTCGTCACCTTCGAAGAACCGCACCCGGATCGTGTCGTCCCCGCGCAGCATCGCCGCCCGCAGCCGGTGCATCCCGTCCAGCACCCGCATGGTGGAGCGGTGCACGATCACCGGAGGAAGCGCGGCGCCCACCTCGCAGAGCAGCCGCACATGCTGGAGGTCCTCTCCAACACTCCGCGGAGAGTCAGCGGGAAGCAGCGAACGGAGGGGGACGGTCTCGACCGCCGACAGCATGGACCGGGAACGGTCGTCGGGTTCTTCCCTCCCGGCCTGGGCGACGTCCGACGACGTGGTCACTCCGTTCCGGATGGCCAAGGTTCTTTCCCCTTCTGGCGGAGCATTTCTCGACTTCTCCGTTGTCGCACCGGACCGGTAGGCCTGAACGGGCCGCCGGGCCGGGGCGGCGGGCGGGCGGGCGGGACGCGTCTGCCCCCGGCCGTCTACCGAGGGGGTGTTCGAGCTGTCGCGCCGGATGGTGATCGGGTCCGAGAGGCAGGGATGGGGATGAGGAGGAAGAGATCACGCTCATATCTCTTTTCGAGATGCCGATCGATGCCGCCCGCCGCCGTAACGTCAGCAGCACGCCGGTGAACGGCTCGTACCTTTCACTCAACGCACAACCGCGCATGGGCCCACAAGCCGGAGCGGGACCGCCGGCGACCTCACACCCCCAATCGGTTTCCCCGGACATCGTTCACGACAAGTTGAAGTCACTTTGGTCGCACGGTTTGAGGATTGTCAACCGTCCCGGCCGAGGATGGCGTACATTGGGGGTTCCAGTTGACGCCGGTATTCCAGGAGGATCAGCGGGAGGATGGTGAAACGGACACCGCACACGCGAAAATCGGATGAGCCGATCCTTGTGACCGGCGGTTTCTTCGGAAGACGATCCGCTTGTACATTGGTTGACACGCTACTGACGGCTTCGGAGATCTATGCCCACGCCTGATATACCACTCAGCTTGGCGGAGAAATTGGACACCCTGTTCCAGTTGCGTCTTCATCCTGAGCGTGCCGAGGATCCGAATGCCGCCCGACGCCAGTTCTCCTACGGAGAGGTCGCCGAGGCCATCCAGCAGCAGACCGGAGGTCGTATTCGCATCTCCCGTCAATACCTTCAGATGATCCGCGAGGGGCAGCGGCCGGGCAACCTGAGCCTTGACAAGGTGGTCGCCCTGGCGAACTTCTTCGGAGTCGACCCGATCTACCTCTACGAACCCGGCCATTTGGACCCGGAGGACGAGGCGAGAGTGGACGTCCAGGTTCGCCGTATCGACGAGCAGCTGAAACTCCTGAGGAGCATGCGGGACAACCAGGTCCAGTGGTTGGTGGGGCGCCTTCTCGACCCCTCGAAGGAGGGGCGGGAGCGGATCAGCCGGATCATCGAGGCGATCCGCAGCCTGGAGGCCGCGATCGGCCCCGGTTCGCCGGCTCCCTCCTCACCTCCGGACGCGACGGACGGACGCTCCCGGGCCTAGGGCCTGACAAAGCGGGCCATCCGCCCAGGCTTTTCGAGGTTGTCCGTACATCGCCTTCCATGCGACGCGATATACGATAAGCCTTTTCGGGCGCGATCAGAGGTGAGGATGATTCACATGCCGGACGGTCCCCATTGAAGAAGGCGCGACGCACACCATGTGAACTGCTGATCGAGGAGCTTGAGGACGGAGACGTCCTACCCGATCCCTTCGATTTGGATATCTTTGTCAGCCGTGTGGAAAAACGAAGAGCCCGCCGTATCCGTCTGGTCGCCATGTCGGCCGTCCGTAATGCGCCGTGCGGTCTCTACATAAAGTCGAAGACAACTGATTTTCTGTGTTATGTTCGCAGTGAATCCCCGCTGCACCAGTGTCACATCGTCCTGCACGAGCTGGGTCATCTGCTGCTCGACCACCACGACAGCGGGTGGCGCAGCGAAGAACTCCATAACATGCTCCTGCCCGACCTGGACCCCGAGATGATAAAAAGCGTTCTCTGCAGAAACGGTTATACGAACCCCGCGGAGGACGAGGCGGAGGCATTCGCCGATTTGATTCTCGCCCCACGGGTCCTCACTCCCGGCCTCAATATCGTGTCGGCGACCGAGCCGCCCCCCGACGTGGCCGACGTGATCAGGAATATCGAGAGGGCCTGGGGCGCCCAGGCGGGGCGGGCACGTGACTGAGGCTTTCTACTGGGTGGAGGCCGTCATCATATGGGTGATCGTCATTCAGACGGTCCGCCATCTGACCGCCCGCCGCCGCTCTCCCGCGGACACCGCCTCGCTGGTACACGTGGTGACACTCGGCCTGGGAGCGGTGGCGCAGTCCCCGGACGTCCGCCCCCGGCTCGATCTGCTGACGGGCGTCGACGGGCTCGGCCGTTGGCTGTCGTTCAGCATCATCCTGTGCTCGATGGCCGCGTTCTGGACGGTGGTCGCCTATGTGACGCACCGCCAGGCCGACCGTCCCCCGCGCGTCCGGGCCCGTCTGATCGGGGTGGCCTGCGCGATCGCCGGCATGGGAGTGACGCTGCTCGGATCGGGCACCCGCGACGACGTGGGCGCGAGCTTCCTCGCCGTCTACGGCGGGAACGCGCTCGTGGTCTGCTGTTACGCGATCTTCCTCGGTTACATCGCCGCCGTTCTGGTGGACACGCTGCGCTCGGCCTGGCGGTACAAGAACTACGCCAGGCAGTGGTACCTGCGGGTGGGGATACGCATCCTCGTCGTGGGTGACATCTGCGGGCTGGGCTACTGCCTTTATCTCGGGTCCACCGTGGCGACGAGTTACCTGGCGTTGCCCTTGCCGCCAGGGGCGACCACCTACGCGGCGACCTACATCGGTTTCGGGGCCGTGGCGCTCATCCTCGCCGGACCGACGATCAGTGTGTGGGGGCCCCGGCTGACGGGGCCCTTCCGGGTGGCGGCCCAACGGCTGGCGCTACGCCGTCTCCACCCGCTGTGGCTGGCATTGACGACCGCGATGCCGTACCTGAGGAGCAGGCCGTCACACGCGCTCGGTGACGTCGTGGGCTATCGGCTGTACCGCTGCGTGATCGAGATCCGTGACGGCCTGCTCATCCTGGAGCCCTATCGGGACCTCGCGGCGGAACAGCGGCCCGTGGCCGACGTGGCGGCTGACGCCCGGTCCGTCGCCGTGGCTCTGCGCGCGTTCTCAGTCGGCGAAGGCGGTGAAAGCGGTGAAGGCGGCGAGAGCAGCAAGGGAGCCGAGATCGTCGAGGTGGCCGAGAGCGGTGTGGGCGGGGAAAGTGAGGAACTGGCCGACGCCTTCACCGACGACGGTGACCGGCTGGACGCGAACCGGGAGCCCGGCGGGCACGACGGCACGGTGATCGCGCCGAAGATGCCGCTCATGAAAGACGAAGTCGCCTACCTGACACGACTGTCCCGCGCCTTCGAGCGCCTCGAGAAAGAGAGCTGACACCCGGCATGCCTATCGTCGATTCACCCCGGAACCACGATGAACGCGACATCCCCGAGATCGGGCCGGTGAGACGTTGGACGTTGCCGTCCGGCGAGGAGGGCTACCTGGTCACGCGGCACGAGGACGTCCGCCGCGTCCTGTCCGACCCGGTGTTCAGCAGGGCGGCGACCTTGGAGCCCGGCGCCCCCCGCTACGCGCCGAGGCCGTCGCTGGGAGTGCCCGACAGCCTGCTCGACATGGACGCGCCCCGCCACACGCGGCTGAGGGGCATCGCGTCCAGGGCCTTCACCCGCCGCCGCGTCGAGGCTATGCGGCCGGGTGTCCAGGAGGTCGTCGACCGGCTTCTGGACGACATGGCGCGGACCGGTCCGCCCGCCGATCTGGTGGAGGCGCTGTCCGCCCCTCTGCCGATCACGGTGATCTGCCAGCTTCTCGGCGTGCCGTACGGGGACCGGGTGACCTTCCGTGAATGGTCGACGGCGATGCTGTCGGTCACGGACCCGCCCGAGAAGGTGTTCGAGGCCGCCGGGAACCTGCGCGCCTACATGTCCGACCTGGTCGCCTCCAAGGCCGCCGAGCCGGGTGACGACCTGCTGAGCGCTCTTTCCACGGCGGATGAGGAGGGAGACGCGCTTACCGGTCCCGAGCTGGTCAACCTCGCGGTGGTGCTGCTCGTGGCGGGGTACGAGACCACGCAGAGCCAGCTCACGGCGGGTGTACACGCGCTGCTGCGCCGACCGGAGCTGTACGCGGAACTGTGCGCCGACCCGTCGCTAGTCCCTTCGGCGACCGAGGAACTGCTGCGCGCCCACCCGGCCGTTCCCCAGCTCCTCTTCCGGGTCACCACCCAGGACGCGGAGGTCGCGGGTGTGACCATCCCTGCACGCAGCGGGGTCGTGCTGTCGGCCGTCGCCGCGAACCACGACGGCGCCGTCTTCGCCGACGCCCACGGGATCGATCCGCGCCGCGACGACAACGTCCACCTGACCTTCGGCCACGGTCCGCACTTCTGCCTGGGCGCGCTCCTGGCCCGCACCGAACTCCAGGTGGCGCTGGCCGCCCTGGTGAGCCGGTTCCCTGCCCTGGAGCTCGCCGTACCCTCCTCGGAGATCCCCTGGCGGGCCGGTCACCTCGTCAGCGGCCCAACGGCGTTGCCCGTGACATGGTGATGGCCGCCCCCGGCCGCCGGAGTATCACTACGCGCCGGGTTCCGGGGTCGTCTCACGTCTGATCCAGCCGAGCTCGA
The DNA here is from genome assembly GCF_042888905.1 of Streptosporangium sp. NPDC002721. NCBI lineage: Bacteria > Bacillati > Actinomycetota > Actinomycetes > Streptosporangiales > Streptosporangiaceae > Streptosporangium > Streptosporangium sp. NPDC002721. The sequence goes on from NZ_JBIAQI010000019.1 coordinate 52,394, forward strand.
CCGAGGCGATGAGCTGTGCGTCGGCGGCCAGGCGCTGTCCCACCACCGCCGAGCCGGGAGGACAGGTCTTCCCCGCCGGGCTCCATCCGCGGCCGGTCGCCCATGTAGCGCCCGGACGGCAGCCCGGCGGCGGCCAGGTGGGCGATCACCGCGCCCTTGACCTCCCTACGGCTCAGGGATCTGGGCAGCCGGAAGGCCGTCACCCTGGGGGAGGCGGCCTCGATCCCGGGGCAGCGCGCCCTCAGGCGGCCGACGCCGGGATCGGGGTCGTGCAGGTGCAGCCATGTCCTGACCTCCGGGGGAGGACCCGTGCCGGACAGGCGCGGGGTCCTCACGCCTTCGAGGAGATCCCGGCGGCTCGTGCCGGGCTCACAGTCCGAGCGGCACCGGCCTGGCCGGGACCCCGTCGGCGATCAGGGCCGCCAGCGGCGTGGCCAGGCCACGCGGCGAGAACACGTCGGGGCCGCGGTAGCCCGCGATGTCCGGCAGCCGCCACCAGCGGAAGCCGGCGATGTTCTCGGTGGCGAGTTCGTCGTCGGACATCGCGCCACGGGGGTCGAACGACGCGACGCGGACGAGGAAGTAGTCGTTGACCACTCCGTCGTAGCCCACCGCGTGTCCGGGGTCGACGACCTCCTGGTGCCAGACATGCGGCGGGTCGGTGTCGATGACGATTCCCGTCTCCTCGTGGAGTTCCCGGCGCAGGGCGACAAGGACGGCCTCGTCACGCTCGACGCCCCCACCGGGCGCCGCCCACACGGTGATCGTTCCGGTCGGCTTGGGAATGACCATCCGGCACAGCAGGACGCGGTCGTCCTCGTCGAGAACGACCGCGCGGACCGAATGACGCAGATGCACCAGGGACATCCGCGCATGCTATCCGCCCGCCTCCGGTCCGGATGAGCCCTCCGCATCGAATCCTCCAGGCGCACGCCTCGGCGCGGACGTCCCTCGACGCGAGGCACCTCGCGGACCGGATGGCGCAGACGTATCAGGGACATCCGCGGCGGGCGGGTCACCGCACAGGCGGACCCGCGCTCACCTTGTGGGCGGACGACGGGCGCCGTCGTGACGGCGACCATGGATTCTGCTTACCGCAGCTCTCGTCGAAGGACACGAACATGTTCAAGAAGTCTCTGCCGGCCGCGCTCGCGGCAACGGCCGTCGCCGCCCTCACCCTGGTCCCCGCCGGCCCCGTCGGGGCCGCCACGGTCGAGATCCGTCCCGGGCAGGTCTCGACCCTGAAACAGTCGAACAGCAAGTTCAACTGCCCGACGAACGAGGTGCTGGTCGGCCGCGGGCACCGCGGCGACGAGAACGGCGACACCACGTTCCACTGCGGCCGCATCTACATCGACAACGTCCAGGTCACCGTGGTCAAGTTGGACATCTGGGGCACCAGGACGGACGAGAACGACCACGACCACCGCACTCCGGCGAACCAGGCGATCACCGGGATCCGGCACGACGGGGACGAGAACGGCGACACCATCTACTACAGCGGCGCGCTGTTCTGGCAGGGCAAGGCGGTGCAGATCACCCCCAGGCAGCTGGAGGGCTGGGTCAGGGAGAACAACCACGCCTCGCTGGGCGGCACCAACCAGGTGATGACCGGCCGCGGGCACAGCGGGGACGAGAACGGCTGGACCCGGTACGAGTACGGCTGGGTCTCCTACAGCGGCTGACCGCGGAGCCGGGCGGCGACCCGTCCCACAGGGACACCGCCCGGCACCCGCGCCCGCCCGAACCCCGCCGCCGCCCGGCCCTCGGGCATGCTCCACGCGTTGACCAGGGCCGACACCGCTCGCAGCCCGATGGAGACTTCGCGTCCCCAGCCCGTGTGAAATCCCGGGGGCCCGGGTCAGTAGGCGGGGTCGGTGAGGTGGTGGCGGGCGGTGGTGAGGGCCGCGTCGACGTCGACGCCGAGTTCGCGGACCGCGACGGCGTAGGCGCGGGCGGCGTCGGCCAGGCGGGCGGCGCGTTCGGTCTCGGACAGCTGGGGGATCTCGCGCACGACGGTGCCCTGCCCCGCCCGGCCACGCAGGTAGCCCGCGGCCTCCAGCTCGCGGTAGGCGCGAGCGACCGTCCCCGCCGCCAGGCCGAGGTCGCGGGCGAGTTGCCGGATGCTCGGCAGGCGGGCGCCGACCTCCAGCTCCCCTGTCCGGATCAACGCGGCGACCTGGCTCCTGAGCTGCTCGTACGGCGGGGTGGCCGCGTCCGGGTCGATCTCGACGATCACGCCGGGCCACTCAGGGCGGGACGCGGGCGGGTGCGGAGGCCGAACCAGGAGTACAGCGCCGCCAGCAGCATCGCGAAACCCAGCACGCTCGTGATCCAGTTGAAGGGTTCCGGGGCGTCGAGGTCGAGCAGCATGGCCCACATCGCGTCGAGAGCCGCCAGGCACATCAGGGCCAGCGACGCCCCGCTGATGGTGTGCAGCGCGCTCGCCCGGATCCCGTCGTCGGCCTCGTCGAGATCGACGGCGCGCACCGGCCGGGGGCGCATGACGACGAACCGGCACGACAGCCACAGGACGGCCGTGGCCAGGCCTATGCCCGCCAGATCGAGGACGACGCGAGACGGTGACACCTCGGCGGACCCCGCCTTGGGCCACACCTGATAGATCCAGGTGTGGACACCCAGCGCCGCGACGATGAGCACCGGACCCCAGCGCGCCCACCAGGTCAGGCTCTCACCGGGGCCGCGCGCCGTGAGAGCGGCGCGGCGACGGCCCTCGGGCATCGGCAGGGAGGTCCCGGCCTCGGCCGCCAGCGCGCCCGCGAGGTATCCGGCCGCGCCCAGGAAGTAGTAATAGCCGCTGCCGGAGGTGAACGCGCCGGCCGCCAGCCAGCCGATCGCCCCGCCACAGGCCCGCCATCTGCTCGTTCTGGCCAGGTAGGCGGAGATGACCGGCCTGGTGTCGCGGGTGAGGGACACGCCGTACCTCATGGCGAAACGGGCGACCCGCCTCTCGGAGACCGGCCAGAACCCGAACAGCGACACCAGCGTGGGCACGGCCAGCAGCCCTATGAGCATCACCGTCGTCGACGACATTGGCAGGCCCCTTCCTCTTTGCCCGCCAATGTATCAACATAATGGTACATCTGATACATCGAGTTCGGATTGCCGGCAGGGCCCCCTCCCTCGGGGCGCGGTCACCTGTCGTGGTCGGCGCCTCCCGGGAGGACCCCGACCTGCTGCCACGCGGCGCGCACCTTCCGCTGCTCCTCCCCCTCCGCGCCGAACAGCTCCCCGGCCACCTCCACCGTCGCCTCCGCGGCCTCCCGGAAGTCGGAGCGCGGCCGGAGCCGCTCGGTGAGCGTGACGTACCAGACGCGCCCGGCGCGCTCCCAGGCGTTGCCGCCGATGGCGGTGGCGGCGAGGTAGAAGGCGTGGTTGGGGATGCCCGAGTTGATGTGGACGCCTCCGTGGTCGTTGGCGGGGTCGCCGTCGTCGGGCAGGTTCACGTAGTCGCGCATGTGTCCCGGCTGGCGGTCGCGTCCCCCGCCGGGGGTCGACCAGGCGGTTCCCGGCGCCTTCATCGACCGCAGGGCCGTCCCCCGCAGGGCGCTGCCCAGGATGCCGTCGCCGATGAGCCAGTCGGCCCGGTCCGCGGTCTGCCCGCGGCCGTACTGCTTGGCGAGCGACCCGAAAACGTCGGAGAACGACTCGTTGAGGGCTCCGGGCTGCTTGCTGTAGACCAGGTTCGCGGTGAACTGGGTGACGCCGTGGGTCAGCTCGTGCGCCACGATGTCGACGGCCCTGGTGAGGGAGCCCTTGGTGAAGATCTGCCCGCTGCCGTCGCCGTAGATCATCTGGAAGCCGATCCAGGCGGCGTTGTCGTAGTCGGTCCCGTAGTGGACCGAGGAGACGATCTCCAGCCCCCGCCCGTCGATGCTGTCGCGCCCGAAGACCTTCCGGTAGAAGTCGTAGGTGACGCCCGCCCCGTCGTAGGCGTCGTCGACCGCCGCGTCACCGGAGGGCCCGTCGCCCTCCCCGCGCCTCTTGCGGCCGGGGAGGTCGAAGTCGCCGCCGTTCTCCACGTCGTAGACCGTGCGCACCATGCCCGGGGCGGGCGCCACGTCGGCGACGGTGAGGCTGAGCTGGCGCAGCACGCCGGCGAACGACGCGCGCTGCGCGCGGGCGGTCTCGGAGGTGGCCAGGGTCCTGAGCGCGGCCTCCCGCTCCTCGGGGGTTCCCTGGCCGGCGACCGCCTCGAGCAGGTCGGGGGGTGCGATGCAGCACTGGGGCATGCTGTCGAATGTCGTCATACGTCAAGCATCGCCGCCGTCCCGGCCGGGCGCATGAGTATGTCCGTACTCGGCCGGGGGCGCCGTACCCGAGGCCTTCACGGCGGGGTGGGGTGCGCCTCCGGGAGCGGTCATGAGAGGGTTCTTTTGCTCGGCGATCACGAGTTCGTGACCGCGCCCGGGAAGCGGGCGAGACGGAGGCGGCGGTGCTTGGGAACGTGGAAACGAACGAGGGGACGGCGGGGGCGCCCTCTCCACCGGCGCGCGGCTCGCGGCCCGCCCCGGCCACCGGCCCCACGTCGGCCACCGGCTCCCACGGAACGGGCCACGCGCCGGGCGATCACGGTTCACGGGAGACGAGCCGCGTGCCGGGCGGGCGCGGTTCACGGGGAACGGGCGGCGCATGACGTCACTGCTGGCCATCAGCGACCTGCACATCGGCTACCAGGAGAACCGGAGCATCGTCGAGAGACTCCGGCCCACCTCCGCCTCCGACTGGCTGCTGGTCGCCGGGGACGTCTCCGAGAAGGTCTCCGACATCGAGTGGGCCCTGGGGCTGCTCGCCGGACGGTTCGAGAAGGTCGTGTGGGCCCCCGGCAACCACGAGCTGTGGACCCACCCCAGCGACCCCGTCCAGCTGCGCGGCGAGGAACGCTACCGGCACCTGATCGAGGTGTGCCGGAACCTGGGGGTGGTGACGCCGGAGGACCCCTACCCGACCTGGACCGGCCCCGACGGCCCGGTCACCGTCGCCCCGCTGTTCGTGCTGTACGACTACACCTTCCGCATGCCCGGCGTCGCGACGAAGGAGGAGGCGCTCGCCCGCGCGTACGACAAGGGTGTGGTCTGCACCGACGAGATGCTGCTCCACCCCGATCCGTACCCCACCAGGGACGCCTGGTGCGACGCCAGGATCGCCGAGACCGAACGGCGCCTGGAGGCCAGGCCGCCCGGGGTTCCGACGGTGCTGGTCAACCACTACCCTCTGGTACGCGATCCCACCCTGATCCTGTACCACCCGGAGTTCGCTATCTGGTGCGGCACCGAGCGCACCGCCGACTGGCACCTGCGCTTCGACGCCGCCGCGGTCGTCTACGGCCACCTGCACATCCCCCGGACCACCCGGTACGACGGCGTCCGCTTCGAGGAGGTCTCCTTGGGTTATCCCCGCGAGTGGCGTCCCAGGTCCACCGCGCCCGGCCAGTTGCGGCACATCCTGCCCAGCCCGAGGCCCGTCGCATGATCGAGAAGATCCTGCCGTCGTGGGTGGCGAGCTCGGAGTGCTTCGAGGACCCGCCGGGCGTCGTGCTGTTCCCCGAGGAGGAGGCGGCCGTCGCCCGCGCGGTGGAGAAGCGGCGCCGCGAGTTCGGCACCGCGCGCCACTGCGCCCGCCAGGCCCTGGCCGAGCTGGGGCTGCCCCCGGCGCCGATCCTGCCCGGCGAGCGCGGCGCGCCCGGGTGGCCCGACGGGGTGGTGGGCGCCATCACCCACTGCGCCGGATACCGCGCGGCGGCCGTCTCCCTCGAGGCGCTCACCGTCGGCATCGACGCCGAGCCCCACGAGCCGCTCCCCGAGGGCGTGCTGCCCGCGGTCTCGCTGCCCGAGGAGCGGGCCGAGATCGCCCGGCTCGACGACGGCGTGCACTGGGGGCGGTTGCTGTTCAGCGCCAAGGAGAGCGTCTACAAGGCGTGGTTCCCGCTGGCCAGGCGCTGGCTCGGCTTCGAGGAGGCCCACCTCACCTTCTCCCCCTCCGGTACGTTCACCGCCCGCCTCCTCGTCCCGGGCCCCCGGGTGGAGGGTGAGGAGCTGACCGGCTTCACGGGCCGCTGGCTGGTGTCCGACGGCCTGGTCGTGACCGCCATCGCCGTACCGGGCAAGCCCGCGCCCTGACTTTCCGCCCCGGGCCTTCCGGTGTGGTCAGGACTCCAGGTAGCGCAGCACGGCGAGCACGCGGCGGTGGTCGCTCTGCGACGGCGGCAGCCCGAGCTTGGTGAAGATGTGCGTGACGTGCTTCTCCACCGACCCGTACGACAGGAACAGGGCCTCGGCGATCGCGCCGTTGGACCGTCCGTCGGCCATCATGACGAGCACCTCGCGCTCGCGGGGGGTGAGGGTGCCGAGCGTGTCGGCGCGCCTGCCGGTCGCCATCATCCGGGTGACGACCTCAGGGTCCAGCACGGTCTCGCCCGCGGCGATCCGGGAGAGCGCGGCCAGGAAGTCGCCGACGTCGGCGACCCGCTCCTTCAGCAGGTATCCCACCCCTCGCGAGTCCTTGGCGAGGAGCAGGGCCGCCGAGCGCGTCTCCACGTACTGGGAGAAGACCAGCACCCCGATGCCGGGGTGGTCGCGGCGGATGTCGATCGCGACGCGCAGTCCCTCGTCGGTGTGGGTCGGCGGCATGCGCACGTCCACCACGGCGACGTCCGGCCGGTGCTCGTCCACCGCGGCGCGCAGCGCGGTCCCGTCCCCCACGGCCGCGGCGACCTCGTGCCCCCGCGTGGTGAGCAGCAGGGTCAGCCCTGCCCTGAGCACCGCGGAGTCCTCGGCGACGACGACGCGCATGCGACCTCCTGTGTTCAGGCGGGGAGCGGCACCTCCACGGTGACCACCGTAGGCCCTCCGGGAGGACTGTCGATCTCCAGCCGCCCGTCCACCACACCCACCCGGGCCGCCAGTCCGGGCAGTCCCGTTCCCGCGCCCATCGAGGCGCCGCCCGTCCCGTCGTCGCCGACGTGCAGGCGCAGCAGGCCGCCGTGTCCGCCCACCTCGACGATCGCCCTCCGCGCGCCGCTGTGCCTGACCACGTTGGCGAGCAGTTCGGCGGTGCAGAAGTAGACGATCGCCTCCACCGCGGCGGAGGGGCGCCGGGGCAGGTCGACACGGAGGTCGACGGGCAGCGTGAAGCGCGTGGCGAGCACGGCGAGCGCGGCCTCCAGCCCCTGGTCCAGGACGGGCGGGTAGATGCCGTGGATCAGCAGGCGCAGATCGGCGATGATCTCCTTGCTCTCGCGGTGGGTGGCGTCCACCAGGTCGCGCGCCTGCTGGAGCCGATCCCCTTGGGCGGAGGCGAGCTCCTCCTTCGCCATGCCCAGGCTCATCGCCAGCGCCACGAGGCGGGCCTGCGGCCCGTCGTGCAGGTCGCGCTCGATCCGGCGCAGGGTCGCCGTCGCGTCCTCGGCCATCCGGGCCCTCGTCTCCTCCAGGTGGCCGATCCTGGTCGAGGCCGCGGTCCGGCCGAGCAGGGTGCGGACGAGGAACCGCTCGGGGAGGAGCGCGGCCCGCAGCGCCAGGGGGGCCGGCGCGAGCAGCGCCAGCCCGGCCACGCCCACCAGCAGGGCGCCCGGCCAGGTGTCTGCGTACGGGCCCCAGGCGCCGGTGTGTCCCGCCGCCCAGCGGGCGGGGTAGGAGAGCAGCAACAGGCCGCCACCCCAGAATCCGGCGGCGGCGCCGAGGGCGAGCAGCGCGGCCAGCGGCTTGACCAGCAGGTAGGCCGCCGCCCGCCACCCTGCCCCGTCGCCGAGCGCCGACACGAACCAGCCGATCGGCCCGGCTCCCGGCCTGAAGGGGGCGGGGGCGGGCGTCCGGACGTCCAGCAGCAGGCGGGCCAGGCCGAGGTGAGCCGCGCCCAGGGAACGGGCTCCCCGGACCGTGACGGCCAGCACCGGGAGGCCGACGACCGCCGTCGACCACAGCGCGGCCGTCAGCATGACGAGGACGAGGACCAGGCCGGCGGCGGCGAGCGGCAGCCCGGCCAGCACGTACCCCAGCTCGCGCCACCCCCGCCCCGGCCTCGGTCCCGCTTCCGGGAGCGGTTCCGGGAGCGGCGAGGACGGAAGCTGAGACGGGGACGGGGACGGGGACGGCGACGCGGCCGGGGACGGAGGGCCGGAGGGAGGACGGCTCATCCCCCCAGCGTGCCGCACCGCGCTCCCGCCCGACATCCGGCGGGCCCGTGGGGGATATCCCGAGGTTTCCCGGCGGATGTCCCGGTGGCCCCGGGCGGACGGGTTCGCGACGGTGGAGGGAGCCGGCGGGAGACGACCGTACGGCACTCCAACCGCCGTCCACACGAAGGAGCCAAGGATGTACGGGAAGATCGGATCGTTGTTCACCGGACTGGTGACGGCGTCGGCGCTGCTTGTTCCAGCCGAAGCGCCCGCGCCCTCCCCCTCGACGCGGCCGGCGTGGGCCCAGGCACCCGCGTCACCGGAAGCGGCCTCGCGGGTGAAGCGGCTGGACTGGAGGGCCTGCGCGGGCGAGAACCTGCCGGAGGGGATCCGGTGCGCCACCGTCACGGTGCCGGTCGACTGGAGGAGGCCGGGCGGGCGGAAGATCACCCTGGATCTGGCGCGGCTCCCCGCCACCGACCCGGCGAACCGGATCGGGAGCGTGCTGCAGGTGCCGGGAGGCCCTGGGGCCGAGGGGGTGAAGGACCTGAAGGATTCGGCCCCCGGTCTCACCGAGCTGCGCCGCCGCTTCGACCTGATCGGCTACAACCCGCGCAACACCGGGCTCAGGGAGAGGCTGCCGGCGGCGTGCTGGGGAACGGGAACGCAGCTGCTGGAACCCCGCGACCGCGAGGAGTACCGGGCCCAGGTGGCGAAGGTGGAGGCGGCGGCGCGCGAGTGCCGGGACGCCGACGCGAGCGGCCTGTTCGACAACCTCGACTCCCTGTCGGTGGCCCGGGACATGGAGGCGGTCCGCGAGGCTTTGGGCGAGCGGCGGCTGAGCTTCATGGCCAACTCCTACGGAGGGGTGCCCGCCGCGGCGTACGCGCGCCTGTTCCCCGGGCGCGTCCGGGCGATGTACCTCGACGGGGCGGCCGACCAGGTCAACGGGTGGGCCAAGTTGCACCTGGAGCACGCCTCCATCAACGAGCGGATGTTCGGGCGGTTCGTCGCCTGGTGCGCGGCCGACGACGCCTGCGCGCTGCACGGGGAGGACGTGAGCGCGGTCTGGCGCGCCCTCGTCGAGAAACTCGACCGCTCCCCGATCCCGATCTCCTCCCCGGAGTTCGGCGCGGGGAAGCTGAGCGGGTGGCACCTGAGGCTGACGAGCTTCCAGGCGAACCCGGGCCCGGACAACGCCTGGTGGAAGACCTTCGCCGCGTCGGTGGACAGGCTCAGGAAGGGTGACGCCTCCGATTTCGCGGAGCCCGTCAACAGCAACTCGCGGATCTGGACGATACCGGCCCCGCGGGCGATGACCTGCCCCGACGACCGCGGCCTCACCGGGTACGCCCAGTTCCGCGACCTCTCCCGCCGGATGCGGGAGGCCTCCCCCCACCTGGGCGGGGTGCCGTTCGACATGCTGGGCTGCGCCGGCTGGCCCCGGCCCGTCGCCAACCCGTCCCGGCCGCTGCCGGTCCGCGGCCTGCCGCCGCTCCTGGGAGCCGGGTCCTGGACCGACCACGCCATGACCGCGAGCCTGGCCGGGACGGTGCCCGGTTCGGTCACCGTCCGGTACGACGGTCCCGGGCACGTCATGTACATGCCGGGCGCCAACGGGCCCGCCAGCCGGTGCGTGATCGGCCACGCCACCCGCTACCTCGTCGACCTGACGCTCCCCTCCCCCGGAACCGTCTGCCGCCCCGGCGAGTGACCGAGGGGATCGAACTTAACCGCATCGACTCGCTTCACGGCCATGGCTCTTCGAAGCGATAACCGATGACACAAAAACCCGACATATATACATATACAGTTAAAATTCACTCTGAGAAGAGAAATGTCGTCGAAGCATTCTTGTTACTTAACCAGTTCAGTAATAGCCTGAGGGCTGCGCGCGCGATCTCCTTTCTCCCCCGCTAGGAGCATCAGTGTCACACCCACCAGCAATCCGCCCCCGGCCCGTCCGGCCCGTCCGGCCCGTCCGGCGCGGTATGGCCATCGCCATGGCGTGTGTCCTCGCCGCCGTCAGTCTCGTCGTCACCGGGCCGGCGCCGTCTGCGTCGGCCGCGGCCGGCTTCCGCGTCTCAGGGACCAAGCTGCTCGACGCCAGGGGCGCGCAGTTCGTCATGCGCGGTGCCAGCCACGGCCACGCCTGGTACACCGGCCAGACGCAGGTCTGGGCCGACATGAAGAACCTCGGCGCCAACACCATCCGCGTCGTGCTGACCGCGGGCCGCTACGGCTACACCAGCGCCGCCGAGGTGTCGGCGATCATCGGCCGCTGCAAGTCGTACAAGCTCGTCTGCGTCCTGGAGAACCACGACACCACCGGCTACGGCGACCAGTCCGGCGCGCAGACCCTGAACGACGCGGCCACCTACTGGCTCAACGTCAAGAGCGCCCTGGTCGGCCAGGAGGCGTACGCGATCATCAACATCGGCAACGAGCCCTTCGGGAACAACATCGCCTCCCAGTGGACGAGCGCCACCAAGAGCGCGATCCAGCGGCTGCGAGCCGGCGGGCTCCAGCACACACTGATCGTGGACGCCCCCAACTGGGGCCAGGACCACCAGTGGATCATGCGGAACAACGCCTGGGACGTCCTGTCCGCCGACTCCCAGCGCAACACCGTGTTCTCGGTCCACATGTACGGCGTGTACGACACCGCCGCGGAGGTCTACAACTACCTGGACTCGTTCCACACCGCCGGGCTGCCCCTGATCGTCGGCGAGTTCGGTCACTGGCACTCCGACGGCGCGGTGGACGAGGACGCGATCGTCAATCACGCCAATTACCGCGGCACGGGCTGGCTGGCCTGGTCGTGGAGCGGCAACGGCAGCGGCGTCGAGTACCTCGACATGGTCTACGGCTTCAACGCCGGCAGCCGCACCTGGTGGGGCGACCGCCTCATCTACGGAACCAACGGCTGGAAGCAGACCTCCAAGCAGGCCACGGTCTACAACTGACCCGCTGTTTCTCAGGGTCGGCGGCGGCACGCTCCGGTGCCGCCGCCCTTCCCCCTCCCTCGTACGACCCCCGGCAGGGCGGTCACACGACCCCGGCCTTGTGCGCGAACACGGCCATCTGCAGCCGGTCGCGGAGGTTGAGCTTGCTGAGGAGGTTGGACACGTGGAACTTCACGGTCGCCTGGCTCACGTACAGCTTGCTCGCGATCTCGGTGTTGTTCAGCCCGTCGGCGACCAGGGCGAGCACCTCCTGCTCGCGCTCGGTGAGCGACTTGACGGCCTCGGGCGGCCGGTAGGGCAGCCCGTTCTCGAAACGGCGCAGGAAGCTGCTGGCGACCTGCGGGGCGAAGAACGCCTCCCCCCGGGCGATGGCCCTGATCGCCCCGACCAGCTCGTCCTGGTCGCTGGAGCGCAGCAGGAACCCCCGTGCCCCGGCGCGTACGGCGTCGAACATGGACTCGGGGTGCTCCGTCAGGATGACGCTCCGCACCGAGCCCGCCAGCGGGTCGGCGCGGAGCCGCTCGGTGACCTGGACGCCGTCGAGGCCGGTGAGCCGCTCGTCGACGAGGGCCACGTCCGGCCGCAGGCCCCTCGCCTTGGACACCGCCTCGAACCCGTCGCCGGCGTCCCCCACGACGCGCAGCCCCGGTTCGGCGGCGAGGATCGAACACAGTGCCGTGCGCAACAGTCTCTCCGAGTAGCAGATCAGCACCCGGATGTCCGTTCCAACCCCGTTGTTCATCGGTGTCTCATCTCAGGCGCGCGAGCGCGAGGTGCCGTGAGGGGACGAGCCCGGCGAGCGGTTCCCTGCCGGTGACGACGACGCCGGTGAAGCCGAGTGCCAGCAGCGGCGGCACCCGGCCCTCCGCGAGCCCGTCGGCGTCGCGGGCGTCGTCGAGCAGGAGCAGGCAGCGCCCGCCCGAGACCGGGGACGTCATGCGGCCGATGCGCGCCCGCCGCACGGCGTCGCGCAGCTCGCGGGGGTCGCGCCGGTCGCGGCCCAGGTCGAGGAAGAGGACGTCCAGCCCCATCCGCTGGCGCAGCACCAGGGCGCACTGGGTGGCGAGGGTGGTCTTGCCGACCCCCGCGGCGCCGGTGACGGTCACCAGCGCGGGCTCCCCGCCACCGGAGGCGACCGACACCGTGTCCTCGATCTCCCGCAGCAGCGGGAGCCGGCTCAGCGCGACGGTGCCGCTCACCGAGGGCAGCGCCCACTCCGGGGGCGGCGCCACGGCGGGGGCGCCGAGCGAGCGGGGCGGGGCGGCCTCGAAGGTGAGGCGGTCGTCGCCGGTCAGCTCCAGGGCGGCGGCCAGGCGGCGCACCGAGGTGCGGTGCGGGTAGCGGGTACGGCCCCGCTCCAGATCGCGCAGCGTGCGCACGCTCAGGCGGGCGCGCTCCGCCAGTTCCTCCTGCGTCAGCCGCGCGTTGTCCCGGTGGGTGCGCAGCAGCTGGGCGAACCCCAGGCTGTCGGACAGAAGTGCAGACCTCACGTGAGTCCTCCCGGTGACGATCAGATGCCGTCAACATAGGAAGATCCGATTATCGTCGGGTATCGCCGCGATATCGCCGGTCATTCCGCCTGGTCACAGGCTACGGGCGCTGGCAGCGTGAGCCTCATGCTTCCGACAGGACGGATAAGGCGGCCCCCGGCACGGTTACTCGACGACGCGGTCCTGACCCAGCGCTTCGACTGGGAGATGAGCACTTTGCTCCGGCACTACCGGTGGATCGAGCTGACCCAGACCGGCGAGTACGCCCGCATGGGACTGCTCGGCCACGACGCGGCGGAGCGGATCCGCCGGGTGGTGCTGGACCTGACCCCCGAGCAGGTCGGCGCCGAGCGCGCCGCGGCCATGTCGGACCCGCTGTTCGCCCTGGAGAGGTGCGTCCAGGCACGCGTACCCGAGGGCGCGCACGCCTGGCACGTCGACCGCAGCCGCAACGACGTCCAGGCGTGCGCGCAGCTCATGCTCGGCAGGGAACGGCTGCTGGAGACGGTGGCGGCGGTGGGCGGGCTGGCCCGCGCCACGCTGCGGGCCGCGGCCGGGCACACCGAGTCGTTCATGCCCGGCTACACCCAGCACCAGAGCGCGCAGACCATCACCTTCGGCTTCTACCTGGCCGCGCTCGCCGAGGCGGCGACCGGCGCCGCCGAGTCGCTCCTCTCACTGTTCGACGCGGTCAACCTCTGCCCGCTGGGCGCCGGGGCGATGGCCGGGCTGGAGCTGCCGTGGGACCGCGAGCGCATCGCCGTCGCGCTGGGCTTCGACGGCCCGCAACCGCACGCGCTGACCTCGGTCGCCTCCCGCGCCTGGGTGCTGCGCGCCGCCGGGGAACTGTCGGTGCTCGGCACCACGCTGAGCCGGTTTTTGACCGACCTCATCTGGTGGAGCGGGTCGAGCTGCCGGTTCGTCGACCTGCCGGACGAGCTCGCCGGGATCTCCTCGGCGATGCCGCACAAGCGCAACTTCCCGATCCTGGAGCGGGCCCGCGGGATGACCGGCCACCTGGTCGGGCTCTCGTACGACATCATGATCGGCCAGCGCAACACCGGCTACACCAACCTGGTGGAGGTCTCCAAGGAGAGCACCCGATTCCTGGAGGACCTCTTCTCGACCTGCGGCACGATGCTGGCGCTGTTCGAGCGGGTGGTCGCGAACGTGCGCTTCCACCCGGAGCGGGCGGGCGCGGTGGCGCGCGGCGAGCTGACGGCCGCCTCGACCGTCGCCAACCACCTCACCCTCGAACACGGCGTGCCGGCCAGGAGCGCGCAGGTCGTCGTCGGCTCCTGGATCTCGGCCGCGATGGAACGGCTCGGCCCGGCCGCCACCCTCACCCCCGACCTGCTCTCGGCGCCGGACCTCGTCGCCGCGGGCGAGCGGCTCGGCTTCACCTTCGCCGTCGGGGAGGCAGAGGTGCGCGACCTGCTGGACCCCGAGGCGAGCGTGCGGCGCAAGCGGACCGGCGGCTCGACCGGCCCCGAGCAGGTCCGTCTCCTCCTGGAGCGGACCGGCGACCGGCTGGACTCCGCCGAGCGGGGAGTCGCCGAGCGGTCCGGGTGGCTGCGGGAGGCCTGGGAGCACACAACCGGTACGAAGGCGGGCGATCTGTCATGACCATCCAGATGCCGATCGAGGAGACCGTCACCGGCCGGGCCGGAGGGGTCGGCCGGGGACGCGCCCCCGGCACGTTCGGCGAACTCCTCCAGGGAATCCTGGGACCCGGTACGGACTTCCTGGTGACCTTCCCCGTCGACCTGTACGTGGAGGCCGTCTTCGAGCCCGACCCGCAGCTGGACCAGGTGATCGTCTCGCCGCCGCACAAGAACAAGGCGCGGCGCCTGGCCACCCGGATCCTGTCGCGGTACGGGGTGCACACCGGCGGCTGGCTGATGCTCAACAGCGCGCTGCCCGAGGGCAAGGGCATGGCCAGCTCCACCGCCGACCTGGTCGCCACCGCGCGGGCCGTGGACTCGGCCTTCCGGCTGAGACTTCCCAACCGGCTGCTGAAGCAGATGATGGCCGAGATCGAGCCGTCCGACGGGGTGATGCACCCGGGGATCACCGCGTTCTTCCACCGGGAGGTGCGGCTGCACCGGCGCATGGGCACGCTCCCCCAGCTGACCATCGCCGGGATCGACGACGGGGAGAGCGTCGACACCGTCGCCTTCAACCGGTCGCGGAAGCCGATCCCCGCCCACTGGGCGGTGCGCTACGGCGAGCTCCTGGACGACCTCACGCGTGCCGTGCGCGACCACGACCTGGCGGCGGTGGGCAGGGTCGCCTCCGCCAGCGCGCGGCTGTTCCAGACCTTCAACGCCAAACCCCACCTGGCGGCGGTGGAGGAGATCTGCCGCGACGTGGGCGGGCTCGGCACGGTCGTCGGGCACAGCGGTACGTGCCTGGGGATCCTGCTGGCCCGGCACGACCCCGAGCACGGTCCCCGGCTGGCCCGCGCCCTCACGGAACTGGAGCGGCTGGGGCGGCCACTCATCGTCTGTAGGAGCACGAGCCGGACATGACACTGAGAACCGACGCGATCGACGCCATCGGCCGGACCCCGCTGATGCGCCTGCGGGCGACCGGCGGGGCGACCGTCCACGCGAAACTGGAGCTGGCCAACCCGTACGGGATGAAGGACCGCGTCGCCAGGCAGGCGATCCTGACCGCGAGGGCGGAGGGGGTCCTGGCCGACGGCGGCCTGATCGTGGAGAGCTCCTCCGGCACCCTGGCCATGGGGGTCGCCCTGGTCGGCACCTACCTCGGCCACGGGGTGCACATCGTCACCGACCCTCGGATCGACCCGATCACCATGGCCAAGCTGGAGGCGCTGGGCGCCACCCTGGACATCGTGCCCGCGATGACCGGCAACGGCTGGCAGAGCGCGCGGCTGGAGCGGCTGCAGGCCGTGATGGCCGCCAACCCGGGCGCGTTCTGGCCCCGCCAGTACGACAACCCGGCCAACCCCGCCGCCTACGACCGTCTCGCCGAGGAGGTCGTCTCGGAGATCGGCCGGGTCGACGTGCTGGTGGGCGCGGTGGGCAGCGGCGGCTCGCTGTGCGGGACGGCGCGGGCCCTGCGGCGGACCAACCCCGGGCTGCGCGTGGTCGCCGTCGACGCGGTCGGCAGCGCCATCTTCGGCCAGCCCGACGTGCCCAGGCGGCTGCAGAGCGGGCTGGGCAACAGCCTGGTCCCGGCGAACGTGGACTTCTCGGTCATCGACGAGGTCCACTGGCTGTCCGACCGGGAGGCGTTCGCCGCGACGCTGGAGCTGGCCTCCTACGAGAAGGTGTTCGCGGGCAACAGCTCGGGCTCGGCCTACCAGGTGGCGCGCTGGCTCGCCTCGCGGCTCGACCCGGACGTCTCGGTGGTGGTGATCTTCCCGGACCGGGGCGACCGGTACGTCAACACGATCTACAGCGCCGAGTACCGGGCCGCGCACGGCCTGACCGACCTGCGCCCGCCGCTCGCCCCCGACCCCATCCGGCTCACCGACACCGCCGTGACCTGGTCCTACGCGACACTGGGCCGGGCCCTGGAGTACGCATGAACCCGACCCCGCTCCCGCCCCTGTCACCGGCTCCGTCCCCGTCCTTGTCCTCAGCTCCGTCCTCGTCCCCGCCCTCGCCCTCGCCCTCGAACCCGGCCCCGTTCCTCGTCTTCGTCGAGTCCAACACCACCGGCTCGGGGATGCTCGCCTTCGCCAAGGCTGCGGCGCTGGGCTTCACGCCGGTGCTCGCCACCGACAGCCCCGCGCGCTACCCCGGGCTCGCGGCCACCGGGGTGCGGGTCGTCACGTGCGCCACCGGCTCCCCCGAGACCTTGGCCGGGGAGCTGTACCACGCCCTGGGCGAGGCTGCCGAGACCGCCGAGATCGCCGGGGTGACCACGACCAGCGAGTTCTACACCGCCGCGGTCGCCAGGGTCGCCGCCGACCTCGGGCTCCCCGGCAACCCGCCGGAGGCCGTCGCCACCTGCAGGGACAAGGGGCGGATGCGCCGCACGCTGGCGGCGGCCAGGCTGCCCTCCCCCGCCTTCGAGCTGGTCGGCCCCGACGACGACTTCGACTCGCGGATCATCGTCGCGCTGTCGCGGATCGCCCTGCCGTGCGTCGTCAAGCCCGTCGACGACACCGGCTCGCTGAGCGTGGTGCTCTGCTACACCCCCGGCGAGGTGGCCGCCCACTGCCGCCGCGTCATCTCCTCCGGCGTCAACGTACGCGGGCAGGCCACCGCGAGGACCGCGCTGATCGAGGGGTACCTGGGAGGTCCTGAGTTCAGCATCGAGACGGTCAGCTCCGGCGGGTTCCACCGGTGCGTCGGCATCACCGCCAAGCGGGTGACGTCCCCGCCGCACTTCGTGGAGCGCGGGCACGTCTTCCCCGCGCCGCTGCCCGCGGAGGAGGTCCGGGTGCTCACCGGGGTCGCGCTGCGGGCGCTGGCCGCCGTCGGGATCACCCACGGCGCCACCCACATCGAGATGAAGCTCATCGACGGCCACGCGTACGTCGTGGAGATCAACGCCCGGCCCGCGGGCGGCATGATCCCCGAGGTCATCGCGCGGGCGTGCGGCTTCGACCTGCTCGACGCGCACCTGCGGGCGGCGGCCGACCTGGACCAGCTGCCGCTGCCCGACCACTTCACCCCGGCCGGCATCGCCTTCCTGCTGGCCCCGGACGGCGCCGGGGGCGAGCCGGGGAAGGTCACGCTGCGGGAGGTGGCCGGGGTCAAGGACGCCGGTTCCGTACCGGGCGTCGACACGGTGACGGTCACGGCGCCGCCGGGCTCGGAGGTGCGGCCGGCCCGCAGCAGCTACGACCGGCTCGGCTACGTGATCGCGCACGCGCCCGGCCACAGCGAGCTGTACGACACGCTGGACACCGCGCTCGGGCACCTGCGGCCGGTCCTGCTCCACGAGCTGCCGCCCATCGAGATCCCTCGGCAGGGCTACCGCATCTCCCCCTCCTGACCGTCACCGTCCCTTCCGGAAACCCCGATTGGAATCCCATGACGAGCGTGCTGGACACACCCCACCTGGTCGCCGGAGAGTACGACGACGGCGGCGAGATCGAGCTGCGCAGCGACACCTTCACGCTGCCGACCCCCGAGATGCTGGAGGCCGCCGCGAACGCGCCGCTGGGCGACGACGTCTACGGCGAGGACCCGACGGTGGCCAAGCTGGAACGGCTCGCCGCCAACCTGCTGGGCAAGGCCGCGGGCTGCCTGATGCCGAGCGGCACCATGGCCAACCTCGCGGCGCTGCTGGCGCACTGCCCGCGCGGCGGCAAGGCGATCGTCGGCCACGAGTCCGACCTGTACGTCTACGAGGCCGGGGGCGCGTCGATGTGCGGCGGCATCGTCTACGAGCCGCTCGCCAACCAGCCGGACGGGACGATCGGCCTGGAGGACATCGCCGAGGCGTGCACGGTCGACCGCACCGACCCGCAGATCGCGCCTCCGGCGCTGGTCAGCCTGGAGACGCCGCAGAACCGGTGCGGCGGCCTGCCGCTCCAGCTGGACTACCTCGCCGAGGTGGCCCAGCTGACGCGCTCGCACGGGGTGGCGCTGCACCTGGACGGGGCGCGCATCTTCAACGCCTCGGTCGCGCTGGGCGTCACCCCCGCGGAGATCGCCTTCTACGCCGACACCGTGCAGATCTGCCTGTCGAAGGGCCTGTGCGCGCCGATCGGGTCGGTCCTCGTGGGCGACCGGGCGATCATCGCCCAGGCCAGGCGGATGCGGAAGATGCTGGGCGGCGGCATGCGGCAGGCCGGCATGATCGCCGCCTGCGGCATCATCGCCCTCACCGAGATGACCGGCAGGCTGGCCGAGGACCACGAGAAGGCCGCCCGCCTCGCCCGCGGGCTGTCGCGGCTGCCGGGCGTCCGGCTGGCCCCCGGCCCGCCGATCACGAACATGGTGTTCTTCCGCGTACGCGACGAGCGCTACACCACCCGCTCGTTCATCGCGGCGGCCCGCAGGCGGGGCGTCCGGGTGGAGGAACTGGGCCACGGGCGGATCCGCGCGGTGACCCACGCGGGGGTCGGCACCGACGCCGTCGACCGGGCGATCAAGATCTTCGCCGAGCTGCTTGCCCCCAGCGGCCGATGAGAACCCACCGGGGTGGAGGGACCATGGGAACGACCGGGAGCGACGCGGCGGAGCGCACCTCGCACGGCGCCGGGAACGAACCGGCCGGGCGGCCGGGAACCGGAGAGAAAGCCGAGGGGGGAGGGAAGGCGGGTCCGGAGCGGCAGGCGGGAGTGAACGCCGTCCCCACCGGGCTGGGGCGCCCGTTCCACCAGTTGTGGGCGGCGTCCGGGCTGTCGAACCTCGCCGACGGCGTCCTGCTCGTCGGTGTACCCCTGCTGGCGATCTCCCTCACCCGCTCGCCGGTGCTGGTGTCGCTGGTGAGCGCCGCCACGACGCTGCCGTGGCTGCTGCTGGCCCTGCACGCGGGCGCGATCGCCGACCGTCACGACCGGCGCCGGATCATGATCCTGGCCGGTTGGTCGCGGGCGGCCGTGCTCGCGGCGACGGCCGCCGCCGCGTGGTACGGCGTGCTGACCCTGCCGGTGCTGGTGGCCGCGGTGCTGCTCGCCGGGGCCGCGGAGGTGTTCGCCGACACCTCCGCCCAGTCGGCGCTGCCGATGACCGTGACCGGCGACCGGCTGGAGGCGGCCAACGGGAGGCTCGTCGCCACCCAGACCCTCGGCAACCACTTCCTCGGGGCACCGCTCGCGGGCCTGCTGGTCGGCGTCGCCGCCACCGCCGTCTTCGGGACGGCCGCCCTGCTGTACGCGGGCGCCGCGCTCCTGCTGCTCGGCCTGCGCGGCCGGTTCCGCCCGGAAGCCGCCCCGGCGCAGGCGCTGCGCGCCGACATCGCCGACGGCATGCGCCACCTGTGGGGGCATCGCGCCCTGCGCGGCCTGGCCGCGTACTCCGGCGTGCTCAACCTCGCCTACGGCGCGTACTTCGCCGTCTTCGTGCTGTGGGTGGTCGGCGACGGCTCCCGCGTGGGGCTCACCCCGGGCCAGTACGGCTTCCTGGCGGCCACGCTGGCGGCGGGGGCGGTGGCCGGGTCGGTGCTCTCCGGACGGCTCACCCGGCTCGCCGGTGCGAACGGCGCCCTGGTGGGCGTCACCCTGCTCAACGGGCTCCTGCTGCTGGTGCCCCTGCTCGTCCCCTCGCCGTGGGCGGTCTTCCCGGCCGCCGCGGGCATCGGCGCGGCCAACGCCGTGACCAACGTCGTCTCCGTCTCGTTGCGCCAGCGGCTCATCCCCGGCGGCCTGCTCGGGCGGGTGAACGCCACCTGCCGCCTCATCGGCATGGGCGCCATGCCGCTGGGCGCGGCGGCCGGTGGCCTGGTCGCCGCCCTCGCGGGCCTGCCCGCGGTCTTCTGGGCCGCCTGCGCGCTCTCCCTGCTCGGCGCCGTCCTGGTCCCGCGCGGCGAGACCGCCTCGAAGCCGTGAACGACGGGCCGGCCCGCCACCGGAGGGGGAGGTGGCGGGCCGGTGCGTACATTCCGGTCAGGTCGCCGTACAGGTGAGGGTGGGGGTGCCGCTGGTGCCGGAGCCGAGGAACCCGAAGGTGCCGACGGCGCCGGCGCCCAGTGAGCCGTTGTGGGCGACGTTGCGGGCGCTGACCGAGGACCCGCTGCTGGTCAGGGTCGCGTTCCACGACGAGGTGACCCTCTCACCGCCCGCGAAGGTCCAGTTCACCGTCCAGCCGGTGATCGCCCTGGAGCCCGCGGTCACGCTCACGTCGGCCTGGAAGCCGCCGGACCACTGGGAGGTGACGCGGTAGGTGGCCGAGCAGCCGCCCGGGACCGGGGTCGGGGTGGGCGTGGGCGTCGGGGTGGGGGTCGGCGTCGGAGTGGGCGTCGGGGTTGGGGTGGGGTTCGTCCCGCCGCCGGTGAAGTTGACGTCGCTGCAGAAGTAGTAGGACTGGTCGAGGTGGCTGGCCTGCCAGACGGTGTAGACGATGTGGTGGCCGCTGCGGCCGGGCGCGTTCACCGGGATGGGCGTGGTGGTGCCGGTGGGCCTGCTGCCCAGCTGGTTGACGAGTTCCAGGTCGCTCCACCTCAGCGGCTGGGTCTTGGGGTTGAAGCCCTGTCTGGTGACGTAGACGCGGATGTAGTCCGCGCCGTGCGAGGCCTGGTCCAGCAGGTTCATCGTGAACGAGGCGGGACGGTCGACGGTCTTCCACGCGCCCACGGTGTCCATGGAGTTGTAGCGGCCGCCCTCGGTCCGGCCGCCGCTGCACAGCTGCCCGTCGGGGATCGCGGCCTGGTGGTTGCCGCCGACGCCCTCGCGGAACAGCCCGTTCCAGTTCCACATCGCGTTGGTGTTGCTCTGCCAGGCCTGCCAGCACATGGGGTCCTGCTGGGCCATGGCCGGGTTCTGGAAGTCGCTCCCCCAGCGCTGCCAGCAGCCGTAGTTGCGCGAGGGCGGGTCGCTGATCGAGCCGTGCGCGGCGGCGGGGGTCGCCGTCACGGTGGTGAGCGCGAACGCGGTCGCGACCGCGACCAGTGCCGCGACGACCATCCGCCAGACCGGGATCCGGTGGAGGGAGGCGACACCGGGCGCGTGGGACTGGTCGCGCAGGAGTCGGAGCGTACGTGACCTCATCGGGTACAGGTCTCCTTTTCGAGTGCCGGGGGACGGGTCCTGGCGCGCCGAGTGAGGGCGGAGTCCTCACGCCAGAGGGTCCCCACCGTCGCCCAATCCGCTTTGGGGGGCAACAGTGATCTACGGCTCCCGAAAGGGGACGGGCCTGGAGCTGGTTATACCTCGCAAAAGCGGATGAAAGGTTCATTTCCGAACGGTTTCCCCGGGAGCGGCCTCCATCCGAGTCAGACGCGCACCTCCGCGGTGTGGGCGTGCCCGCGGCTGCCCCCCACCTCCACCTTGAGCGCTTTCCTGGCCCTTCGCACGCTGCGGTCGCTCTCCTTCACCGACTTCACCGGCCAGGGCAACGTGATCCTCAGCTCGTCGGCGGTCCTGGACGGGTCGGAGACCGCGAGCCGTACCCGCTCGCCGGCGCGGCGGACCAGCAGCGTGCAGGGGCCGTCGACGGTGAGCGGCCCGTCCTGGGTCTCGACGGTCCCCGCGCGCCAGAAGACGGCGGCGATCACGCCGTCGCGCGAGATGGCCTGCACCGCCCCGGAGTTGGCGAGGACCTCGACCCGCCCCTCGTAAGCCTCCATCTGCGTAATAGAGGCGTCGGGCAGTACGGCGTAGGCGTAGCGGGCCCTGCGGGGATCGACGCCGTGGTCGATGAGGATCGTCGTGTAGTGCCTGGTGACAGGAGAGCTGTCGCCGCCGGTGGTGGCGCCCTTGTCGATGTCGCGCCAGCGGCCGGTGCGCTTCTTGCGGATCACCTTCGCCTCGGCGCCGTCGAGCAACGCGTACCCGGCCACACCGGACAGGTGGATCCAGCCGTCGCCCCGGGTCAGCTGTGGATGCCGGTCGTGGGTGTTGCGGTTCTCCACGACGGTCTCGACACGTCGGCCGTCGGAGGCGGTGATGCCGGCGCCGAGGGCGATCACCGCGTCGTCGAGCAGGAACCACGCCTTCCTCGCCCGCAGCGAGGAGCCACCGGCGACCAGCCTCATGGCGGCCACGCCGTACTCGCCGTCGAGTGCCACGCCGCCCGCCCACGGGGTGGGGGGCAGGCGACGGTGGCCGTGCGAGAGATCGGCGCGCCTGCGCCTGTCGACCGTCGTGCCCGGCAGCCGGTACGGGTCGATCGTGGGCCACAGGTCGTCGTTCCAGTGGGTGAGGTCGCCGGTGTAGAGGTAGGTCATGCCGTCGCCGGTGTACCAGCCGTGCAGGTTCTCCCGGTTGATGGCCTCGGCCGCGCCGATGCGCTCCGAGCTCATCGCGATCGCGTACGCCCAGGTGGGACGGCGGTGCACGACCCGGTCCATGTCGGCGAAGACGTACGTGCCCGTCGTGCGCGGGCCGACCGGCACCGACGGGTCGGCCAGCAGGGCCGTGGCCCTGGCGATGCTCGCCGGCGGCGCGAACGCGTCGTAGGGAGTGGCCTGGTTGCGGGCGAGCCAGCCCTTGACCAGCGGCCGCCAGCGCCGGGCATGGCGCTCGGGCGCCGTCTCCAGCAGGGTGAGGACGGCCTCGACCGCCTTGTGTCCCGAGTGGTGGTCACGGTGGCCCTGCACCGAGATCTGCCGGCCGCGTACGCAGTCCATCATCAGCCCGTCGAAGATGAGCGGCACGAAGGAGCGGTCCACGAGGTCGTAGACGTTGCCGATGCCGGTGATCTCCCACGGTGACCCGGCGAGCATGGCGATCAGCTTGGCCACGCTCTCCAGGTAGTCCACGCCGTAGCTGCCGGTGTAGGGGTACACGTCGTGCTGGATGAACGACCCGTCACGGTAGAAGCCGTCGCCCGGCCCCCTTGTCGTCCGCAGCAGGTCCGAGACCGCGTCCCCGGCCCGCCTGACGAGGCGGGCGTCGCGGGTGAGCACTCCGCGCATCGCCACCGCCATGGCCTTGCCCGCGCGGTTGGCGCCGGTCTCGACGACGCCGGGGTGGCTGACCCGGCGCTCCGGGTCGGGGCACCAGCGGCGCAGGGGGCGCAACCAGCGCTCGACGCGGCCCGGGGGCAGGCCGTCGTACATCAGGGCGCAGGTGTCGGTCAGCGCCCGGGGGACGCCGATCTCCCACCAGAACCAGTTGCTGCCCCGCCGGTCGAGCCCCTCGTTGTACGCGTGCTCGTAGAGGAAGTCCAGCGCCCTGACAGCGGTCTCGGCGACCCGGCCGTCGTGGTGCATGGCGGTACCCGGCGTGGCCCAGGCCAGCGCCAGCGTGCGCATGCGGTTGTAGGACCGGTTGAAGTCACCCGTCCGGGGATCCGACAGCGGCAGGTCGGGCCACAGGCTCGGACGACCGGCGGCGGGCTTCAGCTTACGCAGCACCGCGTTGGCCGAGCCCTCAAGCGCCTTCGCCCTGTCGACATAAGCCCTGTCGGTACGAGCGGAGCTGTCCGGCCCACCGGCCAGCAGGCTCACCCACCGCTCACGCGCGGCGTCGAACGCGGCGACACCGACCGCCTCGGCCGGCCTGTCCCACAGGGCGAGACCGGCCACCGTCGCGGCGCCCAGCAGGGCGGACCGCCGGCTGAGGTGGTGGGTCATGAAGGCTCTTCCGGCGGTAGGGCACATTTCAGATGAAAAGATCATAGGTGGACAGGTGAGTGGGCTGTTCAACCCCGGTGACGGTGAGCGGACGTACGAACGGCATGACAACCGGCACCGTCCCCATCGCTCACGAGACCGTCGACCACCTCAACCACCACGTGCCCCTGCTCCACCCGGCGATCTCGATCAGGTCCGCCTGCAACGCCGACAGATACTCGACGGCCTGATCGACCAGCACCGGCGGCCCGCATGGACGAAGCGGACAACCGCAGCCCAGAGGCCACACCCGGATTTCCGCACCCCACAAGATCTTCGATCCTGCGGCGATCGCCGAGGTGCTGACCACAGATCCGTCGCGTATCCGCGTCTCTCCGGAATTGTTTCCGCGTGTCTTCGCCGTCTCGCAGGGGCTTGCTCGTCATGTCGAGCGGCAGGGGTATCGGCTTGGGGTGCCGACGAAGAATCCCAAGGTCGCCTTCCACATCCTGATAGGCACCCGGCAGCGGGGAGTCGAACTCGCCGAGGAGCGGCAATTGACAGATCCGCCACCACCGCGTCCGCTGTTTCGACCGCATGGCGGGCCGCCTCGGCGAAAGCTCCGTCCGCTTGTAAATTACATGACCCGCCACGAAGAAAAACCATGATGGGCCAGATCCCGGTAATCGAGTGTTCAATACCGTCTTTACCTCGGTCCGTTTGAAAATTATCCTCAGTCGATCAAAAGATCCGTCCCTGTAGGAGAAGCATGCAAAAAGGTATTTGGCTCCGCCGGCTCGGCCTCGTCTCAGCGGTAGTGACGGCCGGCCTGGCGACCACGCCCGTGGCCGCACACGCCGGCAGCTATGACACTCCCCGCAGCGCCACTGCCGTGGGGGCGGGCAACACCTACGCGGCCGGGTTGGCGGCGGCCGAACAGCGGGCCCGGGCGGCCGTCCTCGCGGTCGGCCACGACTGCACCCCTGGGACCTATAACACCATAACGACCTATGTCTCCCCGGGCGGCGGCACATGGGTCTTCCAGTCCACTCACCAGGCGATGTGCGTCGACTGATCAAGCTCGGCCTCTGCCGGGCAGCGGGGCAGAGTGGTCTCGCTGCCCGCAGCGGAGGCCGGGCGCTGCGGTCTGGACGGGCGGGTGGGCGAACACGTGGCGAGCGCCGACCCGCCCCTCACTCGCCGAGTGCGGGGGTCAGGTAGCCCACCAGCATCGTCTTCAGCTCGGCGATGAGCTCGGCGGAGCGCTGCGGCGGCGCCGAGGCGACAAGCGGCATGACCGCCTTCACCGTCGCCAGCGACATGGTGGCCAGCGTGAGACAGCGCTCCTGGTCCAGGTGCGGGGCGCGTATCGAGAGGACCTGCGCGACGCGCGTGGCGATGCCCGCGTGGAGCTGCTCGGAGGCCCAGGCCAGGCGGTCGCCGGTCGCCGAGCCGTGCAGCAGTGCCCAGTAGGCGGGGCGGCCGCCCTTGAAGTCGGCGATCTCATCGACGAGTTGGTCGACCAGCTCGGGCAGCGGTATCCGCGTCACGTCGCCGGTCAGCCGCTCGTTCCAGTGCTGCCGCCTGCCGTCGGTGAACCGGGCGAGCAGGGCCTCCAGGATCTCTTCCTTGTTATGGAAGAACTGGTACAGCGAGCCCGGCGACATCCCGGCTCGCGCGGCGATCGCGTTGGTGCTCGCCTCGGCGTAGCCGATGTCGGCGATCACCTCCTCCGCCGCGTCGAGGATCTCCTCCATGCGTTTGAGGCCGCGCGCCTGGCGACGTACAGGCTTGCGTGTCTCGACCACGGATCACCGTCCACGTTGACAAATGCGAGCTTTTACTTGTATTTCTGATTCCAACGCTGAATACGAGTAGTTTACCGACTTCGGGGTTGATCAAGATGACCGTCCGCACCCACGCCCCTCCGCTGGCCGCGCCGCCGGTGCCCCCGCTGCGCCGCCTCGGCTACCTGCTGGTACGGCGCCGCCGCCTGGTGATGATCCTGGCCCTGCTCGGCACGGTCGTCATGGGCACGCTGGCGGCCGGCACCGTGAGCGGGCTGTCCCTCGCCCGCTACGACGCGCCGGGCTCGGAGTCCGACCAGGCGCAGAACGAGCTGGCCGAGCGGTTCGGCACGGGTAGTGCCGACCTCGTCCTGCTCGTCACCGCCAGGGACGGGAACGTGGACGACCCCGCCGTGGCCGCCGCCGGCCGGGAGCTGACGAGCCGGCTGGCCGCCTTCGACGGCGTGGCCGAGGCAGCCTCCTACTGGTCGCGGGGCACCCCCGCGACGCTGCGCAGCGAGAACCGCGCGCACGCGCTCGTGCTCGCACGCATCCCGGGGGACGCCAACCTGGTCAGGGGACAGATCCTGCCGCGAATCATCCCCGAGGTGACCCGAGGCGACGACACGATCGCCGTTCAGGCGGGCGGCGGGGAGGAGGTCTACCGCCAGACCGTCCCGCTGGCCAGGCAGGACTTCGTGCGGGCCGAGATGGTGATCTTTCCCCTGGTGTTCATACTGCTCTGGATCTTCCTGCGCCGCCTGGTGGCGGCCGTGGTGCCCATCGTGCTGGGCGTCTTCGTGATGGTGGTCTCGCTGGCTCTGATCCGCCTGCCGCTGCTCTACTCCGATGTCTCCACCTTCGCGCTCAACCTGACGCTGGCGCTCGGCCTCGGCCTCGGCATCGACTACGCGCTGTTCATGGTCTCGCGGTTCCGCGAGGAGGTACGGCTGGGCCATGACCGGCACGAGGCGGTCGCCAGAAGCGTCGAGAAGGCAGGCCGTACGGTGATCTTCAGTGGGGTGACCGTGGCGGCCTCGCTCGCGGTGCTGCTGCTGATGCCCTTCGACTTCTTCCGGTCCTTCGGCTACGCGGGGATCGCGGTGGTCATCGGGGGAGTGGCCGGTGCCATGATCGTCCTGCCCGCGGCGCTCGCCGCGATCGGTGACCGGGTGCTGCCCCGCCGTACGAAGGAGGAGAACGGCACGTTCTGGCGCGGCCTGGCCACGCGCGTCATGCGCAAGCCGCTGATCTTCGGCGGAGTGGCGACGGTGGTGCTCCTGTTGCTCGGCTCGCCCTTCCTCGGGCTGAACTTCGGCGTCGCAGACGATCGCATCCTGCCCACCTCGGCGCCGGCGCGGCAGACCTCCGAGGTGATCCGGGCGGAGTTCCCCGCGGAGGAGAGCGACGCGCTGCAGGTCGTCTCCGCCGGGGCCGCCGACGCGGCGGGGGTGCCCGGCTACGCGGCCGCGCTGTCGCGGCTGCCCGGGGTCGCCCAGGTGGACTCGGCGGCGGGATCCTACGCCGAGGGGCAGCGGGTCGGCGACGGCGATCCCGGGCGGTTCCAGGGCGACGAGGGGACCTGGCTGTCCGTGGTGCCGGCCGCGGAGCTGATGGAGCGTGATCCGGTGGGCCTGGTACGGGACGTGCGGGCGCAGGCGGCGCCGTTCGAGGTGCTGGTCGGCGGCTACCCAGCAGAGCTCGGCGACTACCGGCAGGCGGTGGTGGACCGGCTCCCGCTGCTGCTCGGGCTGATCCTCGTGGTGACGTTCGTCATCCTGTTCCTGATGACGGGAAGCCTGCTGATCCCGTTGAAGGCCACGATGCTCAACCTGCTGAGCCTGTCGGTGATGCTGGGCGCGCTCGTGTGGATCTACCAGGACGGGAACCTGTCGGGCCTGCTCGGCTTCACCGCGACGGGCACCCTCGATCCGAGCATTCCCATCCTGATGTTCTGCATCGGGTACGGGCTCTCGATGGACTACGAGGTGTTCCTGCTGTCGCGGATCAAGGAGGAGTACGACCGCACGGGCGACACCGCCGCCGCCGTCACGGCAGGGCTCCAGCGCAGTGCTCCGCTGATCACCGCCGCCGGTGCGATCCTGGCGATCTCCTTCGCGGCCTACGTCACCGCGGGCGTCTCCTTCGTGCAGATGCTCGGCGTCGGGATGGCGGTGGCGATCCTGGTGGATGCCACGATCATCCGGGCGATCATGGTGCCGGCCTTCATGCGGCTCGCGGGCCGGGCCAACTGGTGGGCGCCCGGCCCCCTGCGGCGGCTGCACGCGCGGATCAGGCTGAGCGAGTGATCCATGCGCGCCCGGTTGTTCGCGTCCACCCGGGCGCGCCAGGGGTTCGGGTGAGGTCGCGGGCCCAGATCTGCTCCACGACGGGCTCGCGCTACTCGGCGACGCCGCACGCGACCAGATCCTGGAGCGGGTGAGCGCGGGCCTGTCCGGGGTGCGGGCCGCGTCTCAATCTCACCTCTTGGCGCAACGACATCGCCTTCTTCCGAGAGGTGCGCGCCTGGATGGTGAAGCTGGACGCCACAGACCGCGAGGCCAGTGGCAAGCCGTTGGCCTCGGAGGTCAACGGCTACCTTTCCCAGTTCGCGGCCTCCGTCGTCGACGCCGACACGATCACCGACCTGTACGCCGAGGCCGGCCTTGGCAATCTCGACATCACCAACCTCAACGGTGAACATTTACGCGAACTCCAGAACACCGAGACCCCACACCTGACGGCCGAGGCGCTACGCCGGTTGATCGAGCAAAAGACCCGGCACAACATCATCCGTCGGGAGAGCTTCGCCGAGAAACTCGAAGACCTCATGATCCGCTCTTCACCGGATCCACGAAAATGGCTCTGGCTGCCCCGCCGGAGCGACGCCAAGCTTGTCCCCAGAAGTGATCTGGCAACCCCAATGAACAATGACGGATGCGTGTTCCGCCACGGATCGGCCCATTCGATCAAAGTGTCATTCCTGCGACTTCGGCCAATACTTGGGCGGAGTGGCAGCGGGATCGACGACGCGCAGGCGACTGGCCGGGGTCGAGTCGATACCGCGTAAGGTCACCAGGCGCTGCCCGTCCGCCCCGGTGAGGAGATTCAACGCAGCGGGCAGTCCGGCGGCGACGGTGGCGATCGCCAGGCCGATTCCGATCATGCCGGGGTGCTTGTGTGGGTATTCGATCCGATGCAGCCCGGAAGCGGCGATCGCCTCGACCTCCCGGGGGCGCTGCATCTGCCGGGCGTCGTTGGTCAGGATGACGTGGAATCCCTCGGCCACCGCTCGGGGGTAGAGGTTTTCGTCCCGGGTCCCAGACCAGCGGTCGAGATCCAGCAGATGGACGATCTCATGCCCCAGCACGAAGGCGATGATGGCCTGGTGGAGCGGCCGGGACACGTTCTCATCCAGCAGCAGCCTCACGTGGTTCCTTGGGGGGATCGTAGCTGTTGACGTAGTCGGCGAAGTCGGCGGCGTCCAGGGCCGCCGTAGGAGTGACGCTCGGGTAGTACTCGGAGATCCGCTCCGGGGGGAGCCCGTCTCGAAGGAGAGCGGCGACCTCGTCATAGGGAACGCGGGTGCCCTCGATCACCGGCACTCCGCCGCGAATCGCCGGGTTCACCGTCACATGCGCACGGGGCCTCAGCAGCGGCGGGATGTGCCTGCCATCGCGGTAGAACGGCTGCAGGACATCGACCATCTCGTGGATGACCACGTTGGCTTTCCTGCGTACCAGGTCGACCGCCTGGTCGGACTCGGCCAGGTAGATGCTGCTGCCGTCGGCGACCAGTGTGTACGACGAAAGGTGATCGTGCTCCTGCAAATCGCCGCGGAGGGTGTCGAGCGCCCGCCTGATCTTTTGCAGCGAGGCGTCGTTGCGCAGCTTGACGCAGGTCCGCAACGCCACCACATCGCGGAAGGAGTAGAGAACGGGCCGGGTGCTGGAGATCTCCGGGATCAGCACCGCGCCACGGTTGACGCCGGCCTTGCGCCAGTGGGCGAGCTGACGGAGCGTGGCACCCGACAGCGCCGCCGTCAGCTTCGGGTCAAACGCCATCACCTCACCCCTCCCCCATTTTGTGATCCGCGCCCTGCCCGAGACATCATCGCAAATCTCGCCTGGCAGGTCAGGCGCTATGCGGCTTCGTCTCCACCGTTTCGGAAACTTCCAGCGGAACACGAATGTCATCTTGAGGACACCGACGCTCACCCGAGCCTGCCAGTCGATAACGCGCGCCCCGAAGCCCGCCACAGATATGTTGCCGCTCCCTCTCTGGAACGGCACTCTTCACGGCGACGTGACCGACAGACAGCACTCCAACAGTCCAAGCAGTCCAAGCCGCGACCGTGGCTGGCGTCTCGGATAAGCCGTCAAGCGGCCGGATCCGCAAGGGAACCGCCCTTGATGCCGCTGACGAAGGTCTGCCACTCAGTGGAGGTGAAAATCAGCGCCGGCCCGCTCCGATCCTTGCTGTCACGAACACCTACACGTCCTCCGTTCAAAGAAGCCACTTCAACGCAACTGCCACCGTTCCCACCGCTAAGGCTGCTCTTTCGCCAGACCGCCCGAGGTATTTCTTCGTGGGACACTTTGCCCCTTTCAACGCTTATAGATCTTCTTTTGCGAGCTTCGCGATCATGTCGATTGAATCCCGAGGATCGAGAGCTGAAGCACGCAGGTGGTCATATGCCAGCGTATATGCCCGAATCTCTTCGGTCTTCTCCAGATAGAGACTGCCCGTTATGTACTCCAGGTAGGTGACTTCACTCGCTCCATCGGAGAAGGACAGGATGGCGAACGATCCGAGCATCGCCGCGTGAGCGCCGATGACGTAAGGCAAGACCTGGATGGTCACATTTGGTTGAGCCGAAATGTCCGCGAGGTGCTGGAGCTGCTCTTTCATGACACGGGTACCACCGACGCGGCGACGCAGAGCGGCCTCGTTCACGATCGCCCAGAAGTTCATGGGCTGCTCGGATCGGGTGATGACATCCTGCCGGGCCATGCGCAAGCTGACGTGCCGCTCTATCTCGTCGGGTGCGTCGGTCACCCGCGCCGCCCGGTAGATCGCGCGAGCGTAATCTTCGGTCTGGAAGAGCCCGTGAACGAGTTCGGGTTCGTAGTTACGAAGTGACGACGCCTCTGCTTCCAGCCCTATGTAGACCTGGAACCACTGCGGGATCACATCGCTGTAGGCATGCCACCACCCTCGCTCCTTCGCCTGTTTCGCCAGCTGGACGAGCGCATCGTACTCAGCGCCCTCACGGAGTCCGTAGAGCTGCAACATGGCCCGGACGTCGTTGACGGAGATCCGCAGCGTCCCGCCTTCCACTTTGGTCATCCTCGACGTCGACCAGTTCAGATGATCAGCCACCTCCTCCTGCTTGAGGCCGGTCGCGGTGCGGAGTTGTCGCAACTCCTGCAGCAATCGTCGATGGCGGACGGTCGGCGAGAAGCTGACCATGGGGCTCCCTCCCAAGACGCTTGTTGATCACAGATCGTAATGAGTCTTTAACTGGTTGTGCGAAAGTGCTTGCAGATTCAGATTTGCAGGTGCAGATTTAGCGCGTGCTCGCTCACCGAGAGTGATGGTACGTCGCAGTCTCAGGCTTTGCAGCCCGTTTCGCGTAAGCCGCAAGCCCATCACGTCCAACGCCGAACACTTCAGGACCGACGGAGGGATGGCAGGAAGATGAAGATTCGTGATCTTCAAGGGTGGGGTGGTGAGTTGCTGGAGTTGGCCTGGGAGTTGAATGATCTTGGGTTCGACTCCGTGGTCCGGCTCTCGCCCGGCCGTCGGCCGAGCGTGGAGATCTTCATGCCGTCGGGGCGGTCGAGGGTCGTCACCGCGCAGCGGGGCCATACCTCGGTGTTCACCTGGGAGCGAACCTCCACCCGTGCGAACCGCGACCGGCAGGGCCGGAGCAGGATGCGGATGGCGGCGGAGCGACTCCTGGAGGTGGCGCGATGAGAATGCCGGAGCCGCTGGGGCGGGCCGACCTTCCCGCCGAAGTGGAGTCCGTCCCCCTGGCCCGCCGCTACGTCCGTGACCTGCTCGACCGCCTCGACCACAAGCAGACCGACGACGCGCTGCTGCTGGTCAGCGAACTTTTCACCAACGCGGTACGCCACTCCGACTCCGGCCGTCATCCCGACGGCCGGGTCTCCGTCGCCGTCGCCAACCACGATGGAACGCTCCACATCGACGTGATCGACGCCGGATCAACCGGACAGGCGCCCCACATCTGCTCCCCCGCCGACCCCGACAGCGGCGGCGGACGCGGCCTCTGGCTGGTCCAGGAACTGTCCACCTCGTGGGGCTGGTACGAGACCCCGACCGGCAGGGTGGTCTGGTTCCGGCTCTCCGAGACCTGACCACTGCGAAGGTCGGACCTCCCGATTCATCGTGGCCCGCAACACCAACCCAGGCACGCAAAAGAACACGACGTCCCAGACGCTCTCGGCGGCGAGTGAGACATCTGGAAGGACGCCCAGAAATCCCCTCCCCTCGCCCGGTACCCATGTGCTCCAGTAGTCGCTGGGGCACCTTGATCCCCACCGAAGCCGTTCCCCACGCACCGGATTCCGCTCAAACCAGGAACCGCCTCGGCGAGTCTCCCTTCACTCAGGTGAAGGCGCCGGGCCAATCCGTTGGGCATCAGCTCTTGGAAGACCTCACGGCACGTCTCCTGTGGCAGGGCGTCATGGTTCATGCGGTGGCTTCAGAGGTGAATCCTGTCGGCCGGGGCCGTGAACGCCCCACGACACCGGCCGACAGTTCGGGTCAGCTCGGGTCATAGGCGAGGTTGGGCCGCAGCCAGCGCTCGACCTCGGTGAGTTCCATGCCCCGGCGCACGGCGTAGTCCTCGACCTGGTCCCTGCCAAGGCGTCCCACGGTGAAGTAGCGCGACGACTCGTGGGCGAAGATAAGCCCGCTCACGCTCGCGGCCGGGGTCATCGCGAAGGACTCGGTCAGGTCCATGCCGAGCTTGTCGGCGCCGAGCAGCTCGAACAGCTCCCGCTTCTCGCTGTGGTCCGGGCTCGCGGGGTAGCCGAGCGCGGGGCGGATGCCCCGGAAGCGCTCGGCGTGCAGGTCCTCGATGAGGGGGTCGGCGTCCGGCTCGAACCAGCCGCGCCGCGCCTGTAGGTGGATGTGCTCGGCGAACGCCTCGGCCAGGCGGTCGGCGAGGGCCTTCACCATGATCGACCGGTAGTCGTCGTTCTGGGCCTCGTAGCGGGCCGCGAGCTCCTCGGCGCCGTGCACGGCCACGGCGAAACCGCCCAGGTGGTCCCCGGCCGGGGCGATGTAGTCGGCCAGGCACCGGTTGGGGCGGCCGTCGGGCTTGGCCGTCTGCTGGCGCAGCATCGGCAGCCGGAGACCGTCCTCGAGCACGATGTCGTCGCCCTCGGAGTGGGCCGGCCAGTAGCCGTAGGCGCCCCTGGCCTGGAAGCTCCCCTCGGCGATGATCTGGTCGAGCATGGTGTTGGCGTCGTCGAAGAGCTCGCGGGCCACCGGCTGGTCGAGGATGGCCGGATACTTGCCCTTCAGCTCCCAGGCCAGGAAGAGGAACTGCCAGTCGATCATCGCCCGGAGGGTCTCCAGGTCCGGCTCCACGACACGGACGCCGGTGAAGCCGGGGACCGGCAGGTCCTCGAAGGAGACCTTCTCGGGGTTCGCGCGGGCCTTCTCGACGCTCAGCAGCGGGGTGCGCTGCTTGTTGGCGTACTGCTCGCGCAGGCGCTCCTGGTCGGCGCGGTTGCTCTCCTCCAGCGCCTGTGAACGGCCTGCGTCCAGCAGGTCGGAGACCACGCCGACGACGCGGGAGGCGTCGAGCACGTGGACCGTGGGCTTCTCGTAGGCGGGGGCGATGCGGACCGCGGTGTGCTGGCGCGAGGTGGTGGCGCCGCCGACCAGCAGGGGCAGCTTCAGCCCGCGGCGCTGCATCTCGTCGGCGACGGTGACCATCTCGTCCAGCGACGGGGTGATCAGCCCGGACAGCCCGATGACGTCCGCGCCCTCGGAGATCGCGGTGTCGAGGATGACCGAGGCGGGGACCATCACCCCGAGGTCGATCACCTCGTAGTTGTTGCAGCCGAGGACGACGCCCACGATGTTCTTGCCGATGTCGTGCACGTCGCCCTTGACGGTGGCGAGCACCACCTTGCCCTGGCCGCGGCCGGTGTCGATGCGTCCCTCCAGCCGCGCCTGCTCCTTCTCGGCCTCCATGAACGGCTCCAGGTAGGCGACCGAGCGCTTCATCACCCGCGCGCTCTTCACCACCTGCGGCAGGAACATCTTCCCCGACCCGAACAGGTCGCCCACGACCTTCATCCCGTCCATGAGCGGCCCCTCGATCACCTCCAGGGGGCGCGCCTTCTGCTGCCGGGCCTCCTCGGTGTCGTCCTCGATGAAGTCGACGATGCCGTGCACGAGGGCGTACGACAGGCGCTCCTCCACCGGGGCGTCGCGCCAGGCCAGGTCCACGACGCGGCGGGTGCCCGATCCGCTCACCGTCTCGGCGAAGGTGACGAGCCGGTCGGTGGCGTCCTCGCGCCGGTCGAAGATGACGTCCTCGACGAGTTCGAGCAGGTCGGCGGGGATGTCCTGGTAGACCGCGAGCTGCCCGGCGTTGACGATGCCCATGTCCAGCCCGGCGCGTACCGCGTGCAGCAGGAACGCCGAGTGCATCGCCTCGCGCACGACGTCGTTGCCGCGGAAGGAGAACGACAGGTTGGAGATGCCGCCGCTGGTCAGCGCCCCCGGACAACGCTCCTTGATCTTCGGCAGCGCCTCGATGAACGCCTTGGCGTAGCCGTTGTGCTCGCTGATGCCGGTGGCGACCGCGAGCACGTTGGGGTCGAACACGATGTCCTCGGGGGCGAACCCGGCCTTCTGGGTCAGCAGGTCGTAGGCGCGGGCGCAGATCGACACCTTGCGCTCGGCGGTGTCGGCCTGCCCCTGCTCGTCGAAGGCCATCACCACGACGCCCGCGCCGTAGTCACGGATGATCCGGGCCTGCTCCAGGAAGGACTCCTCGCCCTCCTTGAGGCTGATCGAGTTGACGACGCCCTTGCCCTGAACGCACTTGAGCCCGGCCTCCAGCACGCTCCACCGCGAGCTGTCGATCATGACCGGGATGCGGGCGACCTCCGGCTCGGTCGCGATCAGGTTCAGGAAGGTGGTCATGGCCTGCTCGCTGTCGAGCAGGTCGGCGTCCATGTTGACGTCAAGCAGGTTGGCGCCGCCGCGTACCTGCTCCAGCGCGACGTCGACGGCCGCCTGGTGGTCGCCGCCCTCGATCAGGCGGCGGAAGCGCGCCGAGCCGGTGACGTTGGTGCGCTCGCCGATCATGACGAAGCCGGTGTCCGGGCCGATCTCGAAGGGCTCCAGGCCGCTGAAACGGGTGCGGACCGACGGTTCCGCGACCTGGCGCGGCGGGAGGCCGGACACCGCGGCCGCGATCCGCTCGATGTGCGCCGGCGAGGTCCCGCAGCACCCGCCGACGACGTTGACCATCCCCGACCTGGCGAACTCGTCGAGCAGCGCCGCCGTCTCCTCGGGGGTCTCGTCGTAGCCGCCGAACGCGTTGGGCAGGCCCGCGTTGGGGTGGCAGGCGACGTAGGTGCCGGCCAGGCGCGCCAGCTCGGCGACGTGCGGGCGCATCTGCTCGGCGCCCAGCGAGCAGTTCACGCCGACCACGAGCGGCTCGGCGTGCCGGATCGCGCTCCAGAACGCCTCCACGGTCTGTCCCGACAGCGT
The DNA here is from genome assembly GCF_042888905.1 of Streptosporangium sp. NPDC002721. NCBI lineage: Bacteria > Bacillati > Actinomycetota > Actinomycetes > Streptosporangiales > Streptosporangiaceae > Streptosporangium > Streptosporangium sp. NPDC002721. The sequence continues at coordinate 87,687 of NZ_JBIAQI010000019.1, forward strand.
GCGCCCGCTCAGGTCGACGATCGTCACCGAGATCCACAGCGGCAGGTGCGGGGCGACCTCGCGCGCGGCGGCGATCGCGGCCTTCGCGTTGAGCGTGTCGAAGATCGTCTCGATCAGCAGCAGGTCGACGCCGCCCTCGGCCAGCGCGCTGATCTGCTCGGCGTACGCGGCGCGGACCTCGTCGAACGAGACCGCCCGGTAGGCGGGGTCCTCGACGCGCGGGGACAGCGACAGCGTGACGTTCAGCGGGCCGATCGAACCGGCCACGAAACGCCCGCCCGCCTCGTCGGCGGCCTGGCGCGCGAGCTGGGCGGCCCGCACGTTCATCTCCCGCACCAGCGACTCCAGCCCGTAGTCGGCCTGGCCGATGCTCGTGGCGGTGAAGGTGTTGGTGGTGGTGATGTCCGCGCCGGCCGCGAGGTACTGCCGGTGGATGTCGAGGATGACGTCGGGACGCGTCAGGTTCAGCAGGTCGGGGTCGCCGGTCACGTCGCGCGGGTGGTCGAGGAACCGGTCGCCGCGATAGTCGGCCGGGGTGAGCGAGGCCCCCTGCAGCATCGTGCCCCAGGCCCCGTCGAGCACCAGGATCCGCTGGTCCAGCAGCTCCCGCAGGGCCCGCGCGCGCTCCTCGGCTCCCGGCACGCCATCAGTGGGTACGAGGTCGCGCTCGTCGTGCTTCGAAGATCCGTTCACCGGTCAGCCTCCCATCGTGGGAGGCGCCCTTGCCGGAAGATCCGGGCCGAGCGTGGCGGGCGTGAGCCCGTTGCAGCGCCTCTCGGCCTTGAGATCGAGAATACCGAGGGTTGGAACGAGACGCCAAACAACGGTCCACAATACGGAAAGATCGTGTCCAAATACCGTCACGAGACTCCCATCTCGCGAAGATCGTCGCCCTCCGCCCCCGGGGCGCCTTCACCGGCGGCGTAGGGCCCGCCCAGTCAACCGGCCTCCGCCTCCACCAGGCCCGTCCGAAGCGGGAACCCACGGTCGGCCGGTCCCGGCGGCCCCGTTCACAGCGACCGGGCGAGCCGGAATCCCAGGTCGTCGACGCGGAAGGCGGGATGGCTCCTGCGACGGCACGAGGCCCGGCAGCTCCGGGGCAGGTCGCACCAGCTTCCCCCGCGGAACACGCGGTACGGGCCGTAGACCTCGGGGTCGTAGACGTCCCAGCACCATTCCCACACGTTACCGATCATGTCGTGGAGTCCCCACGCGTTCGGCGCCCTGGTCGCGACGTCGCGCACCTCGCCGCCGGAGTTCCCCCGGTGCCAGGCGATCTCGTCCAGTTCCCCGTAGCGGACGCCGGAGGTCCCGGCCCGGCAGGCGTACTCCCACTCCGCCTCGTACGGAAGGCGGTAGCCACCGGACTCGGGCTCGCAGACCACGTCCCGCCCGTCGGGGTCGGCTCCCGTCGAGTAGCAGGGGTCGAGCCCCTCCGCCCGCGAGAGCAGGTTGCAGAACCGGACGGCGTCCATCCAGGAGACCTCGGTCACCGGCGTCCGCGGCCCCGCCGCACTCCCGGGCGCCTCGCCCAGAACGTCGCGGTAGAGCTCGCGCGTCACCGGACGCGACGCCAGCCGGAAGGCCTTGACCTCCGCCTTCCAGACCGCCTTCGTGCCCTCGTCCCGCAGGAAGATCGCCCCGGCGGGGATCGTGACCAGGTGTTCGGCGGCCGCCCGGAGCGGCGTCGATTCTGAGCTCATCGCGGGGCTCACCCTACATGTTCACCACACGCCGTTGACGTGCCGGGACGCCTGCCCGCGAACGCCGGGGCACTGGACCGGGCGCGTGCCTCGGCCTCGGCGCGTACGCGGGGACGCTGGATCAGTCCAGCCAGTCGGCGACCGTCGTGCCGTAGTCGCGCGTCTCCGACAGGGGCAGCAGGTGCCCGGCCGAAGGAAAGGTGCGGTGCGTCCAGTCCGGGCGGCGGGCGAGGAGGTCCTCGACGGTGGCCGTGGTGATCAGCTTGTCCCGCGCCCCGGCCAGCAGCAGCGTGGGCATGCCGAGCCGGTCGATCATCCGGTGGACGGCGTCCCGGTCGACGTAGAGGGCGGACACCACCGAGGCGAAGGCCGCGGCGGCGTCACCGAGGCGGCGCGGGTCGGTGGTCCGCAGCTCGTCCATCAGCAGGGTCAGCATCTCGGGCGAGATCCGTTCGAGCTCTTCACCGGCCACGCCACTCGACCAGGCGCCCGGGTCGGCGTAGGTACGCAGCTTGAGATCGATCGCGCGCCGGCCCGCCAGCCGCAGCACGCCCCGCAGCAGTGCGGGCCCGACCGTGAGCAGCGGGCGGCCCAGAACGCGCCAGAAGGCGACCTCGTCCGGCGGGATCGGGCCGGGCAGCGCCGGGCAGGCCAGGACGAGACGGTCGACCCTGTCCGGCGAGGAGGTCGCGAAGTGCACCGCGACCAGGCCGCCCATGGACCAGCCGTGGGTGACGGTGGCCCTGAGTCCCAGGCGGCCGGTGAACGCCCGCAGGAAACGCGCGCCCAGCTCGGCCTTGGCCGCGCGCGGGTGCGGCGAGCCGGTGTGGCCGAAGACCGAGCCCGGCAGGTCGGGCGCGATCACCGGCCCGTGGGCGCCCAGCTCGGCGATGGTGTCCATCCACATCGACGCGCTACCGGCCATGGGATGGATCAGCAGGTGGGTGGGCCCGCCCCGGCCCTCGCCCGCGCTCAGGTAATGGACGCCGATGCCGGCGACGTCGATCGCCCGGCTGTGGATTCCGGCCCACCGTGGGGAACGTTCGCCCCAGTTCGCGTACCGCATCCTTTCAACCTGCCACGCTGGGCTGGGGGGCGTGGATCCAATCGGACCGTGGACGCCGTGGACGCCGTGGACGAGCGGCGTCGGCGACCCGCTCCCCTGCTCCGCGACACGGATCCGGCCGCCCGGCACGGACACCGGACGGTGCGTGATCTGCGCGACGTGCCGCGAGAGTGTCGGTGCGCGACGTTCGGTTCGTCGCACACTGGCACTCCCAGGTCCGTGTGTGGTGTCAGGAGATGACCGGGCTGCGTCGCTCGATCAGTACGACGTCGCGCCAGAGGCCGTGGTGGCGGCCGATCCGTTCCCGGGTGCCGATCACCCGGAACCCGGCGCGGGCGTGCAGCGCGAGGCTGGCGGTGTTCTCGGGGAAGACGCCGGACTGGATCGTCCAGATTCCGGCGGCCTCGGTGGAGGCGATCAGCGCCGCGAGCAGCGCGGAGCCGACGCCGCGGCCTCGGGCGGCGGGGTGGACGTAGACCGAGTGCTCCACCACCCCGGCGTAGGCGCACCGGTCGGAGACCGCGACCGCCGCGACCCAGCCCAGCACCCGGCCGCCGCCGGTGTCGCCGTTCTGGCCGCCGTCGGCGTCAACGGCCTGGTCGACGGCGACGTGGCGGTGGGCGGGCAGCTTGGCCGCCTCGAAGTGCTCCCAGGCCGGGACGGTGGTTTCGAAGGTGGCCTGGCCTTCGTCGATGCCGAGCCGGTAGATGGCCAGCACCTGGGCGGCATGCCCCGCGGTCATGGCCGTGACGCGCGGCCCCGCGTCGGTGCTCACGCCCGCTCCACCGGGGCGGGGGCCAGCTCGGCGAGCAGCGCGCGGACGCGGGCGTCGATCTCGTCGCGGATGCGGCGTACCTGCTCGACGCCTTGGCCGGCCGGGTCGGCCAGTTGCCAGTCCTCGTAGCGCTTGCCGGGGAAGACGGGGCAGGCGTCGCCGCAGCCCATGGTGACGACCACGTCGGAGGCCTGGACGGCCTCGGTGGTGAGCGGCTTGGGGAACGCGCGGGTCAGGTCCAGGCCGAGTTCGGCCATGACCGTGACGACGGCCGGGTTGACGGAGTCGGCGGGAGCCGATCCGGCCGAGCGGACGGTGACGCGTCCGGCGGCGTGATGCTCCAGCAGGGCGGCGGCCATCTGGGAGCGTCCGGCGTTGTGCACGCACACGAACAACACCTCGGGGACGGTGAGCACGATGACTCCTTGAACGAGGGCGGCGGCTTCTTGAACGAGGGCGGCGGCACGCGGCCGATCGGCGGTGACCGAAGGTGGCGCTGAAGGTGGCGACAACCGCCCCACCGCTCCGGCCGCCGGGGCGGGCGGTGCCTGCGTGGTGTCGCTCATGCCATCGTCGTGGCGCGTGGTCCCAGGATCGCCGACAGCCGCGCCAGCACGCCGGGGTTGACCCAGTAGTAGACCCAGGTGCCGCGTCGTTCGCAGTCGATCAGCCCGGCGGTGCGCAGCACCTTCAGGTGGTGGCTGATGGTCGGGCCGGTCAGGTCGAAGGCGCCGGTCAGGTCGCACACGCACGCCTCACCGCCCTCGTGGCAGGCGATCGGTGACAGCAGGCGCAGCCGTACCGGATCGGCGATCGCCTTGAACAGCGGCGCCGGCTCCTCGGCCTCGGCAGTGTTCAGCGGCTCGCACACCAGCGGCGCGCAGCACGCCTGCCCGGCTCCGTCGGACCCGCCGGTCCCGGCGAGGTCCACGATCGGCAACGCTTGTTTCGGCATATCTCTAAGTTGACATATCTCTAATCAGCATTGCAAGCTGAGGACGTCCGCTATCTAGATGTTTATCTAAACAGCGGCGAAGCGGTGACGGTCACCGCCCCACCACCGATCGTGGAGGATCGCCATGTCCCGTGTTCAGCTCGCCCTGCGCGTCTCCGACCTGGAGGGCTCGATCGCCTTCTACTCCAAGCTGTTCGGTGTCGAGCCCGCCAAGCGCCGTCCGGGGTACGCCAACTTCGCCGTCGCCGAGCCCCCGCTGAAGCTGGTGCTGCTGGAGGGCGAGGAGGGCCACGACACCCGCCTGGACCATCTCGGCGTCGAGGTCACCGGCACCGCCCAGGTGGAGGCGGCCACCCGGCGCCTGAAGGAGGCGGGGCTGGCCACCTTCGAGGAGAACGACACCTCCTGCTGTTACGCCCTGCAGGACAAGGTGTGGGTGACCGGCCCCGGCGCCGAGCCGTGGGAGGTCTACGTCGTCAAGGCCGACGCCGACGTCCTGGGCAAGTCCGCGAGCACCACCCAGGATCCGGCGGCCCCTTGCGCCTGCGACCCGAGCGCGAAGGAGGCCGGCGAGCGGTCTCCGGCGGCGAGCAGCGCCTGCTGCTGAGGAACCGGCCGCAGATCTTCCTCACCCCGCTGTGGCGTGCGGTCCGGCGGACGTGTGACCACACGCCTGCCGGAACGGGTCCGTCGCAAGGGCTCGCATCCGGTATCCGGGTACGGGCCTACCGTCGAGGTTCGCCCACGGTCAGCATGTGGTCGGCGCCGCGCTGGAACTCATAGGGGACCCCGCGCACCGTGCACACCAGCCCTTCGGCTCGTAGATCCGCCTGAAGCGCGTCAAGGAAGCCGACCGGCTCACTGTCGCCCAGGCGGACCAGGGGGAAGATCCTGACCTCACCTCGGCTGACCCGGCTCATCTCCTCGATCGCCGACCGGTGCCACTCCCGATCCAGGCGCCCGGCCCAGGTGAACAGCAGGTGTGAGCACAGCACCATGTCGACGCTGCCGTCGGCCATCGGGAGACGCGGCAGGCCGGCCGCGAGATACGAGGCCGGATGCCTGCGAATATCGGCCATGAACTCGCTCCTGGCGTTGACGCGCATCTCCTGACGCCGTTCCGCCGAGCCGTACCACTCCCACACGAACCGGTCCGTGTTCGCGTCGATCATCGCATCGCCCCGGTCCAGGTCGGCCGGCAGACGGTCGGCGAGCGCTGCGGCGCCGAGCGCGTAGAGCGGGTCCGCCGCCAGGGCCCGGGCTCCCATCGCCCTGGCCCCCGCGACGAAACCGGACGCCCCGCCACCGCAGTCGAGAACGACGCCGTCCAGGTCGCGGTCGTCGATCGCGAACATCGCCCGGTACTCGGCGAAGGAACGAGACGACATGATCATTTCCGTCTGACTCACTACCGTGCCTCCAGCTTCCGCAACCGTCTTTCGTGCCGCCTGGCCGCCTGGCCGCCCCGATCGCCGGCCGCCCGTCTGATCAACCTGTTCAACTGTTCTCGATCGATCATGTCCTGTGCTGTTCATGAAGGTCGTTCCGTACGATGATCTCCGCATGTCGTCCCGTACGTCCGCCGTGCTGGCGGGCCCGGCCCTGGCCGTCCTGACCGTCCTGGCCGCCGGATGCACCGATCCGGCCGCCGACCGGGTGCCGTATGTCAGCGCGACCCGGCCTCTGGTGACCCCGCCACTGCCGTCGCTCACCAGGGTCCCGCCACCACCCTCGCCGATGTCGTCGCTCACCGTGGTCCCGCCGCCGCCCTCGCCCATGCTGACCTCGGCTCCGGAGCACCCGTTCCCGATGGCGACCTCCCTGGCCGAGCCCATGGCGACCGGAGCGCCCCTGACCGCGACGGGCCCGCCGCGGTTCTTCGTCTCCGCGCGCACTCCGCTCACCCGCTTCCCCGGCAGGTCCAAGACCGCTGTCCTCACCCCGGTGCCGCCCGCCGTGCACAACGCCGAGACGGGGGCGTTCATCGCGAACGTCCCGTTGCCGCCCGGCATCGACAGCTCCTGGCACCTCGTGGACGCCGCCCCGGACAACCGCCTGTTCGCCATCGCCGGCTGGACCGAGCCGACGAATATCGGCATCCGCTTCTTCGTGGTACGCCTCGACGAGGACGGGCGGCCGGGGAAGCCGGTGGCCATCCCGCAGACCGACCCTGACGAGCTGTCGCTCGTCCACGACCTCGCGCTCAGCGCCGACGGCACCCGGCTGGCCTACGCCACACCGCTCATCGGAGGCGGCGCCAAGATCTCCGTGCTCGACGTCGCCACCGGCCGGCGCCTGGACTGGAAGACGTCGACGCACTCGATCGTGAAGGGCCTGTCCTGGGCTCCGGACGGCCGCTCGCTCGCCTACGTGCTGGCGGGCCGGTCCATCGCCCTGCTCGACCTCGCCCGCCTGGGTACGGACCCGGACGACGCCGTGTCCCGGATCGTCATGAACGCCACGGGTGCCCTGCCGTTCGCACTCGAGTCGGTCGCCCACACCGCTGACGGCAGCGCGCTGATCTACTCGTCCGGGCACACCGTCGAACGCGTTCCCCTGGCGGGCGGGCCCGCGCAGGTCCTGGCCCGGCCGGAGTTGCCGCCCGGCGCCTCGCTGACCCTGCCCGTCAGCGTCGACGGGACCGGCGAGCACCTGCTTTACGTGCACGGGTGGCGCGCCTACCGGGCCAATCTCGCCGACGGCGTGATCACCTCGGTGCCGATCACGGTCGACGAGCATCAGGGGAAGGGCGGCTCGCCGCGAGCGGCCTGGTGACCACCGGCTGAAGCGGCCGCCCGGCTCCGCGATCTCGGCGCGGTGCCGTATCGATCACCGATGACGTCCGCGCTTCGGGGGGCCGGTGGCGATGGAGCGGAATCCGATGAATCCGCCCCTGGCCCGCTGCGATGTGACGTTGTCGCTTGGCTCTGTATCGTCTCCGGTCACAGCAGCCCTCGCGCCTTTACGATGTAGATTCGTTTCCTCGTCCGGACGGCCCCGGGCCGGTACGGCGGTTCCGGGGTGCCCTCACATCGGAGCGGGTCAGAGGTGGTTCGACCGGGACCCCTTCGAGTGCCGGTCCCTGTCTCACTCCTGGCCGTGGTACGCGCAGCTCACGGCGCGTCCGGCGGCGGTCGCGGCGGCGCTCCTCGCGGCGGAAGCGGGACCACTCCCGGCCCCCGTGGCCGTAGCCGAACAGGTGGTAGGCGTAGGCGGTGGCGCTCCAGTGGCAGCCGCCCGTGCGGTGGCTCAGGGACGCACTGTCAGCGGTGATCTCGTCCGGCAGCGCGCAGGGCCCGAACCGGTGGTCGTGCACGGGCAGGCAGGTCGCCATCGGCGCGTCGGCCATCCGTACCCACCAGGGCCGGGTCTTGTCGGTCTTGCTCATACGGTCACCTTTCGGCTCCGCGACGCCCCGGGCTGGGGCCGTCACAAGACCGGACGCACCGTGATCACCTCCGACTTCATGGGATATACAAGACCAAAAGCCCATTAGAACCGAAAGCGACTTCGCCGCTCAGGGAAACCGATTTCGACGCTACTACGAACCGCTGGAATGCGCGGTATGCGGTGCACAGCTCCCCGTTGACCAGACCGGGCGGCGGCAGCGGGCGTCGCGAAGCTGGGCGAGACGGGCAAAAGCCCTTGGAGCTGGGGATTGTCACGTAACGCAAGTGGCGATTACGGCCCGTCGAACCGTCACGCGGGGCTACTGTTCGTGTCCCGACAGTAAAAGCCCCGGCGGGTGCGGGAACACCCCCGGGACATGGCACACGGAGAACCTTCCGCATGCGAATACACCGTACCAAGCACACGACCAATTTCACGGTCCTGCCGAATTCCTCTCTCAGAGACCGGCGGCTTTCCTTCGCCGCGCGCGGTCTGCTCTCCTACCTTCTGTCCCTTCCCGAGAGCATCCGCCAGGACATCAAGACTCTCGCCGCCGGCAACCCCGAGGGCCAGGAGGCCATCGCGCGGGCCATGCGGGAGCTGATCACCCACGGTTACCTGACGCGCGAGCGCGTCCGGAACGCGTCAGGGCGGATCTCCACCGTGGTGGACGTCTACGACACCCCCCAGGACGGCTGTCAAGGCGTCGAAGAGCAGGCCAGACCGCGGATGTGAAACGCGGCGTCGCCCTCGCGCGCGGCCTGTTGAGAGCCCGTCGCCCCGTGGCGGCATAGGGAACCGTGCCCCGCTCGGGAGGCGGGCCTCAGGGGATCTTCAGGGGATGAGGAGGCGGCTGATCTGGTCGACGTGGGGGGCTCGGAGGAGTTCGTGGTGCTCACCTCGGATCTCGCGGACGGTCAGGTCGGAGACGGTCTGCCGCCATCCGGCCTCCTGGACGGCCCTCAGCTTGGGCGGGTGCAGCTCACCGGCCAGGAGCGTGACCCTTCCGTGGAACCAGCCGGCCCGGTATCCGGCCAGGCCGCGCAGGCTGTCGCGCCACAGCCGCAGCAGCCCCGGCCCGTACGCCTCGTAGTAGGCGGCCACCTGAGGGGGTGTCACGCCCAGGCCCGCGAAGAACCCCACCTGCGAGTCGAGCAGGACCTGCCCCGCCTCCGCCGGTCCCAGCGGGGCCAGCCGGTCGATCAGCGCCTCAAGCTCCCCCAGCTCGTCCAGGAGGTCGGTCACGAACACCTCGGGCAGCACCGAGTCGATCAGCACCACGTGGTCGACGCGGTGGCCGAGCGCCTGCAGCCTCCTGGCGGTCTCGAAGGCCAGTACCCCGCCCGCCGACCAGCCCGCGAGCGTGTAGGGCCGCTCCATGTCCAGCCCGGACGCGACCAGCTCGCCGGCGTACGTGGCGGCCATCTCCGGCAGCGAACCGGCGCTCACCCCCGACTCCAGCGCCTGCAGCGCGTAGACGGGCCGGTGCGCGGCGAGCCTGGCCGCGAGCCCCGCGTAGCAGAGCGCGGAGCCGCCGAGGGGGTGGAAGCAGTAGAGCGGGTCCCCGACGGGCGAGGACACGGCCAGCGGGGTGATCACGGGAGGCCGGGCGGCGGGAGAGGCGTCGGCCTCCCGCTCGCCGGCGCGTCCCTTGAAAAGCCCGCGAACGTCGCCGGAAGCGGACCCGTGACCGGACTCGGGACCGGAGCCGTAACCCGAAGCGCGGTTGGGGTCGGGGTCAGGGACGCGGTCGCGACCAAGGTTGTGACCGGGAGCAGAACCAGGGCCGGGACCAGGGCCGGGACCAGAGCCAGAGCCAGAGGCAGAGCCATGATCCTGCTCAGGGGCCCGGCGGGGGCCGGGGTCCTGGCCGGGGTCGGGGCGGTGCCCGGAGAGCCGGTCGGGGACGGCGGCCGACACGAGGGTGGCGAGGCCGCTGACGGTGGCGTTGGCGAGGAACTTGCGGAGCTTGACCTTCACGCCCAGCCGCTGCTCCACCCCGGCCATCAGCCGTACCGCGCCGAGCGAGTCGATGCCCCTGGCGAACAGGTCCTCGTCCGCGCCGACGTCGTCGGAGCCGATCCCGAGCAGGCCCGCGATGAGGTCGGCGATCTGCCCCTCGACGGCGGTGCGCGGCCGGGACGGAGCGGGTTCCTCCGCCGTCTCCCGCGCGGTCGCGGCGCTCACCTCCGGCAGCGCGGATCGGTCCACCTTCCCGTTGCGGTTGAGCGGGATCGCGGGCAGCGGCACGAAGACCGAGGGCACCATGTACTCGGGCAGGCTCCGTGCCAGGCCCGCGCGCATCTCGGCCGCCGTGGCGGTGCCGACGACGTAGGCGACGAGCCTGCGTCCGGCGCTGGATCCGGCAGCGGATCCGCCACCGAGCCCGCCACCGGGTCCTTCTCGTACGGATCCGGCCCCCGGTCCAGCGGGAACGGGAGCGGCGACGACCACCGACTGCTCGACCCCCGGCAGTTCGTCCAGGGCTGCCTCGACCTCTCCCGGTTCGACACGGAACCCCCTTATCTTCACCTGGTCGTCGATCCTGCCGAGGAACTCGAACTCCCCGTCGGCCCGGAGCCTGCCCAGGTCGCCCGTACGGTAGAGCCGCGAGCCCGGGACGCCGTAGGGGTCGGGCAGGAAGCGCTCGGCGGTGAGCGCGGGCCTGCCGTGGTAGCCGCGCACCACGCACTCGCCGCCGATGTACAGCTCTCCCGGCACGCCCATCGGGAGGGGCCGCATCGCCTCGTCCAGCACGTACATGGTGGTGCCGGGGATGGGCCTGCCGATGGGGACCAGCTCGCCGCCGATGGGGCCGGTCACGGTGTGCACGCAGTTGGCGACGGACGCCTCGGTCGGGCCGTACTCGTTCAGCAGCACCGGCGCCGGGTCCAGCGCCTGCCAGAAGGCCAGCGCCCGGCTGGGGAAGGCGTCGGCGCCCACCACCAGTACCCCGGCCAGGCCCGCGGCCTGCTCGGCGGAGAGCTGCCCCGCCAGGACCTCCAGGTGTCCGGGGGTGAGCTTGACGAACCCGTACGGCCTCGCGGACAGGGCGGCGCCCAGCTCGTCCAGCGGGGTGTCCTCGGCCGCGACGTGCAGGCACTGGCCGACCACCAGCGGCGTGTAGATGTCGGGCACGACCATGTCGTAGGCGACGGAGGAGAACAGCGGGGCGCCCCCCACCCCACCGACGGCGTAGGCGGACACGCACCAGCGCAGGAAGTTCACCAGGCCCCGGTGCGGGACCATGACGCCCTTGGGCCTGCCCGTGGAGCCGGAGGTGTAGATGAGGTACGCCATGCTCTGCGGCGTGCCGGTCGTCACGGGGTCGCCGGAGGGGTACCCGGAGGTCTCGGCCTCCAGGGCCGCCGCGTCGTCCAGGACGAGACGGGCGCCGGAGTCGGCGACCATGTAGTCGAGCCGCTCGGCGGGCAGCCCGGGGTCGAGCGGCAGGTAGGCGGCCCCGGCCTTCCACACGCCGAGGAAGGCGGCGACGAGCCAGTCGGAGCGTTCGAGGCGGACGGCGACGACGCTCTCGGGGCCCATGCCCCTGCCGCGCAGCCAGTGCGCGATCCGGTTGGCCCTGGCGTTCAGCTCCCGGTAGCTCAGCCGGACGGCGCCGAAGGCGAGCGCGACGGCCTGGGGGGTGAGCCGGGCCTGGCGTTCGAAGAGCTCGTGGGCGCGGACGTCGAGCGGGCCCAGCGCTTCGGGCCCCCGGCAGGCCGCGAGCAGCGCCTCGCGCCGGCCGGGCGGGAGGATCTCCAGGGTGCCGAGCGGCGCGCCGGGCGAGGCCGCGGCCTGGGCGAGCAGGTGGACGAAGGACTCGGCGAGCCGCCGTACGGTGTCCGGCTCGAACAGGTCGGTGCGGTAGGTGAGGTGTCCCAGCAGGCCCCCGTCCCCTCCCCCGGGCATCAGGGACAGGGCGAGGTCGTACTTGGCGGCGGTGTCGGGGAACTCGAACGCCTCCACGGCCAGGTCCCCCAGCGCCGTGGCGCCCGCCAGGCCGGCGTGCATCTCGTACAGGACGCGGAACGGCGGGGTGCGGCCCTCGACCTGCATCGGGTACGGCAGGTGCTGGTGGGTGAGGGCGTCCAGGCAGTAGGCGCGGGTGCGGCGCAGCAGCTCGGTGAGGCTCGGGTCGCCCGACAGGTCGGCGCGCATCACGACGGTGTTGAAGAAGGCTCCGACCAGGTGCTCTGAGTGCGGGGTGGCGCGGTTGGCGACGGTGCTGCCGATCGCGACGTCGTCCTGGCCGCAGTGGCGCGACAGCAGGGCGGCGAACGCGGCGAGCCCGGCCATGTAGGGGGTGGCCCGGCAGCGCCGGGCGACGGCGCCGAGCGCGGCGGCCGTCGCCGCGGGGACGGCGAAGGTCACGACCGCCCCCTCGGGGGCGCTCTCGGCGACCGGGACGCGGTCGGCGGGCAGGTCCAGCACGGGGAGCCCGGCCAGGGCGGCCCGCCAGTGCCGCAGGGCGGGCTCCAGGTCGATCGCCCGCTCGGCCGCCACGACCTCCTCGTACGGGGCGGGCAGCGGGGGCAGCGGGCGGGGCGCTCCCTCGGCGCGAGCCCGGTAGAGGGTGTCGAGCTCGCGCAGGAACACGCCCATCGACCACTCGTCGAAGGCGATGTGGTGCACGGTGAGCACCAGCACGTGGTCGTCGTCGGCCAGGCGGGCGAGGCGGGCGCGCAGCACCGGCCCCGCCGTCAGGTCGAACGGCCGCCGGGCCTCGGCGGCGGCCGTCTCGCGTACCGCCTCCTCCGACCCGGCGAAGTACAGCGGCAGCTCGACCGGGGCCGGGGGCAGCACGGACGCCACCGGCAGCCCTCCGGCGCTCGCGTAGACGGTGCGCAGCGCCTGGTGTCGGGCGACGAGGTCGCCGAGCGCCCCGGCGAGCGCCGGGACGTCGAGCGTGCCGCGCAGGCGCAGCGCCAGGCACACGTTGTACTCCGTGCCCGCCGGGTCCAGCTGGTGGCCGAGCCACATGCGCTCCTGGGCGTACGACAGCGGCACCCCGGTCCTGGGCGTCTCAGGCGCTGCGACCGGCACCTTCCACCCCCAGCGGTGAGAGCGAGGTCCCTGCCTCCAGCATCCCGGTGACCACCTGGGCGAGCTCGCCCACCGTCGGGTAGGTGAACACGTCGGCGACCGGGACCTCGACGCCGTGCCGCGCCCGGATGCGGGCGACGATCTGGACGGCGACCAGCGAGTGCCCTCCGGCCTCGAAGAAGTCGTCGTCGGGGCCGACCGCGTCCAGGCCGAGCAGCAGCGCCCAGTCGTCGGCCAGTGCCCGCTGGACGGACTGGACGGAGGTGTGCGCGGACGCTTGGGAAAAAGCGGGCGTGGACGCTTGAGAAAAAGCGGGCGTGGACGCTTGGACGGAGGTGTGTGCGGGCGCTTGGACGGGGGTGTGCGTGGGCGTGCTCATCATGGTCTCCTCGCCGCGCCCGCGGGCACGAGCTGGTCCTCGGCGCCCGGTACCGGGCGGGCCGGGTCGTGGTCGACGTCGACGATCCGGTTGGCGCCGTCCACGTGGACGACCAGGGGCCGGTAGCCCGGCAGCTCGGCGCCCGTGTACTGGCCGTAGGAGATCAGGATCACCATGTCCCCGGGCGCGACCAGGTGGGCGGCGGCGCCGTTGACGCCGATCACCCCGCTGCCGCGCTCGCCGGTGATGACGTAGGTCTCCAGGCGGGCGCCGTTGGTGATGTCGACGATCGCCACCTGCTCGCCCTCCATCAGGTCGGCGGCCTCCATCAGGTTCTCGTCGATCGTCACCGAGCCGACGTAGTGCAGGTCGGCGTGGGTGACGGTCGCTCGGTGGATCTTGGATTTGAACATCGTGCGCAGCATCTCGGACTTCCGTTCACGCATGGGGGACCGGTGACAGTGCCGAGAGCGGCGCGTGCGGTTCGCGCACCGCCGCTCCCAGCAGATGCAGCCATGCATCCACCAGGCCCTCGACGGTGGGTCCGTCGAACAGGCCGGTGTTGTAGGCGACCTCGCCGATGATCGAGTCCGGGGTCTCCGCGACCGAGCAGACGAGGTCGGCGACCGTGGTACGCGTCGCCAGGTCGATGGGGGTCACCGTCAGCTGGGGCAGGCGCACGCTCTCGGCGCCGGTGAGCGCGCTGAGCGGGACACCGTTGAAGATGACGTCGAAGAACGGGGTGCGGCCGGGGCGGCGCGGCGGGCGCAGCGCCTGGACCAGCCGCTCGAACGGCACGTCCTGGTGGGCGTAGGCGCCGTGGACGACCTCGCGGACGCGCTCCAGCAGCTCGGCGAAGGTCGGGTCGCCGCCGCAGGGGGTGCGCAGCACCAGCGTGTTGGCGAAGAAACCGATCATCTGCTCGGTCTCCGGACGGGTACGGCCGGGCACCGGGGAGCCCACGGCGACGTCGCCGCCGCACGCCTGGTGGAGCGTGGCCTGGAAGGCGCCGAGCAGGGCGGCGAACAGCGTCGTGCCCGCCTCCCGGCTGAGCCCGCGCAGCCCCTCGGTGACCCGCTCCTCGATCATGAAGGAGGTCCTGGCGCCCGCGTAGGTCTGCACGGGCGGCCGCGGCCGGTCGACGGGCAGCTCCACCGGGGTGAGCCCGGCCAGCTGGTCGCGCCAGTAGCCGAGCTGCTCGCCGTCGGCCGCCTGGCCGCGCTGCCAGGCGGCGTAGTCGGCGTACTGGGCGCCGGGCTCGGGCAGCACGGCGGGGCGGCCGGACAGCGCGGCCTCGTACAGGGTGGCCAGCTCCTGCCAGAACACCTGCTCGGAGCCCGCGTCGTAGCCGACGTGGTGGACGACCATGGAGAAGACGTGCTCGTAGTCGTCCAGCCTGGTCAGCCTGGCCCGCACCGGCGCGGCGGCGGCGAGGTCGAACGGCTCGTCCCAGTCGGCCTGCAGCGCGTCGGAGGCGGCGCCCTCGCGGGCGATGCGGGTCTCGCCGGGCGCGCTGCCCACGATCAGCCGGGGCCCCTGGGCGTCGACGCGCACCTCGGGGATGCCCTCGGGGCTCTCGACGTAGCGGGTGCGCAGGATCTCGTGCCGCGCGACCAGCTCGTCGAACGCCTGGCGGAACGCCGCCACGTCGAGGCGGCCGTGCAGGCGGCAGGCGGTCGGCACGTTGTAGGCGGTCGAGCCGGGCGCCAGCCGGTGCAGGAACCACAGGCGCTCCTGGCCGTAGGAGAGCGGCAACGGCCCCTCGCGGGAGGCGCGCGGCAGCGGCGGGAGCTGCTCGGCGCGGGTCTCGGCGACCTCCTCGGCCAGCTCCTCCAGCGACTCGGCGGAGAAGAGCAGGTACAGGGGGAAGTCGATGCGCAGGTCGTCCTGGATGCGGAACATGACCTGGGTGGCGAGCAGCGAGTTGCCGCCCAGCTCGAAGAAGTTGTCGTCCAGGCACACCTGGTCCAGGTCCAGGACGTCGGCCCAGATCGCGGCGAGCGTCTTCTGCACGGCGGTGACCGGGGGCCTGCCCTCCGAGCGCTCGGCGGGCGCGACGATCTCCGGCAGCGCGGCCCGGTCGACCTTGCCGCTGGTGGTGAGCGGCATCTCGCCGATCACCGCGATCTGCGCGGGGATGAGGTACGGGGGCAGCCGCTCGGCGAGGTGGGCCCGGAGGTCGACCGGGTCGGGGACGCTCTCAGAGGCCACGACGTAGGCGAGCAGCCGCTCCCCGGTGACCGTGACGGCGGACCGCTGGACGGCCGGGTGGGCGTCCAGGGTGGCCTCGATCTCCCCCAGCTCCACCCGGACACCGCGAATCTTGACCTGGTGGTCGGTACGGCCGAGGAAGTCCAGGGCCCCGTCCGGGCGGCGCCGCCCCAGGTCGCCGGTGCGGTAGAGCCGCGAGCCCGGCGGGCCGTAGGGGTCGGGCAGGAAGCGCTCGGCGGTGAGCGCGGGCCTGCGGTGGTAGCCGCGCGCCAGGCCGATCCCGCCGATGAACAGCTCGCCCGCCTCACCGTCGGGTACGGGATCGCCCGCCTCGTCCAGCACGTGCACGGTGTTGCCGGTGAACGGCGCCCCGATGGAGACGACCGGGCCGGCGTGCGGGTCGTGCGGGTCGTAGGTGTACAGGGTTGAGTCGATCGACACCTCGGTGGCGCCCCACTGGTTGTGCAGGCGGCACCCGTACAGGCCGATCTGCTCGTGGAAGGCGAGGGCGAGGGGCGCGGTCAGCGCCTCCCCGCTGGAGACCACGTGGCGCAGGTGCGGCAGCGGCGGCAGGCCCGCGCGGCGGTGGGCCTCCAGGAACAGCGAGAGCATGCTGGGCACGAACTGCACCACCGCGGCGCCGAAGCGGAGGCTCGCCTCCAGCAGCGCGACCGGGTCGCGGTGCTCGCCCGGCGGCAGGATCGCCACCACCCCGCCGACCGACAGCGGCCAGAACACCTCCACGGCCGAGTCGTCGAAGCTGAGCGTCGTCTTGTGCAGCACGGTCTCGCCGGGTTCGAGGCGGTGCTCGTCCTGCATCCACCGCATCCGGTTGACCCAGCCCTCGTGGGTGCTGGCCACACCCTTGGGCGTGCCCGTCGAGCCGGAGGTGTAGTAGAGGGAGACCAGGTGCTCCGGGCGCACCCCGGCGTCGGGGGGCGTCACCGGCCGGTCGTCGATCAGCGCGCTGTCGCGGTCGAGCAGCACGACGCGGGTGATGTCGCCGGGCAGCAGGTGGGCGAGGGCCTGCTCGCCCACCGAGACCGGCACCGCGCCCTCGGCGAGCATGAGCCGCACCCGCGCGGGCGGCGCGTCGGGGTCGATCGGCAGGTAGACGCCCCCGGCCTTGAGGATGCCCTGCAGCGCGATGACCAGGTCCAGTCCCCGGTGCAGGCACACCGCCACGGGGGTGTCGGCGACCACTCCCAGGTCGCGCAGGTGGTGGGCGAGCTGGTTGGCGCGCCGCTCCAGCTGGCGGTAGGTGAGGGTGTTGCCGTCGGCGTCGATGACGGCCACGGCGTGCGGGGTCCGTTCCACCTGGGCTTCGACCAGCTCGTGCAATCCGGCCACGACTTCTCCTAACGGTTCGCCGACGCCAGCAGCGCGACGCGGTCGATCTTCTTGGTGGGGGTGAGCGGGAACGCGCCGCGCGTCTCGATCCTGGAGGGGATCATGTACGAGGGCAGGTGGGCGGCGAGGTGCTTGCGCAGTGCCCGTGGGGTGAGGCCTCCCTGGGCGCTCCGGGTGCCGGCGCCCTGGACGCCCTGGGTGTCTCGGACGCCCTGGGTGCCTTGAACGCTCTGGACGCCCTGGACGCCCTGGCCGCCCTGGGTGCCTTGGGTGCCTTGGGTGCCTTGGGTGCCTTGAACGCTCTGGCCGCCCTGGATGCCTTGGCCGCTCTGGACGCCCTGGACGAACAGCAGCAGGCCGCCGTCCACGACGTGCGCGGCGGCCAGCTCGACCAGCGGGTGCTCCTGCGCCACGGCCTCGATCTCGCCCAGCTCGATCCGGTAGCCGTTCAGCTGCACCTGGCGGTCGCGGCGACCGTCGAACCGCAGCTGCCCGTCGGGGCGCAGCCGTCCCAGGTCGCCGGTCCGGTAGAGCCTGCCGTGCTCGGGGTGCTCGACGAACCGCTCGGCGGTCAGCTCGGGGGCGCCGCCGTAGCCGAGGGCGACGCCGCGCCCGCCGACGTGGATCTCGCCCTGCTCACCGTCCGGCACCCGCTCTCCGTCGTCGTCGAGCACGACGACGCGGTAGCCGGCCAGCGGCCTGCCCACGGGCAGCGGGTCGGGCTCCGCCGCGTCCACGAGCCCGGCGGTGCACCACACGGTGACCTCGGTGGGGCCGTAGAAGTTCCAGACGCGCCCGGCGTGCCGGGCCAGCTCTGCGGCGAGCCGCGCGGTCAGCACCTCGCCGCCGCACACGGCCTGCAGCGCCTCGCGTCCCGGCGTCAGGTGCGGCAGCAGCGCGCGCCAGGCGGTGGGGGTGGCGTGGACGACGGTGACATCGTGCCGTTCCAGCCAGCCGACCAGCCGCCCGGGGTCGGCCTGCAGTGCCTCGGAGGTCACCAGGGTCGCGCCGCCGTGGCTGAGCGGGACGAACATCTCCAGCAGCGAGATGTCGAAGGAGAAGGTCTGGTTGGCGGCGTACCGGTCGGCGGGGCCGGGGGCGAGCAGCTCGGCGACGGCCCGCACGCAGTTGTGCAGCGAGGCGTGCGAGACCCGCACCGCCTTCGGACGGCCGGTGGAGCCGGAGGTGAACATCACGTACGCGCACTCCTCGGGCCGGACGTCACCGGTCAGCGGCTCGCCGGTCCCCTCCCCGCTCCCGGTGTGCGGCAGGGAGTCGAGGAGCAGGCTCATACCCGCCTGTTCCCGCTGGTAGCGGAGCCGCTCGGGCGGCAGGGACCGGTCGAGGGGCAGGAAGACCGCGCCGGCCTGCCACAGGCCCAGGATCGCGGCCACGTAGTCGGCGGAGCGGGGCAGCGCGACGCCGACCACGTCCCCCGGGCGCACGCCCCGGTCCCGCAGGGCGCGGGCCACCGCGCCTGCGCGGGCGGCGAGCCCCCGGTAGGTGATCTCGGCGCCCGGGTCGAGCACCGCGAGCGCGTCGGGCGTGCGCTCCACCTGGCGGGCCACCTCGTGCGGAACGGTGCTCATACGGTCACCGCCTATGGCGCTCATGCGGTCACCTCCTGGGGAACGGCGGTCACGGGGACGGCCGGGGAGAGGGAGGCGGACCAGTCGCGGGACCAGGGGAGCAGCGGGACGGACGTCACCGTCCCGGGCGGGTTGAGCGCGGCCCAGTCGGGGTCGTGGCCGAGCTCGTACAGCCGGATCAGCACGCCGGGCAGGTCGCTCGCGGTGGCGCAGCGCACCACGCGGGCCCGCCTGCCGCCCGCGACGCCGCGCAGCCGGGGGCCGAGCCCCACGGCGCCGATCTCCACGAAGGTGCGTACGCCCCGGTCCAGCGCGCCGGTGAGCGCGTCGCCGAGCAGGCTCGGCCCGGCCAGGTGGCGCGCCCAGTACCCGGCGCCCTGCGCGCGGCCGTCGACCGGCTCGCCGGTGAGCGTCGACAGCGACACCGTCTCCCCGACGTTGGCGGGCAGCCCCTTCAGGGCCGCCTCCAGTTCGGCGGCGAGCGGCCCGGCCAGCCCGCTGTGGTCGGCGGTGGCCGGTCCGAGGTCTCCGCAGAGCACGTCCCCGGCGGTGAGGGTGGCGGCCAGGCCGGCCAGCGCGGCCCTGGGGCCGACGATGACACAGGTCTGCGGGTCCTCCACGGCGGCCACCGCGAGCGCGGGACCGACGCGGGCGCACAGGGCCTCCGCCAGCCTGCGCGCCAGCCGGACCCGCAGGGCGTGTACGGGCGGCGCCCCGGCCAGCAGCCGGGCACGCTGCCGGGCCACGTCGTCGGCGGCGGCGGGCGCCAGCACGCCGAGGTGGCGGGCGGCGGCGACCTCCCCCGCGCCGTGGCCGATCACCAGGTCGGGACGGACACCCGCCCGGCGCAGCTCCTCGGCGAGCCCGGCGAGCTCCGCGAGCCCGGCGGAGGCGGCGAACTCGGCGCACTCGGCGCGCTCGGCCGATGCGCCGTCCTCGGCGGGCTCACCGGGCTCACCGGGCTCACCGGCGTGCGGTTCACCGGTGCGCGGCTCGCCGAGGTACGGCTCGTCGGCGAAGACGAAGGCCAGGCCGCCCGGGGCGGTGCCGCCGGGGGTCGCGGCGGCCAGGTCGGTCAGCGCCCTGTCGAGCTCGCGGTCCAGCTCGGCGGCGTCGGCGCCGGTCACCCCGGCCCGGTGGGCGTGGTGGTCGCGCCGGTCCCCCGCCGTGCGGCAGGCCGCCGCCAGGTCCAGCGCCGGATCCCGCAGCGCGGCCCGCCACCGTACGACCAGCTCCCGCAGCCCGGCGTGGGTGTGCGCCGACAGCGGCAGGTAGTGGCGCCTGCCCGTGGAGGCCGGAGGAGCCGTCTCCCCGGGCTCCCCGGGCTCCCCGGGGGAGGAGGCTCCGGTGGGAACCATGGGCTGCGCGAGCCTGTCCGGATACGACCACATCTCGTCGGGCGGCAGTCCCTCGCAGTCCTCCCACACCTGCCGCCGGGGACGGACCTGAGCACGCGGGGACACCTCTCCCCGGCCCCCGCCTGCCCGCCCTGTCACGGCCGGGGCCGAGGACAGGGATGCCTGGGCCGGGACCAAAGCCAGGGCTGGGGCCGGGACCGAAGGCGGAGCCGGGGGTGCCTCGAGGATGAGGTGGGCGTTGGTGCCGCCGAAGCCGAAGGAGCTCACCCCCGCCAGGCGTCCGTTCCACGGTTCGAGGCGGTCCTGCACGCGCAGGCCGCCGGCGGACCAGTCGAAGTCCTCGGCGGGCCGCCCGGCGTGCAGGCTGGCCGGGAGCGTGCCGTGGAAGAGCGACAGGGCGAGCTTGGCCAGGCCCGCCGCGCCCGCGGCGGCCTCCAGGTGGCCCACGTTGCTCTTGACCGAGCCGATCCGCAGCGGGGCGGGGCGCCCGGCGGTGCCCATCACCTCCGACAGGGCGCGCAGCTCCATCAGGTCACCCAGCCGGGTGCCCGAGCCGTGCGCCTCGACGTAGCCGACGTCGCCGGGGTCGACCCCGGCCGCCTGGCACGCCGCGCGCAGCAGCCGTACCTGTGCGGGGGCGCTCGGTGACATCAGCCCGTTGGTGCGGCCGTCGCTGTTGACCGCGCCGCCGCGGATGAGGGCGTAGATCCGGTCCCCGGCGGCGAGCGCGTCGCCCAGGCGCCTGAGCGTCACCATGACGGCGCCCTCGGAGCGGCCCATGCCGTCGGCCCCGGCCCCGAAGGACTTGCAGCGGCCGTCGGGGGCGAGCACCCCGGCCGTACGGAAGCACAGGCCGATGTCGGGGGAGAGGATCGCGTTGACCCCTCCGGCGAGGGCGGTGTCGCACTGGCCCGTCTGCAGCGCGGTCACCGCCTGGTGGACGGCGACCAGCGACGACGAGCAGGCGGTGTCGATCGCCATGGAGGGGCCGTGCAGGTCGAAGACGTAGGAGACGCGGTTGGCGGCCACGCTGTGCGCCACCCCGGTCGGGGTGTAGAGGCCGGGCTCGGCCGCCCCGGAGAAGCTGCTGACCAGGAAGTCCCCGCTGCTGATCCCGGCGAACACGCCGGTCCGGCTCCCGCCCAGCCCATCCGGCCCGTTCAGGCGCAGCCCGGCGTCCTGCAGGGACTCGTGCGCGACCTCCAGCAGCATCCGCTGCTGGGGGTCCATCGCCTCGGCCTCGCGGGCGTTGACCGCGAAGAACGCCGGGTCGAAGGCCTCCACGTCCGGCAGGAACCCGCCCTCGCCCACGCCCGGCTCGCGCCAGCCCGGGTGGCGCGCGGCCCGCTCCCCCGGCACCGCGCCGACCGCGTCGACGCCGTCCGCGAGCAGCCTCCAGAGGTCGCCGGGACCCTCGGCGCCCGGCAGGCGGCAGCCGATGCCGACGATCGCCACCGGTTCGAGGGAGTACCCGGCGGCCTCCCGCCCAGGCGAAGCCGACGACACAGGCGATGGCGTCGAGGTGGTCAGGTAGGCCGCCAGCATGCGAGGCGTGGGGTGGTCGTAGAAGACCGTGGTGGGCAGCGCGACGCCCAGCCGGGCCTCCAGCTCGGCCGCGAGCGCGACCGCGTCGGCCGAGCCGATGCCGTAGTCGATGAACAGCCGGTCGGCGTCCGTGTCGGCCTGGCCGGTGCGCTCGGCGACCAGGGAGAGCAGCAGGTCCTGGACGTTCATCGCAGGGCCGCCACCGGGCCGGTGCCCGCGAGCGCGGGCGAGGTCCATCCGGCGAGCACGGGGAAGGCGCCGTCCAGCAGCATCGCGCGGCTCTCGCGGCGCCGGATCTTGCCGCTGGTGGTCTTGGGGACGCTGCGCGGCTCGACCAGGAACACCCCGTCGAGCATCACGTCGTGCTCCCTGGCCACCGCGAGGCGGATCTCGGTGATCAGCTCGTCGAGGTTCCCGGCGTTCTTGACCGTGACCTCGGCGACGACCACCGCGGCCTCGGCCTGCGGCACGTCGCCGGTGGGCTCGGTGGCGAACGCGGCGCCGCAGCCGCCGCGCACGGCGGGGCTGACCCGCTCGACGGTGTACTCGACGTCCTGGGGATAGTGGTTGACCCCGTTGACGACGATCAGGTCCTTGTGACGTCCGACGATCACCACGTCGCCGTCCTCCATCACGCCGAGGTCCCCGGTGCGCAGGAAGCTCTCGGGGCGTCCCGGCAGGCGGGCGTGGAAGGTCTCGGCGGTGGTCTCGGGGCGCTGCCAGTAGCCGTCCGCCACCGAGGGCCCGGAGACCCACACCTCCCCCACCTCGCCGGGCGCGCACGGCTGCCCGGTGGCGGGGTCGGCGATCTCGAAGACCATGTCCTTCACGGGGGTCCCGCAGCGGACGTAGTCGCGCTCCCCCACCCGGACGCCGGGGTCGTCGACCTCCAGCCGCGAGGTGGAGATCACCAGGGTGCTCTCGGCCATGCCGTACGCGACGCGCAGGCCCGCGGGGTCGAACCCGGCGGGCGCGAACCGCTCGGCGAAGCGCCGTACGGTGGCCTGCCGGAGCGGTTCGGCGCCGTTGAGGGCCACCCGCCAGCCGCTCAGGTCCAGGGAGGCGACGTCGGCGTCGGTGGCCTTCCTGACGCACAGCTCGTAGGCGAAGTTGGGCGCGTAGGAGAGCTGCCCGCCGTACTCGGAGATGGCCCGCAGCCAGCTGACCGGCTGCGCGGCGAACGTCTGCGGGGACATCTTCACCACGTGGGCGCCCCACAGCAGCGGCGACAGCAGCGAGCCGATGATCCCCATGTCGTGGTAGAGCGGCAGCCAGGAGACCGTGGTGCTCTCGTGGCCGGCCCCGACGGCCGAGGCCACCGCGCGGGCGTTGTGGACCAGGCCGCCGTGGGTCACCATGACGCCCTTGGGGTTGCCGGTGGAGCCCGAGGTGTACTGCAGGAACGCCAGGTCCCCGGGGACGGGCAGCGACCAGTGGTCGGCGGCGTCGCCGGAGAGCAGGTCGGCGAAGTGCAGCCAGCGGCGGAACCCCGGCAGTGCCGCCAGGGCCTCCAGCGCGCCCGCGTCGGGGAGCGGCTCGGGGGCGATCGCGTAGGCGGCGCCCGAGTCGCGGGCGATGGAGGCGATCTTCGACCAGGCCGACCTGAAGTGCGCGAGGGAGGGCATGTAGACGGGTACGGGCACCGCCCCGGCGAGCATGCAGCCGTAGAAGACGGGCGCGTACTCGGCGGAGGAGGGGCAGGCGAGGAGCACGCGCTCGCCGCACGCGCCGGCCTCGGTGAGGCGGGTGGCGACCTGCCGGGCGCGCAGGGCCAGCTGGGCGAAGGTCCACGCGGTGCTCTCGCCCCTGCCCAGGAAGGTCAGGGCCGGACGCTCGCCGTGCTCGTCGGCGGTGGCCAGCAGGGACGCCAGCACCGAATCATGAGATGTCATGCCATTCCTCCGATGTGGTCGTTGAGAAGCTCGTCCAGCAGGGCGTCCACCTGGGCGTCGGACAGGGCGTCCAGCCGCGCGGCCATCGGGTCGCGGGCGTCCGCCATGGGGTCTCCGGCGGCCGGCCGCTCCCCCAGGTGGGCGCTCACCCGTCCGGCCAGCTCGGCGACGGTGGGACCGTCGAGGAAGACCGGGGTCGGCAGCCGCACCCCGAGCCGGGCCTCCAGGAGGTTGCGCAGCTCGACGGCCATCAGGGAGTCCAGGCCGAGGCGGGTCAGCGACACCTCCCGGCCGATCGCGGCCGGGGAGGTGCGCAGCACGCCCGCCACCCACTCGGTGAGCGCCCTCTCCAGCTCCTCGGGGGTCGTGATGTCCAGCGGGCCGGTCGCGGCGTGGCCGCCCGCCAGCCCGGCGAAGATCGACCAGCGTTCCTGTCCCGGGTTGTGCGCGAACCAGGCGGGCGCGTCCAGGGGGACGACCGCGACCTGGGCGGGTGCCTCCGCGAGCAGGCCGGCCAGGATCCGCAGCCCCGAGGCGGGGTCGATGGGGCCCATGCCCCTGTCCGCGAGCCGGCCCGCCCGGTCGGGCCGGGCGGCGAGCCCGATCTCCGACCAGACGCCCCAGTCGACGCTGGTGGCGGGCAGGCCCTGTCCCCTGCGCCAGTGCGCGAAGCCGTCCAGGTAGGCGTTGGCCGCCGCGTAGCCGGCCTGGCCGCCGGAACCGAGGAGCCCGGCCGCCGAGGAGAACAGCACGAACAGCTCCAGCGGGTCGCCGCCGGTCAGCCGGTGCAGGTTGCGGGTGCCGTCCACCTTGGGGCGCAGCGCCTCGCGTACCTCGTCGAAGTCCGTGGCGGCGATCGTGCGGTCGCGCAGCACCCCGGCCGCGTGCAGGACGCCGCGCAGCGGCGGCCCCTGGGCGCGCAGGCCCTCCAGCGCGCTCCCCAGCGCGGCCGCGTCGGCGACGTCGGCGGCGAGCACCGTGACCCGCACGCCCTCCCCGCGCAGCGCGGCGATCCGCTCCCGCGCGTGCGGGCCGGGCTCGCGCCTGCCCATCAGGGCGAGGTGCCTGGCGCCCTGCCGTACGAGACCCTCGGCCGCGGCCAGGCCCAGACCGCTCAGGCCGCCGGTGACCAGGTAGGTGCCGTCGGCGCGCAGCCGGGGCCGGTCGAAGGTGAGGACCACCTTGCCGATGTGGCGGGCCGAGGCCATGTGCCGGAAGGCCGCCTCCGCCTCGGCGGCGGGGAAGGCCGTCACCGGCAGCGGGCCGAGCGTGCCGTCCGCGACCGCGTCCACCACCTCGCGCAGCATCGCCCCGGCCAGTTCCGGGCGCCGCCCGGCCAGCGAGAACGCCTCCACCGCGTGGAAGGACAGGCTCTTGGCGAACGGCGCGAGCGGCAGCGGCCTGTTCTCCGCGATGTCGCGCTTGCCGAGCTCCACGAACCGGCCGAAGGGCGCCAGGACGCGCAGTCCCTCGTCGACGGCCTCCCCGGCCAGGCAGTTGACCACCATGTCGACCCCGGCACCGCCGGTGACCTCCATGACGCGGTCGGCGAAGTCCAGGGAACGCGAGTCGAAGACGTGCTCCACGCCCTGTTCCCGCAGCCAGGCCCGCTTGGCGGGCGAGCCCGCGGTGGCGATGACCTCCGCGCCCGCGCGCCTGGCCAGCCGCACCGCCGCCTGGCCGACGCCCCCGGCCGCGGCGTGGATCAGCACCCGGTCCCCGGCCTCCAGGCGGGCCAGCCGCTCCATGCCGTAGACCACGGTGACGTACGCCGCGGGCAGCGTCGCCGCCTCGGTGCAGCCGAGGTCGTCGGGGATGGGGACGGCGAGGCGGGCGTCCACCGTGACGTGCGAGGCCATCGCGCCGATCTCGGCGACCAGGGCCGCCACCCGGTCGCCCGGGGCCAGGCCGGTGACGCCGTCGCCGACGGCGACCACCTCGCCCGCGCACTCCAGGCCGTAGCCGAGGGGTTCGGGCTGCTCGCCCAGCATGCCGATCCCGCGCAGCACGTCGTTGAAGTTGAGCCCGGCGGCGTGCACCCGGATCCGCACCTGCCCCGCTTCGAGCTCGCGGGAAAGGTCCTCCTCGACCAGGGTCAACGTGGCGAGGTCCTGCTGGGCGCGCTGGACGAGCCGGTGCGGGCCGCGCGGCCCGGCCGGTCGCGGGGTGAGGCGCGGCGCGAACGCCCGGCCGCCGCGCAGGGCGACCTCGTTCTCACTCCCCAGGTCCCAGATCGGCCGCTCGTCCACGGAACCAGCCGGGGTCCAGGTGGACGGGTCGTCCCCGGCGTCCAGGTCGATGAGAACGCAGCGCAGTTCGGGGTGCTCGTGCCTGACCGTGCGGGCCATCCCCCACACGGCGGCGGCATCGGGGTCGACCGGGTCGCCGGGCTCCACGGGCTGGGCGTTCCTGGTCACCACCCACAGCCGCTCCGGCTCCGGCGCGGCGGCCAGCTCCTGGACCAGCTCCAGCAGCGAGCGCAGCGACTCCTCGGCGGGCCGTCCGGGCTCGACCCGGTGGACCACGCCCTCGAACGGCTCGCCCTCGCCGGGCTCCACCCGCACCCAGCGGGTGGTGTGGACCCAGCCTCCGGCCCCGGCCTCGCGCTCGATCGCCCGCAGCCGCACCCCGCGCAGCGCCAGGACGACCCGGCCGTCCTCGTCGCAGGCGTCCACATCAAGCGACACGTCCGTGTCACTCACGCCCGCTTCGGCGACCCTGGCGTACGCCCAGCGGGCCGTGCCGAGCTCGCCCGGCACCGACACCCGGTCCACCGCGCGGGGCAGGAGCAGGTCGTCGCCGCCGCCGAGGGCGGGCGCCGCCGCCTGCAGGCAGGCGTCGATCAGGGCCACGTCCAGGCGGTACGGCCCGGACGCGGCGGCGGGACGCAGGCGGGCGAGGGACTCGCCGGGGGCGGTGAAAACCTCCTCGACCCGCCGGAAGGCGGGCCCGTACTGCATGCCCCTGGCGGTGAAGCCCGCGTAGAGCTCGTCCGCGCCGGTCCGGGCCGCGCAACGCGCCCCGATCGCCGGAAGGTCCAGGCGATCGGCGGGCTCCGGCGTCGCGCGGCGGGCCGAGGCGTGCGCGCGTCCCTCCACCACGAGGTCGATCGCGTCGCCGTCGAGAACGGCGCCCAGGCGGCGCGGGGCGTCCAGCGTCAGCGGGACGCGGAACTCCACCCCGGCCAGCGCGTCCGAGTGCTCCAGGGCGGCGGCCACGTACCCGGCGCCGGGGAAGACCGGCCGGCCCTCGACCCGGTGGTCGCCCAGCGGGCCGTCGGCGGTGAGCTCCACCTCGCGCAGCCGGGCGAGGGAGCCCGCGAAGGCCGCGGTGTCCTCCTTGTGCACGGACGGCAGCAGCAGGGCGTCGACGTCGCGCAGCCCCGACAGCAGGGTGGGGTGCGGGCTGAGCTCGACGAACGTGTCGTGTCCATCGGCCAGCAGCTGCCGGATCACCGGCCAGAACAGCACCGGCTCGCGCAGGTTGCGGCACCAGTAGGCGGCGTCGGGCGTCGCGCCGGGGCGGCCGGTGACGGTCGACCAGAGCGGGACCGTGGCGGGGAGCGGCGCCAGGGCGGCCAGCTCCTCGCGCAGCTCGGGCAGGAGCGGGTCGACGTGGTGGCTGTGGCCGGCGACGTCGGCGCCGACCAGGCGGCAGAAGACGTCCTCCCAGCGCAGCTGCTCGACGAGCGCGTGGACCGCGTCGTGGTCGCCGGCCACCACGGTCGAGCCGGGCGCGTTGGACGCGGCCAGGCAGATGCGGCCACCGTGCCGGTCGCCGTGCCGGTCGTCCTGCTCGGCGACGACGGTGGCGGCCTCCTCCCAGCCGAGGCCGAGCAGCGCCATCGCGCCCGTACCGCTGAGCCTGCGGTAGAGGCGGCTGCGGACGCCGACGATCCTGGCGGCCTCCTTGAGGGTGACGGCGCCCGCGACGTACGCGGCGGCGACCTCGCCCAGGCTGTGCCCGACCACGGCGGCGGGCACGACGCCGTTGGCCTCCCACAGGCGGGCGAGCCCGACCTGCAGGGCGAAGAGGGCGGGCTGGACGACGTCGATCCTGTCGGCGTCGGCCCTGCCCGCGAGCACGTCGGTGACGGAGCGGTCCAGATACGGTTCGAGCGCGAGCTCGCACTCCCGGATCGCCGCGGCGAAGACCGGTTCCTGCTCCAGCAGGGCACTTCCCATGCCGCGCCACTGGGCACCCTGGCCGGGAAAGACGAAAACGACACCGTTCATGCCGAGAAGCATCGCCAGGCGCGGCCCCGGCGTCTTCCGCCGCAGGGCGCGGACCGTACCTAGCCTCCAGGCCGGGTCGCCGGGGGAAGCCTAGCCCGCCGACGAATACCCATATGTCGTCCTATTGGAGATCGTCCTGACCTGTGGACGAAGAATTCGGCTCCCTGGCCTCGGCCTTCTACGAGCACGTGCTGCGGCGGCCCGACGCGCTCGCCGTCACCGACGAACACCGATCCGTGAGCTACGCCGAGCTGGCGGACGCCGCCTCCGGGATCCGCCGCTCGCTCGGCGAGCTGGGCCTGGTCCCCGGCGACCAGGTCGGCGTCTTCATGCGGCGCTCCTGGCGGGTCGTCGCCGCCGTCGTGGCGGTGATCGGCCACGGCTGCACGTACGTCCCCCTCGACCCCGACTACCCCGCCGAGCGGGTGCGGTTCATGGCCGGCGACAGCGGGCTGCGCGCGATCTGCGCCGACCCGGACGGGCCCTGGCCCTTCGCCGGGGTGCCGAGGATCGAGGTGACCGGCGCGCTCGCGGGCGGGAAGGTCCTGCCGCCCGCCCGGCGCTCCCCGGAGATCCCCACCCACATCATCTACACCTCCGGCTCCACCGGGACGCCCAAGGGCGTCGCCACCCCCGAGGGGGCGGTGCTGGAGCTGTTCCGCTCCGCCCGCGAGCGGTTCTCCTTCAGCGGGGACGACGTGTGGAGCTGGTTCCACAGCCACTGCTTCGACTTCTCCGTCTGGGAGATGTGGGGGGCGCTGCTGCACGGCGGGCGCGTGGTGGCCGTCCCGGTCTCGGCCGGACGCGACCCGAGGCTGCTGCTGGAGACGCTGGACGCCGAGCGGGTGACCGTGCTCTGCCAGGTGCCCAGCATGTTCAGGTACCTGGCCTGGGCGATGGAGCAGAGCCCCCGCCCGCTCGCGCTGCGCTACCTGATCTTCGGCGGCGAGGCCATCGACCGCGACACCATCCGCGCCTGGATGGACCTCACCGGCGGGCGCGAGGAGATCGTCAACATCTACGGCCCCACCGAGACGACCGTCTTCTCCACCTGCGCGGTCGTGGACCGCGCGACGGTGGAGGACACCTCCGGGCCCACGAACATCGGCCGGGCGCTGCGCCACGTCCGCACCGCCGTCGTCGGCCCGGACGGCCGCACGGTGCCGACCGGCGTGGAGGGCGAGCTGTGGGTGGGCGGCACCGCGCTGGCCGCCGGCTACGTCGGGCGCCCGGAGCTCAACGCCGAACGGTTCCCGCTGGCGGACCTGGGTGACGGGGAGCGGCGCTGGTACCGCACCGGCGACCTGGTGCGGCAGCTGGAGTCCGGGTCGTTCGAGTACCTGGGCCGCATCGACTCCCAGGTCAAGATCCGCGGGTTCCGCGTCGAGCTGGGCGAGATCGAGGCCGTGCTGCGGCACACCCCCGGCGTGAGCGACGCGGCCGTGATCGTGCGGACCCCGCCGGGCGGCGAGCCGCTGATCGTGGCCTACCTGGTCGGCGAGCCGGTCTCCCCCCGCGAGCTGCGCGCCCTGTGCGGGGAGCGGCTGCCCGCGCACATGATCCCGGCCCAGTTCCGGACCGTGCCCGTACTGCCCCTGAACCCCAACGGCAAGCTCGACCGACTCGCCCTGGAGGCAACGCGATGACCGACGCGATCAGAGACGCCGTCCTGTCCGGCGAGAGCGACCCCGGCCACTTCGCGGCACTGGCCGTGCCGGAGTCCTACTGGGGCGTCACCGTGCACGCCGACGAGGTCGACATGTTCGCCGGGATGCGCGGCGAGGACAAGGACCCGCGCAAGTCCCTGCACGTGGAGGAGGTCGCCACCCCGGAGGTGGGGCCCGGCGAGGCGCTGCTCGCGGTGATGGCCAGCTCGGTCAACTACAACACCGTCTGGTCGGCGATCTTCGAGCCGGTGGCCACCTTCGGGTTCCTGCGCCGCTACGGCCGCCGCAGCGAGCTCGCCCGCCGCCACGACCTGCCGTACCACGTGCTCGGTTCCGACGTCTCGGGCGTGGTGCTGCGGGTGGGGCCGGGCGTCACCAAGTGGAAGCCGGGCGACCGGGTCGTCGCGCACTGCCTGTCGGTGGAGCTGGAGGACCCCGAGGGGCACGACGACACGATGCTCGACCCGCAGCAGCGGATCTGGGGCTTCGAGACCAACTTCGGCGGCCTGGCGGAGCTCGCGCTCGTCAAGGCGAACCAGCTGATGCCCATGCCCGCCCACCTGACCTGGGAGGAGGCGGCCTGCTCGGGGCTGGTCAACTCCACCGCCTACCGGCAGCTGGTCTCGCGCAACGGCGCGGCCATGAAGCAGGGCGACACCGTCCTGATCTGGGGCGCCTCCGGCGGGCTCGGCTCCTACGCCACGCAGTACGCCCTCAACGGCGGGGCCACCCCGGTCTGCGTGGTCTCCTCCCCCGAGAAGGCCGAGCTGGCCAGGAGCGCGGGCGCCTCCCTGATCATCGACAGGTCCGCCGAGGGGTACTCCTTCTGGCAGGACGAGCACACCCCCGACGTCGCCGAGTGGCGGCGCTTCGGCAAGCGCATCCGCGACCTGACCGGCGGCGACGACCCCGACATCGTGTTCGAGCACCCCGGCAGGGACACCTTCGGCGCGAGCGTCTACGTCTGCCGACGCGGCGGGACGATCGTGACCTGCGCCTCCACCACCGGGTTCATGCACTCCTTCGACAACCGGTACCTGTGGATGAGCCTCAAGCGCGTCGTCGGCACGCACTTCGCCAACTACCACGAGGCCTGGCAGGCCAACCGGCTGGTCGCCCAGGGGCGTATCCACCCCACCCTGTCACGCACCTACTCCCTGGAGCAGAGCGCCGAGGCCGTGCACGACGTCCGGCGCAACGTGCACCAGGGCAAGATCGGCGTTCTCTGCCTCGCCCCCGCCGAGGGTCTCGGCGTGCGCGACCAGGAGCTCCGCGAGCGGCACCTGCCGGCCATCACGCGCTACCGGTCCTCCTAAGGAGAGAGCCATGACCTCGACAATCCTCGAACCCGGCGGGCCACCGGCAAGCGGGAGCGACAGGCCGCTGGACATCTGCGTCTTCTGCGGCGCGGGACGGAGCAACTCCCAGGCCATCGTCGACACGGCCAGGACCACCGGCAGGCTCATCGGCGAGCGCGGCCACCACCTGGTCTACGGCGGCGGCGGCTCGGGCCTGATGGGCGAGGTGGCCTGGGCGGCCTCGGAGAGCGGCGCGGCCATCCGGGGGATCATCCCGCGCTTCCTGTACGAGCGGGAGCGGGCGATCGCCGCGCCGATCCAGGAGACGCACCTGACCGACACCCTGCACCGGCGCAAGGAGCACATGCTGCGCTGCTCCGACGCCTTCATCGCGCTGCCCGGCGGCTACGGGACGCTGGACGAGATCCTTGAGGTGATCTCCGCCACCTACCTGGGCAGGACGGCGAAACCGCTCGTCCTGGTGAACACCGACGGCTTCTGGGACGGCTTCGTCAACCTCGTCGACACGCTGCGGCGCTACGAGCTGATCGCCACGACGGGTTCGTCGGCGCAGCCGGTGTTCCACTCCGTCCCCTCCCCCGAGGCGGCCCTCTCCCTCGTCGAGCAGCTGGCCGTCCCGTCGGCCTGACCCCTTACCGGAGGACTTCGATGGAGACCCGAGCACCACTGTCGCCCGCGGACAAGCGCGCCCTGCTCGCCAGGCTGATGAGGTCGGGCGACGCGCCCTTCCCGCTCTCGTACGGGCAGCAGTCCCTGTGGTTCATGGACCGCGTGCGCCGGGAGGCGAGCGTCGCCTACAACATGCCGTTCGCGTGGACGGTGCACGACGACGCCGACCCGGTCGCGCTGCGCGGCGCGTTCGAGTGGCTGATCGCCCGGCACCCGATCTTCCGCACGACGTACGGGCACGTCAAGGGCACCCCGGTGCAGCGGGTCGCCCCGACGAGCGGCCTGGACTTCTTCGTCGCCGACCTCGCGCCCGGCCAGGACCTCGCGGCCCTGCTGGGCGCCGAGGCGGCCCGCCCGTTCGACCTGGAGCACGGGCCGGTGCTGCGGGTGGTGCTGGTACGGCGCCCGGCGGCGGCGCCCGTGCTGCTCTGGGTCACCCACCACATCGCGATCGACGGCTGGTCGCTGTTCCAGCTGCTGGAGGAGCTGGGGCAGGCGTACACGGCGCTGCGCAACGGGGTCCGGCCGTCCGCCGCGCCGCCCGCCGCGACCTACGCCGACTTCGTGGCGTGGCAGGCGGCGATGCTCGCCGGTCCCGACGGCGCCCGGATGGAGGCGTACTGGACCGGGCTGCTGGCGGACCCGCCGCCGGTGCTGGCGCTGCCCACCGACCGGCCCCGCCCCGCCGACCAGGGCTTCCAGGGCTCCTCGTACGCCTTCCGGCTGGGCGCGGAGCGGTCGGCGGCGGTCGAGAAGCTGGCCGCGAGGGGCGGCTCCACGCTGTACACGACGTTGCTGGCCGCCTTCCAGGTGCTGCTGGGCAGGGCGTCCGGCCAGGAGGACTTCCTGCTGGGCACCTGGACCTCCGGGCGCAGCCGCCCGGAGTTCTCCGACGTGGTCGGCTACTTCGTCAACCCGGTCGTGCTGCGCGCCGACCTGTCGGGGGACCCCGGGTTCTCCGAGGTGCTCGGCCGCACCCGGGAGGCGGTGCTCGACGCCCTGGACAACCAGGACTACCCCTTCCCCCGGCTGGTGGAGCGGCTGGGCGCGCACCGCGACCCGAGCCGTTCCCCGCTGTTCGACGTGGCGTTCACGCTGCGCGCCTCGCAGCGGGGGGAGATCGTCCGGGCCGACTCGCCCGAGGCGGTGTCGCCGCTGGGCGCCTCCTCGGCGGGCGAGCGGGGCATGCTGCTGCGGCTGGGCGAGCTGGCCCTGTCGACGTACCCCCTCGACCAGGCGACCGTCCGCTTCGACGTGGAGCTGGAGCTGGTCTCGGCGGACGGCGAGATCTCCGGCCTGCTGCGCTACGACACCGGCCTGTTCGACGAGGCCACGATCGCCTGGCTCGCCGAGGGCTACCTGCGAGTGCTGGACTTCGCGGCCGGGGACCCCGGCCGCCCTGTCGGCGCCGTGCCGTGGGAACCGCGGCCCGGCGTCGTGACACGCGACGGCGCCCCCACCCCGAGGGCTCCGGCGACGTCCCGAGGCGACCGGGCACCCCACACGGGCCCCCCGGACGCCGGAGCCCGTGCCACCACGACCGGGGAGACCCCCACGGCCGGGAGCACGGGCAAGACGGGAACCGGCACGGCCGGGACGGGCACGACAGGAGCGAGCACGTCGGGAACGAGCACGTCGGAAACGAGCACGTCGGAAACGAGCACGGAAGGGAGGAACGCGACAGGGGCGGGCGCGACCGAGCTGCTGGAGACCGTCGTCGGCATCTGGAGCGAGGTGCTCGGCCTGGACCCCGGGGAGATCGCCCCGGACGACGACTTCTTCGACCTGGGCGGCCACTCCCTCGCCGCCGTCCAGGTGGCGATGCGTATCCAGGACCGGCTGGGCGTGGAGGTGTCCATCTCCGACGTCTTCCACCACCTGACGCCCGCCGAGCTGGCCGGCTGGCTGGCCGGGCCCACCGAGGCCGGGCCGCGACCGGTGCCCAGGACACCCGGCGCCACCTACCCGCTCTCCCACGCGCAGGAGAGCCTGTGGGTACTCAACCAGCTGGCCCCGAGGAGTCCCGCCTACAACGCGCCGCACGCCTTCCGGCTGCGCGGCCCGCTGGACGTCGAGGCGCTGGAATGGGCGATCGGGCGGGTGGTCTCCCGGCACGAGTCGCTGCGGACCACGTTCACGATGACCAGGCGGGGGCCGGTGCAGCGGGTGACCGGCCCGGCGCCGGTGCCGCTGCCCGTGGTGGAGACGGCCGACGCCGCCGGGCTCGTCCTGGAGGAGTACCGCAGGCCGTTCGACCTGGCCAGGGGCCCGCTGCTGCGGCCGGTCCTCTACCGGGTCTCCCCCACCGAGCACGTGCTGCTCGTCCTGGCGCACCACATCGTCTTCGACGGCTGGTCGACGGCGGTCTTCTGGCGGGAGCTGTGCGCCTTCTACCGCCTGCGGGCCGAGGGCTCCGGCTCCTGCGCGGAACCGCCGGAGCCCGGCGTGCAGTACGTCGACTTCGCCGTCTGGGAGCGCGAGTCGCTGACCGGCGACCGGCTCGCCGGCCTGGTGGACTACTGGCGGGAGCGGCTGGCCGACTCCAAGGGCACCGCGCTGCCCACCGACCTGCCGCGCCCCAG
This sequence comes from Streptosporangium sp. NPDC002721, assembly GCF_042888905.1. NCBI lineage: Bacteria > Bacillati > Actinomycetota > Actinomycetes > Streptosporangiales > Streptosporangiaceae > Streptosporangium > Streptosporangium sp. NPDC002721. The sequence goes on from NZ_JBIAQI010000019.1 coordinate 121,418, forward strand.
GCGGCCGCTGTTCCAGGGTGCCCAGCACGCGTTCGACCTGCCGGTCGACGTCCGGGAGCTGTGCCGGGCCACCGACACCACCCCGCACATGGTCTACCTGGCCGCGTTCAAGGTCTGGCTGGCCCGCCGCGCCGGGACCCGGGACGTGGTGGTCGGCTCGGTGGTCTCCGGCCGGTCCAGGACCGAGGTCGCCGACCTGGTCGGGCACTTCGTCAACACGCTGGCCGTCCGCACGCACCTGGGCGGGACGCGCACCTTCAGCGAGGTCGTCGGCCGGGTGCGGCAGAGCCTGCTCGGCGCCTACGAGCACCAGGAGCTGCCGCTGTCGCGGCTCACCGCGGAGCTGGGCACGGGCCGCGGGACCCTGTTCGACGTGCTGTTCACCCTGCACGACCGGCGCCTGCTGGAGTCGGCCGACGACGGGCTGCCGGGGGTGACGGCCGAGCGGCTGTTCGTCCCGCTGGGCACCTCGCAGTTCGACCTCGCCCTGGAGGTCACCGACCTGGGCGGCTCGGCGCGGGCGGTGCTGGAGTACGACACGGCGCTGTTCCGCCCGGAGACGGTCGCCGGGATGGCCGCCGAGCTGGAACGGACGATCACCGCCCTGGTGACCGCCCCGGACCTCCCCCTCTCACCGTGAGACTCACCGTGAGACCGGTGAGGCGGCGGGGCGACGAGATGACGACGTGTGAGGTGACGCGATGACGACGACGCGCGTGCTCGACCGCGCGGCGCGGGCGGTGAGCTTCCCCGCCCCCCGCCCGCGGGCCGCGATCCGGCTGTTCTGCCTGCCGTACGCGGGCGGCGGCTCCGTGGAGTACCAGCAGTGGGCCGACCTGCTCCCCGACACGGTGGAGGTGGTGCCGGTGCACCTGCCGGGACGCGAGCGGCGGTTCCGCGAGGCCCCGCACGCCGCGATGGACGGCCTGGTCACCGAGCTGGCCGACTCCCTCACCCCGCACCTGGGACGGCCGTACGCGCTGTTCGGCTACAGCATGGGCTCCTGGGTGGCGTTCGAGCTGGCCAGGGAGCTGCGGCGGAGGGGCGCGCCCGCGCCCCGGGCTCTGCTGGCCGCGGCGGCCGGGGCGCCGGACGGCCCGCGCGCCCCCGCCGTCCACGACGCCCCCGACGAGGAGCTGGTGGCCTGGATGCGCCGCCTGGGCGGCAGCGGCGGCCTGCCGCTGGACGACCCGCGGCTGCTGGCGGTGATCCTGCCGCGGGTGCGGGCCGACCTGCGGGTGACCGAGACCTACCTGCCCGCGGCCGAGGCGCCGCTGGCGTGCCCGCTGGTCGTCTACACCGGCGACGGGGACGAGATCGTCTCGCCCGGCGAGGCCCTGCTGTGGGGCCCGCACACCGGCGGGGACTTCCGGCTCCGGGTGCTGGACGGCGACCACTTCTTCCTGCACGAGCGCCGGGCGGAACTGCTCGGCCACATCATCCGCGACATCGGCGACCTGGAGGTCTGACGTGAGCACGTACGCAGTGGTGGTCAACGACGAGGAACAGTACTCCCTCTGGCCGCACGGGCGGGCCCTGCCCGCGGGGTGGACCGCCACCGGGACCACGGGCGGCCGCGACGAGTGCCTGGCCCACATCGAGCGGGTGTGGACGGACATGCGTCCCCGATCGCTGCGCACGCCATGACCGTCCTGCAGGGGACCCGGCCCCGTGTCAACGCCGGGCGCCTGGTGGACCACGTGGCCCGGCTGGGCGCGATCGGCGCGGTCCCCGGCGGCGGGGTGACGCGGCTGGCGTTCACCCCGCAGGACGTGGAGGGGCGCGCGTACGTGGCGCGGCTGATGGAGGAGGCGGCCCTGGCCGTGGAGGTCGACGCGGCCGGCAACCTGATCGGCCGCCGCCCCGGCTCGGTGCCGGGGGCGGCCGCGCTGGTGCTGGGCTCGCACATCGACACGGTGCTCGACGGCGGCGCCTACGACGGCGCCTACGGGGTGCTGGCCGGCATCGAGGTGGCCAGGACCCTGTACGAGGAGGGCGTGCGGCTGAACCACCCGCTCGCGGTGGTCGCCTTCAGCGACGAGGAGGGCGCCCACGGCACGATGGGGATGCTGGGCTCGCACGGGTTCGCCGGCGCGCTGCCCCCGGGGGCGGCCCTCGCCCTCGACGACCGCGGCGTCGCGGTCGCCGACCTGCTGGCGGCGGTCGGGGGCGACGCGGACCGGCTCGCCGAGGCCGCCTGGTCGCCCCGCGACGTCGCCGCCTACCTGGAGCTGCACGTCGAGCAGGGGGACGTGCTGGAGCGGCTGGGCGTGCCCATCGGGGTGGTCGAGACGATCACCGGGCGGGTGAACGTCTCGGTCACCGTCGAGGGCACGGCCGGTCACGCGGGCACCACGCCCATGGAGCACCGGGCCGACGCGCTGGACGGCGCCGCCCGGCTGGTGCTGGCCGTGCGGGCCATCGCCGCCGCCGAGCGGCTGGTGCTGCGCGCCACCACCGGCACGTGCTCCGTCGAACCCGGCATGTGGAACGTCATCCCCGGACGGGTCCGGCTGGGGGTGGAGTTCCGTGACACCTCGGCCGGGGCCCTGGACGCGGCGCTGGCGCGACTGGCCGAGGTCGCCGCCGAGGTCGCGGGCGCGACCGGCACCCGCGTCACGGTCGTGCCCGGGGCGCGCACCGCGCCGGTCGACTGCGACCCGGGGCTGCGCGAGATCGTCGCCCGCTCCGCGGCCGGGCAGGGCCTGCCGTACCACCGCCTGCCCAGCGGGGCCGGCCACGACGCGCAGATCGTGGCGCGGATCGCGCCCGTCGGCATGATATTCGTGCCGAGCCGGGGCGGCGTGAGCCACGCTCCCGCGGAGTACACGGCGCCCGAACACCTCGCCTGGGGGGCGGACGTGCTGCTCACAGCGGTGCTGATGCGCGACGCGACCCCGGATATCGGCCGGTTGCCGATGTGATATCGACTCGATCGCGCCTCATTCTACGTTTGTCGCAGAACGGAAGAAGGAAAGAAAACAACAAGACGAATGAGGTCGGAAAATGTCTCGGTGGATTATCTGGGCCGCGAAAGTCACCGCCACTGCCACGCTCTTCACGCTCCCCGTGGCCGTCGTTCAGGGCACGGTCTCCGCGGCGGCTTCAATCGCCCACACCACCGGCGACAGCACATGGACCTGATGATCCGGAGGGAATGACGGATAAAGTCGCCAACCGCTCGGTGATCAGCCGATAATCCTCGGAACCGGTGTCGGCACAATAATCCAGAGCACGATTCAGCGCATCAAAGGCCGCGGGCTCGTCCCCCTTGAGGATAAACACCTCACCCAGCGCGGACAGGGCCCGGAAACGCCACAACCGGGTGTCCATCTCGGTGGATATCTCCAGCGCCTCCCGCAGGTGGGCCACAGCCTCGTCGAACCGGCCGCACCGGGCGTGCAACCGGCCGAAGGCCAGGTGGATCCGCGCCTCCACGAACCTCTCCCGCACCCCCTGGGCGATGACGAGCGCCTCGTCCAGGCTCTCCACCGCGGCGTCCGTCAGGTCCTGGCGGATCTGGATCTCCCCCAGCCCGCACAGGATGTACGCCTGCCCGATACCGTCCTGCCTCTTCCTGACCAGGGCGAGCGCGGCCCGCACGGTCTCCTCCGCCTCCACGGTCCGGTCCTGGCGCAGCAGCGCCTCCCCCAGCCTGTTGAGGATCTGCGCCTGCCCCCGCTCGCTGCCCAGCGTGCGGAAGACCTCCAGCGCCTGCCTCAGCAGGGGCTCGGCGAGCTCCAGCCTCCCCCGGTCCACGTGGACCTGGGCGATGCCGCCGAGCACGTGGGCCTCGGCGAAGTGGTCGCCGACCTCGGCGAAGACCCTCTTCGCCGCGAGGAACCCGTCGAGCGCCATGTCGAAACGACCCGCGAGCCGGTCGAGCAGCGAGGTGTTGCGCAGCGCCAGCGCCATCCCGTACCGGTCGTCGAGCCTCTCGAACAGCTCGCGCGCCGCGCCCAGGTACTCCCCCGCCGGCTCCGGTACCTGCTGGAAGAGATACATGCTCCCCATCGAGCACAGCACGGCCGCCTCGCCGCGCGTGTCACCCGCCTTGCGCGCGGCGTCCAGGGCCGTCTCGTGGGTGGTACGCCAGTCGTCGAAGTAGCTGCGGACCTCGAAGAGGGTCGTGGCGGTGACGGCGAGGTCCCAGCACAGCTCGGACTCGCCGAGGTGGGCGGCCTGGGAGATCGCGGCGACGAGGGCGCCGCGCTCGGCGTCCAGCCAGTCGAGGGGCCGTTCCAGCAACTCGTCCGGGTCGGCGGGCCGCCAGCGGGGCACCGAGCCGTGCAGCTGGGTGAAGGCGCCGCCGTACTCCCGCTGGTGGGCCTCCTCGGCCAGCGCGAGCCAGCAGCTCAGGGCGCGGGTGATCGCGGCGACGCGGTCCCCGGCCGCCTCCTCGGCGTGGGCGCACTCCCTGGCGTACAACCTGACCAGGTCGTGGAAGCGGTAACGGATCTGGTCGGCGCCGTCGCGGCCCAGCACCTCGACCAGCTGGGCGTCCACCAGCTGGTCGATCAGGTCCTCGGCGTCGAGGTCGTCGATGCCGAGCAGCGCCGCCCCCGCCCAGGAGGCGAAGTCGGGCGCCTCCAGCAGCCCCAGCCTGCGGAACATCAGCGCCGCCTGCGGGCTCAGGTCGCGGTAGCTGAGGGCGAAGCTGGCCCGTACGGTCAGCTGGCCGTAGCTCAGCTCGTCCAGGCGGCGGCGCTCGTCGGCGAGACGCTTGGCCAGGCGGGCGGGGGTCCAGTACGAGCGGGCGGTGAGGCGGGCGCCCACGATCCGCAACGCCAGCGGCAGCCCGTCGCACAGCTCGCCCAGCCGGGCGGCGGCCTTGGGGTCCTCCTCCATCACCACCGAGTCGGCGACCCCGGCGAGCAGCGCGGCGGAGTCGGCCGAGCCCAGCACCTCCAGGTGGATCACGCTGGCCCCCTCCCTGGGGGCGAGGTCTCCCAGCGGGTCCCGGCTGGTCACGATCACGCAGCAGGTGCCCGAGCCGGGCAGCAGCGGCCTGACCTGGTCGATGACGCGGGCGTTGTCCAGCACCAGCAGCACCTGGCGCTTGCCGATGACGGTGCGCAGCAGGCCCGCGCGCTCGTCCAGGTCCTCGGGGATGCGCTCGCCGCCGATGCCGAAGGCCCGCAGGAAGCGGTCCATCACCGCGCCGGGCGTGAGCGGCTGGGCGTTGAGGTCGTAGCCGCGCAGGTTCACGAAGAGCTGGCCGTCGGGGAAGCGGGAGGCGACCCGGTGCGCCCAGTGCACGGCGAGCCCCGACTTGCCGACCCCGCCCACCCCGGTGATGAGCGCGATGGTGAGCAGCCCCTGCCCGAGCCGCTTGTCCAGCAGGGCGTCCAGCTCGGCGATCTCGCCGGCCCTGCCGACGAAGTGCGGCACGTCCGCGGGCAGCTGCGCGGGCACCACCCCGTGCTCGACCTGGCCCGGCTGGCCCGCCTGGCCCGCCGCGGGCTCGGCGGGCGCGGGTACGTCCTCCTCGGCGACCTCGGGCTCGGGCGTGCGGGCGGGCGTGCGGGCGTGCGGCGGCGCGGGCGCCGGGGTCAGCTCCGGGTCGTCGCGGAGGATGGCGTCGTGCAGGGCCTGCAGCTCGGTGCCCGGTTCGATGCCGAGCTCCTCGACCAGCTGCATCCGCCCGATCCGGTACGTGTCGAGCGCCTCCGCCCGGCGCCCGCCCCGGTACCTGGCCAGCATCAGCTGGGCGCGCAGCCGCTCGCGCAGCGGGTTGGCGTCGACGAGGACGGCGAGGTCGTCGATGAGCTCCCGGTGCCTGCCCAGGGCGAGCTCCAGCTGGACGCGCTCCTCGGTGAGCGTCAGCTGGCGGTCGTCCAGCCTGCGCGCCTCGGACTCGACGAACGCGCTCTCGATGCCCGCCATGACCGGGCCGCGCCACAGGCCGCACGCCTCGGCGAACAGCCGGGCGGCTCCGGCGAGGTCGCCCGCGCTCTCCGCGGACCGCGCCTGGGAGGCGAGGCGCTCGGCGAGCAGGACGTCGACCTGCGAGGGATCGGCCTGCAGGACGTAGCCGGGAGAGGAGGTGCCGAGCAGGTTCGCCGGGGCGCCCGCCTCAAGGAAGGCGCGACGGAGCCCGGAGACGCAGATGACCACCTGGCTCCGGGCGGTGGGAGGCGGGCGTTCGCCCCAGATCGCCGTGGCGAGCAGGTCGACGGGGACGACCCTGCCCGCGCGCAGGATGAGCGTGGCGAGAATGATGCGCTGGCGTGAACCGCCGATCGAGACCCGTTGCTCACCTACCAGGACTTCAAGTGGACCGAGAACTCGAAACGACAGAGCAGTGTCCATGCGCCACCATCAGGAAGTGTCCGACTGCCCCTTACGCAGGGTGAATCACTTACTCACGAAAAACCTCATTCCAACAGCATTTGTCATGGCATGTCCAGTCTTTATGGTGTGAGTGCTCCCGAACACGGTTCCAGTTGCGGGATTGTTGAGACTTTCGACGACCGGATGTCCGTATTCACGCCGACCGGCGCGGCCGGAATCGGACGAAAGGGCGGGTCGCGTCAGTTGCCGCGGTCACCGGCACCATCGCCACCGGCCCTGTCGTCACCCTCCGGCGCGGACCCGGCGGCGGTGCCGACACCGGCACCGGCGATGGCATTGGTGGTGGCGTTGGTGGTGGCGTTGGTGGTGGCGCCGACGTTGGCGGCGGCGCCCTCCGTCACGGGTGCGCCGTCCGCGGGCCGGGCACCGGTTCCCCCCGTCCCCCCGGTCCCCTTGGTCCCGCCGCCCCTGACCAGCCTGGCGGTGCGCAGCCCCAGCCAGAGCAGCACGGCCAGCACGGCGACCAGCAGGTACTCGATGGCGGGGATGCGGACGATCTCGTCGATCCTGCCGGAACCGCGCATGCCGTACACCAGCAGGACGGCACCGGCGTAGAGGGCGGCGAGGACCCACCTGGTGGCGCGGGACAGGCCCAGGCCGTGCATCTGGGTGATCACGAAGATCCCGAGGAAACCGAACAGGAACATCGGCCACATGCCGCCGGGGCCGCTGTTCATCACCGCCACGAGGGTGCCGTGCACGGCGACGAGGAGCTCCAGCGTCACCGTCCACCAGCGGTTGGTGTGCGCGCGGGTCATGAACAGGCTGCCCTGCAGCAGGAGCAGGAACATGTAGAAGAAGCCGATCAGGTGGCCGCTCGAACTCTCCATCGGGTGGTACCAGAAGGTGAATATCGCCGCCCAGCTGAACAGGTAGCCGTGATATTTGCGGGCGAACCCCACCACCTCCGTGGAGATGGGAGCGGGCCGCCCGGCGAACAGGCCCCGGCGGCCGTTCTCCATCAGCAGGACCATCACCAGCAGCAGGACCACCGACCCCTGCGAGCTGAAGATCGACACGTCCTGCGCGAGCCCGTCGTAGAACAGGTGGGTCTGCAGGGTGTGCAGGACGATGAAGCCGAAGTTGACCGCCAGCGCCAGGACGTTCACCCGGTGCAGGCCGGCGGTGTAGCGGCGCACCCTCGTCTGGGCGTAGTAGATCAGCCCCCAGACCGCGAGCTGGTGGGCCGCGTAACCGAGCCACGCGGAGGCGCGGGTCCAGAAGGTGGGCTCGGGCAGTTTCCAGTAGTACCAGGAGGCGCCCTGGTCGGGCAGCAGCCGGATGCCCTGCAGCCGCTGGCCCAGCAGCCAGACCAGCCCGGTGAGAACCGCGCTGGCCACGATCCCCAGCACGAGGGTACGACCGGCACTCGGGCGGCGAATATCGTTCAGCACACTGAGCATTATGCATTTACTCAGCTTGCTGAACAAATAGGTGTTCCGACCTTCCGTGCCCCCGCACGATCAGGAAACCGGGAGAGCTCAGGTCTCGGCCGCCCTCAGCCAGGCGCCGATCCCGGCCAGCGCGCCGGAGCCGTAGTCGGAGGTGACGTCGCGGGCCAGGTCTGCCACCGAGACGGCCCGCAGGGCGTCCCGCCAGACGGCCTCGGCGGCGGCCATGGCGCGCCTGATGGCGCAGGGGGCGGTGCAGGACTCCGGCGAGGCGGCCATCGGGCCGCGCTGGCGAATCTCGGTGCAGACGAAGGCCGGGCCGGGCCCGTCGACGGCCTCGACGACGTCGAGCACGGTGATCAGCTCTGGCGAGCGGGTGAGGACGTAGCCCCCCGCCTTGCCCTGGACGGATTGGACGAGCCCGGCGCGCGAGAGGGCCTGGAGCTGTTTGGCCAGGTAGCTGGGCGAGACGTCGTGCAGTTGCGCCAGCCGCGCGGCCGGTGCCGGCTCCTCCACCGAGGTCAGTACGACGCAGCAGTGCAGAGCCCACTCGACCCCACCAGACATCTTCACCTCTTCACCCTAATCCACCACCCGTTGACTCGGATAAAAAATGTCCGTGTAGCATCCCGGATAACAGATGTCCGAGTTAGCGGGCATGGATCGTCAACGAAAGGCAGGACGTGTCATGAAGTTCGCAGTCATCGGCGGAACCGGGCTCATCGGGTCGAAGGTCGTGAGGATCCTGAACGAGGCCGGGCACGAGGCTGTGCCGCACTCGCTGTCCACCGGGGTCGACGTGCTCACCGGCCAGGGGGTGGACGCGGCGCTGGCCGGCGCCGACGTGGTCGTCAACCTGACCAACTCCCCGACCTTCGACGAGGCCTCCCCCGCGTTCTTCCAGACCTCGATGGACACCCTGCTCGCCGCGGCCGGGCGCGCGGGCACCAAGCACTTCGTCATCCTGTCCATCATCGGCGTCGACCAGGTCCCCACCGACTACTACCGCGCCAAGACCCTCCAGGAGGACCTGCTCAAGGCCGGTCCCGTCCCCTACTCCATCGTGCGCGCCGCCCAGTTCATGGAGTTCGTCGACGCCATCCTGTCCTGGACCGCCGACGACGAGACCGTCCGCCTGCCCCGCACCCCCCTCCAGCCGGTCGCCGCGGCGGACGTCGCCGCCACCGTCGCCGACGTCGCGGCCGGTGCGCCCCTGAACGGCATCGTCGACCTGGCCGGCCCCGACGTGTACCCGCTGGACGAGCTGGGCCGGATCACCCTCGCCGCCAGGGGCGACAAGCGCTCGGTGACCACCGACGACACCGGCGGCATGTTCGCCGCCGTCCCCGGCGACGTCCTCACCGCCAAGGACGGCGCCCGCATCGCCCCCACCCACTACGCCGACTGGCTGAAGAAGTAGGACCGCGCGTCCCGGGCCGGTACGACCCTCGTGAGAAGGGGGCGGCCCCGGCTGCCGCCCCGGACTCAGGTGAGTTCCAGGCCGCCGTCGACGGTGAGGACCTGGCCGGTGATCCAGGTGGCCGCGGGGTCGGCCAGGTGCACGATCCAGGCGGCCACCTCCTCGGGGGTCCCGCGGCGGCCGAGCGGGATGCTCGCGGCCTCGTCCCGCTTGATCCGCTCGACCGCCGCCTCGGACAACCCGGCGGCGGCCAGGGCCTCGCTCTCCGTGGGGCCGGGGGCCAGCGCGTTGACCCGGATGCCGTCGGCGGCCAGCTCCAGCGCCCAGCTGCGGGTCAGCTGCTCCAGGGCGGCCTTGGACGCGGCGTAGTGGGCCGCGCCGGGCAGCGGCCGGTGCCCGTAGGTGGAGGAGACGTTGACGATCGCGCCGCGACCGGCGCGAAGGTGGGGCAGGGCCGCGTGGGCGAGCACGCTGGGCGCGGTGACGTTGAGGGCGAACAGGTCGTCGACGCGCCTGGCGTCGGTGTCGGCCAGCGGCATCATCGCGGTGGCCCCGGCGTTGTTCACCAGGACGTCCAGCCGCCCCCACCGCTCGATCACCTCGTCGACGATCGCCCGCGCGGCCCCGTCGGCGCGGATGTCGACGGCCAGGAAGGCGATGCCGGGATGCCCGTCGGCCGTGTCCCGCAGAGGTTCCTCGCGGCGCCCCACCCCGAGGACGTGCGCTCCGGCGCGGGCGAAGGCGAGCGCGGTGGCACGGCCGATCCCGGATCCGGCTCCGGTCACGATCACGGCACCGCCCCGCAGGCGGCCGGCGAGCTGGTCTGTCATGGGGTCCCCCTTGTTCGATGTTTATGAAACATCGAACAACGTATAACATCGCAGGATGAGGCAGGCACACCACCCCGAGACAGGCGAGATCGAGCTGACCAGGGTGATGGCCGCCCTCAGCGACCCGATCCGGGTCGGGCTGGTGCGCGTGCTGGCCGACGGGCGCGAGCGCGGCTGGGGGGAGCTACGGGCACCGGTGGCCAAATCCACGCTCAGCCACCACCTGCGGGCCCTGCGCGACGCCGGGCTGACCCGCACCCGCCAGGAGGGCACCCGCTGCTACGTGGTCCTGCGTCAGGAGGATCTGCAGGCGCGCTTCCCCGAGCTGCTGCGTACGGTGCTCGCCGCGGCCGAGACCGACGACGTCGGCGGCCACGTCGGCCTGCAGGGCGACCCCGACACCACCCGGACGAGCGGGCTCGACGACGGGTGCTGAGGACCATCCACCCAGTCCGCTTTCGACAGGGAGGCGGCCCCGGTCTACCAGAAGGCCCTGGGCTGCTGGACCGGCTCCATCGTCTGGACGGCCCCCCGCTCACGTCGCCGCTTCGGGCTACTCACGTCAGCACCGCGGCGGCGACCGTGTCGGTGTACCAGCGCTCGAACCGCTCGACCGGCCAGCCGCGCCGGCGTACGAGCCAGTCGTAGTTGCGGAAGTCCATGGCCAGCCACAGGACGTCGGCGACGCTGTCGACATCGTGGTCGGAACGAACGGATCCGGTGGCGACGATCTCGGCGGCGAGCATGGTCATGCCGCGCCTGCGGTCTTCGACGTTCTTGTCCCAGATGCGCGCGGCGTCGGCGTCCGCGGTGGCCGCGCCGGCCAGCGCGATCATCACCTCGGTCTGGCGGGCGTGGGTGACGACGAGGTGCCGGGCGTAGCGGGCGAGCTTGGCGCGAGGGTCGGAAAGGGCCCGGATCTCGGCCACGAACGGCCGGTCGGGCAGTGCGACCGGCTCGTCGTCGCCGGCGACGGTGACGTCGACGAGTTCGGACAGCAGCTGGTGTTTGCTGCCGAAGGCCGCGTAGATCGTCTGGACCGCCACTCCGGCCTCGGTGGCGATGGCGGTCAGCGGAGTGGCCGCGTAGCCGGGGTCGACGAACAGCCTGCCGGCCGCGTCCAGGATCGCCCTGCGGGTCTGGCGGGCCCGCTCCCGGCGTTGCGCCGACTGGTAGCTCCGCTTGCCCTCCACCCGCGTTAGTATAAGGTTCGATTAGATAGAGTCTCACTCTATCCAATAGAGAGGCGATCGCGATGCCGTTCGGAGTGCTGCAGGAGATGCCCGGCGTGACCGAGGAGGAGTACCTCGCGGTGGAGCGCAATCTGGGCCCGGACCGGCCGCCGGGCCTGCTCGCCCATGTCGCGGGACCGGTCGAGGGCGGCTGGCGGATCATCAACGTCTGGCAGGACGCGGAGGCGTTCCGTCGATTCCAGTCCGAGCGGCTCGTGCGCGCCGCCGGTCTGGCCGCCCAGACGGACGGGTTCGACGCGGGCAAGGCCGCGAATTTCCGGTCCGTGACGGTCGACGGCGCCGAGATGCCCTTCCAGTGACCGACATCGCCGGCATGCGGGCCCGCAACATCACGTTCTGGGCGCGGGCAGCGCCGGGATGGATACATCACGCCGACCGTCAGGACGAGTACGGCCGGCCGCTGGGCGCCGCGGCGCTCGACTGGCTGCGCCCCCGGCCCGGGGAGCGGATCCTCGACGTCGGCTGCGGGTGCGGCGGTACCACCGCGGAGCTCGCGGCGGCGGTCGCCCCTACCGGCGCGGTGGTCGGCCTGGACCTGGACGACTCCATGGTGGCCGCCGCGGCCGCGCGGTTCCCGGGTGACCGCCATCCCGGCCTGAGCTTCGCCGCCGCCGACATCGAGACCGTCGGCACCATAGCGGGGGCGCCCTTCGACGCGGTCTTCTCCCGGACGGTCCTCATGCTGCTGGCCGACCCCGTCACCGGCTGCTCCACGATCCGGCGGGCGCTGCGTCCGGGGGGACGCATGGCCGCCACCGTCTTCCGTGACGGCGCGGCCTGCCCCTGGATGCACGCGGTGCTGCTCGGCGCCGCGCCGCATCTCGGGCCGCTTCCGCCGATGCCCGCCGGCGACGAGCCGGGCCCGTTCGCGTTCGCCGACTCCGAACGGGTGATTCGCATCCTGACCGAGGCCGGTTTCGAGACCGTCACCGTCCAGCCGCGCGACATCACCCTGTACGCCCCCGACGACCCCGGCACCGTGGCCGAATGGCTGATCGAGATCGGCCCGGCCGGAGCCGCGTACCGTGACGCCGCACCGGCACAGCGGGCGGCCGCACGGGCCGGGGCCGCACGGCTGCTGGCCCGCTTCCGCGAGCCGGAGTCCGGCTACCGGTTGACGACCGGGATCTGGCTCATCACCGCGACGACCGCCCCGTGAGGCGGGCGTCGTCGTGACTTTCGCGGCTTCGGGATCATCAGGCCGTGACAGCCGGTGGCGCGAGGTCCAGTGGCTCTCGCGTCTGTGACAATTGGCGGGTGGCCAAGGAAGATGAGCAGCGAGTCGCTTCGGATCCGGAGGCGATGCGGGCGGACATCCGCTCGTGGCCCACGGGCCGTCTGCTGTCGGTGGCCGCCCGCATGGTCGAGGGGCGCTTCCACGACTTCCTCGCCGCGCACGGCCTCACCCACGCGGGCATGATCGCCCTGCACCACGTCGTCGACGGCCGCCTGTCGCAGCGGGAGCTCGCGACGCTGTGCCGGGTGACCGACCAGACGATGAGCCGGACGATCGAGGGGCTGCGGCGGGCCGGTTACGTGGTGCGCGCGACCGACGAGCGCGACCGGCGGCGTACGCTCGTCGAGATCACCCCCGAGGGGCGGGAGGTACTGGAGACCGCGCGCCGTGAGGAGCGCGACTCCGACGTCCTGCTGGGCGCGGTCGACGAGTACGACCACTTCCGCGAGCAACTGATCAAGTTGATCACGATCGTGTGAGGCACCCGCCGACCGCCCCGGGAACTACCTGGTGATGGTGAAGGTGTCCACGTCGAACAGCGAGCCCGAGCCGCCGCTGAAGGTCAGGAAGATCGGCCCTGAGCCCGTCGCGGTGAGGGTGGTGGAGACGGTCCTGAAGGTGTCCCAGCTGCCGGTGTTGGGCACGTTCACCGTGCCGAGCACCGTCCCGGTCTGCGAACCGGCGCGGACCCGGATCGTGCCGCCGGGACCCGCCGAGGAGACGCGGGCGCTGAAGGTCTTCGCCCCGGAGGCGTTCACCGACGCGTACCCGGCCCAGTCGCCGTTGTCGATGTAGCCGACCGTCCTGCCGCCGCTGGCCGGGCCGTGGTTCGCCGGCTGCACGCCGGAGTTGGAGGTGTAGGCCTCGCCCTCGACCGTGGTGGACCCGCCGGTCCTCGGGCTGCAGTCGGCCGCGACCTGTCCCGCCGCGTACCTGATGCCGCCGAGCAGCAGGCTGCGGAAGCCCGTCTCCGCGTAGGACTGGATGGTGTGGCCCAGGCCCGTGTAGAACGAGCGGCCCGAACCCTGCGGGTGACACCAGGTGATGGGGTGGTCGCCGTTCATGGTGCCGCCGCTGTAGCTGCCCTCGTCGAGGGACTGCAGGACGCGCGCGGTGGAGCGGGGGTTGGTGCCGTAGTTGTACCACTCGTCGCTGCGGCTCCAGGTGGCGCCGAGGTGGGAGGTGGCCGGGTGGGTGTTGTCCTCGGTCCTCACGGTCGCCTGCTGGATCGCGGGGTGGCCGCTGAACCAGGCGCCGACGAGCTGGCCGTAGTAGGCCCAGCCGTACTCGGTGTCGGCCGCGGCGTGGATGCCGAGGTAGCCGCCGCCGCCGTTGACGTAGTTCTGGAACGCGGTCTGCTGGGTGTCGTTGAGCACGTCACCGGTGGTGCTGAGGAAGACCACGGCCTCGTAGGTGGCCAGGTTGGACGCGTTGAAGGCGTTCGCGTCCTCGGTCGCGGTGACGCTGAAGCCGTTGGCGGTGCCCAGGTCCCTGATGGTCTGGATGCCGGTCGGGATGGAGTCGTGGCGGAATCCGGCCGTCTTGGAGAAGACCAGCACCTCGAACGGAGCCGCGGCGGCCTGGGCCGCCGCCGGGACGAGCACGGTCGCGGCCGCCATGGTGGCCGCCGCGACTGTCGCCAGGCCTCGTGCGATGAGACTGCGCATCGCTGTCCTTTCGTATGCGGAAAATCATGTGCGGGAAGTCGCGCGTAGGAAGTCGTACGCGGGAAGTTCTGTGCGGGAAGTCGCGAGTGAAGCCGTACGCGGGAAGTTCTGTGCGGGAAGTCGCGAGTGAAGCCGTACGCGTGAAGATCCCCGGCGCGGCGGGAGAGCGCCGCGCCGGGGATCCGTCGCTACTTGGTGATGGTGAGGGTGTCGACGTCCAGCAGGGAGCCGGTGCCGCCGGTGAAGGTCAGGAAGATCGACCCCGAGCCCGTCCCGGTGAGGTTGGTGGAGACGTTCTGGAAGGTGTCCCAGCTGCCGGTGTTGGGCACGGCCACCGAGCCGAGCACCGTCCCGGTCTGCGAGCCCGCGCGGATCTGGATGGTGCCGCCGGGACCGCCCGAGGAGACGCGCGCGGTGAAGGTCTTCGCCCCCGACGCGGTCAGCGTGGAGTACCCGGCCCAGTCGCCGTTGTCGATGTAGCCCATGGTGGTACCGCCGCTGGCCGCGGCGTGGGCGGCCGGCTGCACGCCGGAGTTGGAGGTGTAGGCCTCCCCCTCGACCGTGGTGCTGTTACCGCTCCCGCCGGTGTTCAGGGTGAAGGCGTCCAGGTCGAAGAGGTTGCCCTGACCCGTGACCCCCTTGAACACCAGGAACAGCGTGGTGGTGCCCGAGGGCGCGTTGCTCAGGTTGGCCGAGACGTTCTGGAAGGTCTCCCAGCCGCCGGTGACCGGCACGGTGGCCGTGCCGAGCAGCGTGCCGGTGGCCGACCCCGCCCTCACCTCCAGCGTTCCGCCGACACCGCCGGAGGAGACGCGGGCGGTGATGGAGGTGGCGTTGCCGAGCGCGTACGGCGTGAAGGAGATCCAGTCGCCGTTGTCGATGAACCCGGCGGTCTTGGCGCCCTCGGCGGGACCGTGCTCGGCGATCTGGATGCCGGACTGGGCGCCGAAGTGCTCGGCCTGGCGGTGGCGAGGCTGCAGGGTGCGGGTGTTCTGGCTGGTCAGTCCACCCTTGTCGGTGTAGCTGGCGACGAAGACGCCGTAGATGTTCGCGGCGCTGTCGTGCTCACCGTCGGTCGGGACCGTGATGCTCCCCGAGCAGCCGTTCTTGCTGGTGATCTCGTGCGCGTGGCTGTCGTGGCCGAGGAGGTAGGTGACCTTGACCTTGGTGCAGTCGATGGTCCCGTCCTCGGGGTCGCTCACGTTGACCTGGTAGGACACCGTGTCACCGAAGGAGAACAGCTGCCCGTTGACGGGCTGGGCGAAGTTCACCGTGGGCGCGGTGTTGCCGACCGTGACGGTCACGTTGGCGGTGCCGGTCAGCCCGGCGGAGTCCCTGACGGTCAGCGTGGCGGTGTAGGTGCCGTTGGCCGTGTAGGTGTAGGTGGGGTTGGCCGCGGTGGAGGTCGCGCCGTTGCCGAAGTTCCAGGAGTAGGTCAGCGCGCCGCCCTCGGGGTCGGAGCTGCCGGCCGAGGAGAAGGTGACGGCGAGCGGGGCGGGCCCGGAGGTCCTGTTCGCGGCGGCCTTGGCGATCGGGTTGCGGTTGGTCCCGGCGATGTACTCGACCCGGTAGAGGGCCTGGTTGCCGGAGCCGGTGCCGTAGTCGAGCACGTACAGGGCGCCGTCGGGGCCGAAGGTCAGGTCCATGACCTGGGTGCCGGTCCACGGGAAGGCCTCGATCACGCCGGGCGCGCCGGAGGAGGTGACCTCGATGGCCTTGATCCAGCGGCGGCCGTACTCGGCGGCGAAGTAGCGGCCGTTGAGCGAGGCGGGGAACTTGACGGACGAGTTCAGGTTCGCGTCGTAGCGGTAGACCGGGCCGCCCATCGGCGACTCGGAGCCGCCGCCGAACTCCGGCGGGGAACCGGCCTCGCCGCCGTAGCGGATCCAGCTGGGCTTGGCCGCGGGCAGGGTGGTCAGACCCGTGTTGCGGAACGAGTTGTTCGTCGGGCCTCCGGCGCAGTTGTACTTGGCCGAGGAGGGGCCGGACGGGAAGGTGTACTCGTTGTAGGTCTCGGCCGTGGTGTTGGTGCCGGTGCAGTACGGCCAGCCGTAGTTGCCCGGACCCGTGATGCGGTTGAACTCCACCTGTCCGCCGGGACCGCGGTTGGCGTCGGCGCCACCGGCGTCCGGGCCGTAGTCGCCCAGGTAGACGATGCCGGTGGCCTTGTCGACCGACATCCTGAACGGGTTGCGGAAGCCCATCGCGTAGATCTCGGGGCGGGTCTTGGCCGTGCCCGGGGCGAACATGTTCCCGCTGGGGATGGTGTAGGTCCCGTCGGCCTGCGGCTTGATGCGGAGCACCTTGCCGCGCAGGTCGTTGGTGTTGCCCGAGGAACGCTGCGCGTCGAACTGCGGGTTGCGGTCGGTGCGCTCGTCGATCGGGGTGTAGGAGTTCGACTCGAACGGGTTGGTGTCGTCGCCCGTAGTCAGGTACAGGTTCCCGGCCGCGTCGAAGTCGATGTCACCGCCCACGTGGCAGCACTGGCCACGGTCGTTGGCCACCTGCAGGACGACCTTCTCGCTGGCCAGGTCCAGCGTGTTGTCGGCCTTGAGGGTGAACCTGGAGAGGTTCAGGTGCCCCTTCCACTGCTCGAAGGTCGCCGCGCTGCCGCTGGTGGGCGCGTCGCCGCCCGGGGTGTTCAGCTTCGGCGAGTAGTACACGTACACGAAGCGGTTGGTGGCGAAGGCGGGGTCGGCGGCGATGCCCTGCAGCCCCTCCTCGTCGTGCGTGTAGACGTCGAGCTTGCCGGCCGTCGCGGTGTCGCCGGCGGCGGTCGTACGGCGGATCGTGCCGTCGCGCGCCGTGTGCAGGATCGACCTGTCGGGCAGCACCGTCAGCGACATGGCCTCGCCGAGCTCACCCGGGCCGGTGGCCAGGGAGACCTGCTGGTAGTCGGAGGCCGGGATGTCGGCCATCGCGCGGGCCGCCGCGCCGGTGGCCGATCCGGCGGCCGCGGAGGCCGTCGATCCGGTGGCCGCGGAGGCCGCCGGGCCGGTGGCCGCGGCGCCGGTGGTGATGAGCAGGGCTGCGGTCAGCAGCCTGGCCCACGGCCGAGGGCGTGGGGACATTGAGGGTCCTTTCCTGACTTGGGGGAGCAGTCAGGCAAGGCGCGCGCCGCCGCGCTTATGCCGTCCGGAGGCGCTGTCACGCGCTGCCGGATGATGCCGGGTTCGTTCGTGCGGTGGTGCGGTAATGCGCGCGGTCCCGGAGGGTGCCGTCCCCGGGACAGACTGATGAAAGCCAACAGTCTGTTTTTTTCGCGACTCGATGTGCGAGTTACAGATTTTTAACACGCAAGCAACTTCGTGTAAACCCCCTGTCAGGGCTTCCCAGGTCAGTCCCCTGATGCGGGAGCGCCGCGGGCGCCGGGAGTTTCGCGCTCACGTTCCCGGGGTCCGTGGGGCGGAAGCCGGAGTGACGGGCCGGGCGGCGAGTCAGGGATGAGCATGGGGGGTGCGCGCGCAGGAGAGGTGTGTGCGCCGGAGGGATGCGCGCGTCGGCGGAGTGATCGTTCCACCTCGATGAGTGAAAACAGGCAAAAGCTGGGTAGATCGGGCACGGTGACCGAAGACAACTGGTTTCTTGACCGCGAGGAGCGCGGCAACCCGGCGTCCCGGATCGACACCCGGCACGACGGCGGGACCGCCTGGTCGCACGGCAACACCGTGCGGCCCATCCCGCACGGCGCACCCTACTTCACCGAGCTGCTCGCCCGCGTCCGCGAGCTGCGCTCGGGGGACCTGCTGATGTTCACCGACTGGCGCGGCGACCCCGGGGAGAGGCTGGACGGCCCCGGTACGGAGGTCGCCGACGTGTTCGCCGAGGCCGCCAGGCGCGGCGTCGTGGTCAAGGGCCTCCTGTGGCGCTCGCACTGGGACAAGCTCTTCTTCAGCGCGGAGGAGAACCGCCACCTCGGCGACGCCATCGAGGAGGCGGGCGGGGAGTGCCTGCGCGACATGCGCGTCCCCATGGGCGGCTCGCACCACCAGAAGCTCGTGGTGCTGCGCCACCGCGACGACCCCCGGCGCGACATCGCGTTCGTCGGTGGCATCGACCTGTGCTGGAGCCGCCGCGACGACTCCTCCCACGAGGGCGACGCGCAGGCCGCGCCCATGGCCAAGGTGTACGGCAGCCGCCCGCCCTGGCACGACGTGCAGGCCGCGATCCAGGGACCGGCCGTCGGCGACGTCGAGACCGTGTTCAGGGAGCGCTGGGAGGACCCCCAGCCGCTGACCCGCAACCCCGTGCACCGCGTCGTCGACCTGGTCCGGCGCGAGGACACCCAGCCGGACCCGCTGCCCCCGCAGCCGCCCGACCCTCCGGTCTGCGGCCCGCACTCCGTACAGCTCCTGCGCACCTACGCCCACCGCAGGACCAGCTACTCCTTCGCCCCGCGCGGGGAGCGCAGCGTGGCCCGCGGCTACCTCAAGGCCCTGCGCCGCGCCCGCAGCCTGATCTACATCGAGGACCAGTACCTGTGGTCGCCCCAGGTCGCCGAGTCCTTCGCCGAGGCGCTGAAGGCCAACCCGGAGCTGAGGATGATCAGCGTCCTGCCGCTCCACCCCGACCAGGACGGCCTGATCGGCGGTGTCCCGCAGATCCTGGGACGCAACCAGGCGCTGAACGTCCTGAAGCGCGCGGGCGGCGACCGGGTCGCGGTCTACGGGGTCGAGAACCGGGAGGGCACCCCGGTGTACGTCCACGCCAAGGTCTGCGTCATCGACGACGTGTGGTCGACCATCGGCTCCGACAACTTCAACCGGCGCTCCTGGACCTACGACTCCGAGCTGACCTGCGCGGTGCTCGACGAGACCCCCGACGGCCGCGAACCCCTCGACCCAGGAGGGCTCGGCGACGGCGCCCGCCGCCTGCCCAGGGACCTGCGCCTCACCCTCGCCCGCGAGCACCTCGACCGGCACGACGGCTCCGACGCGGACCTGCTCGACCCCGCCTCCTTCTTCGACGCCTTCGCCTCGTCGGCGGCGGAACTGGAACGCTGGTACGCCGGCGGTCGCCGGGGCCCCCGCCCGCCCGGACGGCTCCGCGCCTACGAGGTGTCGCGGATGTCCCCGCTGACCACCGCCTGGGCCACCCCGTTCTACCGCTTCCTCTGCGACCCCGACGGCCGCCCCCGCGCCATGCGCCGCGCCGGAAGATACTGACCTCGCCCGGCTCGCACGACGGTGGCCGGGCTCGGGGTCACCGCGCCTAGGGCAGGCCGTTCCTGGTCTTGTAGTCGTTCCAGACCCGTACGCAGTAGGCGTGGCGCCAGTCACCGGCGGGCAGGTGGCGGCAGGCGTAGGCGGCGCTGATGCCCGTGGCGCTCCCGGTGGCCGGTGGCCTGTTCCGGGAGGCCGAGGGCGTGCCCGTCCTGCCCGCCCGGCTCCGCGCCCCGCCCTCCTGCGCCCCGGCGCCTTGCGCCCTGGACCGCTGTGTCCCGGAGTCCCGTGTCCCGGCGCCTTGTGTCCTGGAACCCTGCGTCCTGGAACCCTGCGTCCTGGAACCCTGCGTCCCGGAGCCCTGCGTCCCGGAGCCCTGTGCTCCGGAACCCTGCGTCCCGGAGCGCGGCCGTCCCGCCGTCCTGGCGCTCCCGGCGTCCCCGCCGCTGCTCGCGGTACTTCCGGTGCGCCCGGTGCTCCCCTCACCCCGCCCGGCACCGCCGGTCCCCCGCGCGCTCTCGTGTCCGGCGCCTCCGTTCGCCCGCCTGGCGCCGGTCTGGGGCGCGGAGGCTCCCGTCCGTGACCTGGCGCCCGCCGTCCCTCCGGGCCCGGCCTTCCCGGCGCCGGCCCGGGTGGAGCCTCCGCCCTCGCGGTGCCGTCCGGACCGCTCGACCGGCTTGACCGGCTTCTTGACAGTTTTGGCGCGCTCCACCCGCTCGACCCACTCGTCCCGGATGTCTCCGGCGCCGGAGAGGGCCCGTTCCGCCGGGAGCTCCCGCACCGGCTCACGCCCCGGGACCTTCCCCTTCCCGCCCGTCCCCTTCCCGTCCCCGGGCTTTCCTCTCCCCGCCGGGGCCTTCGCGTCAGCCCCGGCCACCGCCGGGGCCCGCGAGGGGGCGATCACCGTGTCGCGCCCCGCGAGGAGGCGTCCCCCCGGAGACGCGGGCGACGTGTCGGCGACGGGCAGCCGATCCCATGGGGACCAGCCGGACGACCAGACGCCGACCCCCGCGGCGGCGAGGAACCCCGCGATCAGGGCGGGCCTGACGAGCTGGTCGCGCGAGAGACGCGACCACGGCCGCCGCCACGGGCTGGGGGGCGGGGGCATGGAGAACGGCCTGCTGTCGAGATAGGTCCAGGAGCGCCGGACCATCGGACGCGTGACCGCGCCGTCCATGTCATTCGCGCCGTCCATGTCGTCCATGTCGTCCATGTCATTCATGTCGTCCGCGTCGTCCGCTCCCCCGTCCTTCCGATGCCGCGCGGGCCCGCGAGGCGCCGGAACCCCCTCGCCCTCCCCCTCGCGCCCGCCGGACACCGAGGGGAGCGCCGCCCCCACGGGCATCCGGGACTCCGGAGACGGCCCGGGGCACGAAGGCTCGGCGGGCTCCGAAGGACGTACGGGTAGCGGAGGTTCCGCGGAGCCGGAGGATCCGGCGGGACGCGAAGGACCGGCGGCCTGCGAAGGGCCGACGGCCCGAGAAGGACCGGCGGGTTGCGAAGGCGGCGGGTCGCCGTACGGCATGCGCCCCCGCGGTCTCGCCTTGAGGCCGTGGCCGTGAGTCCGATCGTGCTCACCGTGCATCTCGCCTCCCGTGTCGCGTCTGGCCTCCCCACCCTGGCAAAATCACCCACTGTATGCGGCCCATGACAGTACGGTCTTACCGATCTGTTATCAGCAGCAGGCCGCAAAGATAAATAAATACGGCGAAAAACCGGCCTGACCGGTAAGGGACGGACATCGCGCACGGCCCCGGAACGAGGACTCGCGGAATCAGGACTCGCGGGGGCGGGGAGGGCGGCGCCTGGCGGGGGCGGCGAAGGCGCGCAGGAAGGTGTTCACGCCGTCGCGGACCGCGGCGGCGAGGGCGTCGGGGCCGACCGGGCGGGTGCCCAGCGCGGACAGCGCGGGAAGGTTGCCCGCGACGAGCGCCATGAACTGGCCCGCCGCGACCCGCGGGTCGTCGATCTCCAGGTGGCCCCGGTTGGCCAGGCCCGCCAGCCGTCCGGCGAGGACGTTCAGCGCGGGCGTGCCCGCTCGGGCGACCACCTCGTCGTAGAGGTCGGGCAGGCGCGCGGCCTCGGCGTACAGCAGCCGCTGCAGCGCCCAGCCCTCCTCGCTGAGCTGGCACTCGACCATGAGGTGGCCCACCCTCTCCAGCTCGGCGGCGAGGTCGGCGCCGTCGTCGGGGAGGGTGGCGAACGCGGCGGTGATCCTGGCCGTCGACCGGTCGGCGCTGTCGCGCATGACCGTGCGGAACAGGGTCTCCTTGTCGTGGAAGTGGTTGTAGACGGTGGGCTTGGCGACCCCCGCGAGGCTCGCGATCGCGTCGATGTTCGTCTGGGCGTAGCCCTCCTGGGAGAAGACCTTCACGGCGGCGTCCAGGATCGCCGTGCGCTTGTCGATCCGTCCCCTGCCAGGCATCGCGCGTTCGGTGGTGGTCACGGTCCGAGATTACCGCAGCGATCGCCGCATTCCGCTTGCCAATCTGAACTCATGAGTTCAAAATAATGGCCACCCGAGTAAAGAATGGAGAAGCGTATGGCCACCGATGTCAACACCGGCGACTCCCCGGGCGGGATCTCGCCCGCCAGGGCTCCGGGCCTGCTGCTCGCCGCGATCGTCGGCTGCGAGTTCATGCTGCAGCTCGACGGCACCATCGTGACGGTCGCCCTGCCGGACCTGCAGAACGACCTCGGCCTGTCGGCGGCCGCCCTGTCCTGGGTGGTCAACGCGTTCCTGCTGTCCTTCGGCGGCGTGCTGCTGCTGGGCGGCCGGCTGGGCGACCTGTTCGGCCACCGGACGGTCTTCCTGGCCGGGACGGGCCTGCTCGCGGCGGCCTCCCTGCTCGCCGGGCTCGCCCCCGATCTCGGCTGGCTGCTCGCGGGCCGGGCGCTGCAGGGAGTCGGCGCGGCCCTGGCCGGTCCCGCCGGGCTGGCCCTGCTGTCCGTCACCTACACCGGCGAGCGGCGACAGCGGGCGTTCGGCCTCTACTCCACGGTGACGGGCCTGGCCGCGGCGGCGGGCATGATCCTGGGCGGCGTGCTGACCTGGGCCGCGGACTGGCGCTGGACCCTGCTGGTCAACGTGCCCGTCGGGCTCGCCATCGTCGCGCTCGGCGCGCGGACGATCGCCCCCCGGGGGCCCGCCGGGCGCGAGGGCACCCGTGCCCTCGACCTGCCGGGGGCGCTGCTCTCGGTGCTGGGGATGACGGCGGTCGTCCACGGCTTCGTACGGGCCGCCGAGGAGGGGTGGGGAGACGCGGTCGTCGTCGGCTCCCTCGCCGGCGGGGCGGCGGTGCTGGCGGCGTTCGCGTTCCTGGAGTCGCGCGTCGCCTCGCCCGTCCTGCCCTCGCGGGTGTTCGCCCACCGGGCCAGGGCCGGGGCCTTCGTCACCCTGGTGCTGCTCGCGTTCGTCCTGACCGGCTTCCTGTTCTTCCTCACCCAGTTCCTTCAGCGGGTCCTGGGCCTGGGGCCGCTGCTCACCGGCCTCGCCTTCCTGCCCTTCGGGCTGGCCCTGCTGGTGACCGCCAGGTCGGCGCCCACACTGATCGCCAGGGCGCGCGGCCCGAGGAACCTGGCCGTCGCCGGGCTCGCGCTCGTCGTGGTCGCGACCCTGTGGCTGGGCGGGGTGGACGGGGACAGCGCGTACCCGGCGGCGGTTCTCGGCCCGCTGGTGATCATGGGGGTGGGAGCGGGGGCGGCGATCGTCCCCTTCAACATCATCGTCCTGTCCGAGACCCCGCCCGAGGACGCCGGGATCACCTCGGGGGTCCTGCAGGCGTCGCTGGCCCTGGGCGGCTCGCTCGGGCCGGCGGTGCTGCTGACCGCGTTCGCCGGCGGCGGGCAGGACGTCGCCGCCGGGGTGTCGCGGGCCTTCACCGCCTCCGCCGTCGTCGCCGGGCTGGCGATCGCCGTCGGGATCGCGGCCTGGTTCCTCCCTTCCCGGAACGAAGTCACCCGCTGACAATGAACGCATGAGTTCAATAATCAGGCAGCGCACATGTCCGGCCTCGACAGTGTCACGGGTTGTCGTTCCCCCGCCTTGACGGTGATGCCCCACACTCCCTCGCGACGACTTCGGACGGTCGGGGCCGCGCACGCATCACGTGAGTGAGTAGAACGTTCGGTCTTGACAGGCCGCGCCGCGGGTTGCCATGCTGTGTCGCGATAGAACGTTCGGTATTGCGGGGAGTTGTTCCAGTGGCTCGTGGACGGGCGCATCGGGCCGGGGCCCACGTCGAAGGGGTTAACTCCTCCGCCGCCCTGGCCGGCCACGCCGGGCCGGTCGCCCACCCGATCGGGAGAACCGATCGCGGGACGCGCCGAACCGCTCTCCTCGTCACTCATCCGCTGAAAGGATCATCATGAGCACCATCGCCGCCTCGCCTGATATCTCCGGGACCGCGTCCGCGCTTCGGCGGCTGTACTTCGTCCGGTTCGTGTTCGCCATCGTCTGGGCCCTCGCGATGTTCACGACCGCCTCGGAGCTGGGGCCGGTCGCGGTCACCCTGCTCGTGCTCTACCCGCTGTTCGACGTGGCCGCCGCCGTCATCGACGCCCGCGCGTCGCGCACCACCGGATCCCCCACCCTGCTGTACGTGAACGTCGCGGTCAGCCTGATCACCGCCGTCGGCGTGGGCATCGCCTGCGCGTCCGGCATCCCGGCGGTGCTGCGCGTGTGGGGCGCCTGGGCCGTCGTGGCCGGGCTGGTCCAGCTGATCGTTGGTGTCACCCGCCGCAAGATGGGCGGCCAGTGGCCGATGATCATCAGCGGCGGCATCTCCGTGCTCGCCGGTACGTCGTTCATCCTCGGCGCCTCCGCGCCCGACCCGACGCTGACCAACGCGGCCGGCTACGCCATCCCCGGCGGCATCTTCTTCCTCATCTCGGCCCTGCGTCTCGGCCGCGCCGCGAAGGGGAACTGAGATGGGCGGCGGCACCTACGACGTCGTCGTCCTCGGGGCCGGCCCGGTCGGGGAGAACGTCGCCGACCGGGTGGTGCGGGGCGGGCTGAGCGCCGCCGTCGTCGAGCGCGAGCTCGTCGGCGGGGAATGCTCCTACTGGGCCTGCATGCCGACCAAGGCACTGCTGCGCAGCGCGGCGGCGCTGCGGGCGGCGCGCCGGTTGCCGGGAGCGCGCGAGGCGGTGACCGGCGATCTCGACGCGGCCGCGGTGCTGGGCCGCCGTGACTCCTTCGCCTCGCACTGGAAGGACGACGGCCAGGTCGGCTGGCTCGATTCGGCCGGGATCGCCCTGCACCGCGGCCAGGGCCGGATCGTGTCCGCGAAGGTGGTCGAGGTGACCGGCGACGACGGCGTCCCGGTCACGTTGACGGCCCGGCACGCGGTGGTCGTCGCGACCGGAAGCGGCGCGCTGCTGCCGGACGTTCCCGGCCTGCGCGAGGCCGCGCCGTGGACCAGCCGGGAGGCGGCCGCCGCGAGCGCGGTCCCCGGCCGGCTCGCGATCATCGGCGGTGGCGTGGTGGCGTCGGAGATGGCGACCGCCTTCGCCGCCCTGGGGTCCTCGGTGACGATGCTGGCTCGTGACGGTGTGCTGCCGTCGGCCGAGCCGTTCGCCGGCGAGCTGGTCACCGAGTCGTTGCGGGAGGCCGGTGTGTCGGTACGCCTCGGCGCGGGGGCCGCGTCGGCGCACCGCGACGAGACCGGAACGGTGCGCGTCACGACGACCGGCGGCGAGCGGGTCGAGGCCGACGAGGTCCTGGTGGCGGTCGGCCGGACACCGAACACCCGGGACATCGGCCTCGGTTCCGTCGGCCTGACGCCGGGCGCCTGGCTCACGGTGGACGACACGCTGCGCGTGGTCGGACAGGACGGGACGCCGGTCGGCGGCGGGTGGCTGTACGCCGCCGGTGACGTCAACCGGCGGGTGCTGCTGACCCATCAGGGCAAGTACCAGGCCCGCGCGGTCGGCGACGTCATCGTGGCGCGGGCGAGGGGCGAGGCGGTCGAGGACGGCCGCTGGGGCCGGCACGCGGCCACGGCCGACGAGCGCGCGGTGCCCCAGGTGGTCTTCACCGACCCGGAAGTCGCGTCGGTGGGGCTGACCGCGGCCGAGGCCGAGGCCGCGGGGACACGGATCCGCGTCGTCGACCACGACCTGGGCGCCGTCGCCGGGTCGGCCCTGCACGCCGACGGCTACCGGGGGCACGCCCGCATGGTCGTCGACGAGGACCGGAAAGTGATCGTCGGTTTGACCCTCGTCGGCCCGGACGTCGCGGAACTGCTGCACGCCGCGACGATCGCGATCGCCGGCGAGGTCCCGCTGGACCGGCTGTGGCACGCGGTCCCGTCGTTCCCCACGGTCAGCGAGGTGTGGTTGCGGCTGCTGGAGGCGTACGGCCGCTGACCACGCGGCCGAGCGCCGGGACCGGACACCCGCCCGGCGGCGGGCTCGTCACGGTCACTCGTCACGGTCACTCGTCACGGTCACTCGTCACGGCCTGGACAGTCCGGGATCGTCCGGGATGAACGTGCCCTCGGCGATCGCCCGGAGCGCCGCGCGGTGCGCGGCGAACGCCGCCCTGCCTCGGCACGCGAGCCCCGCGCCCGTCGCGACGTGGGTTTCCGGGACGGGTCAGTCCCAGGCGGGGAGCATGCCCTCGGGGTAGCGGGCGCCGAAGCCGCCGTCCGGGAGGATCTCGGCGACGCGCTTCAGGTCGGTGTCGTCGAGGGTGAGACCGACGGCCGCGACGTTCTCCTCCAGGCGCCGGGGGTTGCGGGTGCCGGGGATGGGGACGATGTCGTCGCCCTGGGCGAGAAGCCAGGCCAGGGCGAGCTGGGCCACGGTGGCGTCCTTGGTGGCGGCCAGTTCGGTGAGCCCGCGGGTGGCCTCGACGTTCTTCTCGTAGTTGCCGGGCTGGAAGCGGGCGTCCCAGCTGCGCATGTCGCCGGGATCGTACTCGGCGCCGGGCTTGGCCTGGCCGGTGAGGAAACCCCTGCCGAGCGGCGAGTAGGGGACGAACCCGATCCCGAGCTCGCGCAGTACGGGGAAGAGCCTCTCGACGTCGCGTTCGAACAGGGAGTACTCGGTCTGCAGGACCGAGACGGGCCGGACGGCGTGCGCGCGGCGGATGGTGTTCTCCCCCGCCTCGCTCAGGCCTAAGTAGCGGACCTTGCCGGCGTCGATGAACTCCCCGACCGTCCCGGCCACGTCCTCGATCGGCACGTCGGGGTCGACGCGGTGCTGGTAGAGCACGTCGATGACGTCGACGCCGAGGTGGCGCAGGCTGTTGTCGACGACCTCGCGGATGTGCTCGGGACGGCTGTCGACACCGCTCTTCCGGGTGCCGGTGAAGTCGAACCCGAACTTGGTGGCGATGACGACCTCGTCCCGGACCGGCGCGAGCGCGGCGCCGACGATCCGCTCGTTCTCGCCCTGCCCGTACAGCTCGGCCGTGTCGAAGAACGTCACCCCCAGGTCGTGGGCCCGGCGGATCGTCGCGGCCCCCTCCTTCTCGTCGGAGGGCCCGTACGCCAGGGAGATCCCCATCGCGCCGTAGCCGAGTTCCGACACCGTCAGACCCTGCTGTCCGAGGTTTCGCTGCCGCATGAGCGTCCTTTCCCCGCACCCGGAGCCCTTTCTCGCAAAACGGGCTCCGGCCTGCGTTCATGGTCGATGTTAGAGTGCTCTTACATTGATGTAAGAGCACTCTAACATCAGGAAGGGGGCAGAATCGTTCGCCGTGAGCAGTCCCACGACACCGCGACGCGGTTACCACCACGGCGACCTGCGGGCCAGGTTGATCAGCGAGGGTGTCGCACTCCTGGCCGAGACGGGCGTCGCGGGCTTCTCCGTGGCCAAGGTCGCCGTTCGCGCGGGCGTGTCGTCGGCCGCGCCCTACCGCCACTTCCCCGATCGCGAGGCCCTGCTGGCCGCCTGCGCGGCCTCTCTCACCGCCGCCCTCACCGACCTCCTCACCCGGGCGGCCGAGCTGGCCGGACCCGACCCGGTCGACCGGCTCGCCGCCACCGCGGGGGCCTACACCCGCTACGCCCTGGAGCGGCGCGCCGGTCTCGACCTCATCCACTCCCATGACTTCGCCGCCGCCCACCGCCCGGTCGTCCAGGAGCAGAGCCGTCGCCTCATGGACGCCCTGATGGCTCTGACCTCGGCGGTCCTGCCCGAGGACGCCTCCTGGGCCGACACCGCCGACCTCGCCTACGTCCACCTGTCCACCACGCACGGCTACGCCACCCTGCTCCCGAGGGACTCCCGCCGGACCGGGGACGTCGACGGCATCGCCGCCAGCGCCGTCACCGTCGCCCGCGACCACCTCACCGGCCACCTCCTGCGCCTGCGGGGCCACGGCTCCCCCTGAAGCGGCGGCCCCGGATCAGAGGGAGCGCAGGGCGTCGGCGATCGCGGCCAGACGCGACCGGGAGGCCAGGCCCGCGTGGTAGACGTGGATCTCGTCGGCTCCGGCCGAGCGGTAGGCGGTCAGGGTCTCCGGAGTCAGGCCGGCGGGCGGGAGGGCGAGGACGGACGCGCCGACGCGGGTGCCCGGGGCGGCCAGGGCGCGAAGCCGCCGGAGGCGGTCGGTGCCGGAGGCGGGGTCGTCCCAGCAGCCGGCGACGAGGACGTCGGCGTCCGGGGCCGCGGTGACCTGGCTGAAGGCGCTCGCGGCCCAGGCGTCGGGGCTGGCGTGCAGGGTGACCGGCAGGCCGGCCGCCTCCGGCCGCAACGCGCGCCGCAGTTCCCTGCCGAGGCCGCCGCGCAGGTCCTGGACGACGGGCGCGAGGTCGCCGAGGGCGGCCTCGACCGACGGGGAGGCCGTGTCGACTCCGGCCCGGACCCGCTCGCGGGTTCCCGCCGGGTAGCGCGGGGCGCAGACCGCGCAGAAGCACAGGGACAGGAGGTCGAGCTGGGCCGCGGTCCAGTCGGCCCCGTCGGTCTTCTCGTGCGTGCCGGCGTGGCGGACGCCGAGCGGGCCGCAGGCCTCGAGGACGAACCCGTCCGGGGCGCCGAGTTCGGCGATCTCCCGGACCAGGGTCCGGCAGTAGTCGACGACGTCGGGATGGGACGGGCACAGGGCGTAGGGGTAACGGTCGCCGAAGGCGTTCCGGACGGCCAGGGACGGGTGGGCGGTTCCGAGGTGGGAGTTGTGGGTGAGGATCGTCCAGGCGTGGACGGCGAGCCCCACCGCGCGCAGCGCGTCCGCGGCCTGGACGAACGCGTCGGGAGCCGTCCAGGTGGGGGCGGCAGGGACGAGCCTGCCCCAGGAGCCCGTACGGACGGGGACGTACAGGGCGGGCCGGGCCTCGACGAGCCGGTGGGCGGGATGGAAGGGAGTGGCCGCCCGCACCGAGTGGTACGAGGCGGCCAGCGCCACCGTGTCCGCGCCGAGCCGGGCGAGGCGTTCGGGGGCGGCGGGATCCCCGACGACGTCCCAGGGATAGGCGTAGATCACTTTTGTGGTCACCGACGGGGCCTCACGTATCCACCACTCCATTCACATATGTGAACCCTGGCCTAGGTTGTGAACAGCGTGTCGCAACTGTAAAAATCACTCACAACGCTGTCAACGGATCCGGCAGCCGAGCCGGTGGGGGGTGCGGGTTGTCGGCAGGTGAGAATCCGCCGGAAAGACGTCCCGTCAAATCAGCCGACCGGACGATCGAGTTGCTAGAGGCACTGGCCCGTGCCGACCGGCCGGTCACGCTCACCGAGCTCCAACGGGATCTCGGCTACCCGAAGTCGAGTCTCCACATGCTGCTGCGGACCCTGATCGGCAGGGGCTGGGTGGAGACCGACCGGCACGGCGTGACGTACTCCGTCGGCGTGCGGGCCCTGCTGGTCGGCACCTCCTACCTGGACCGCGATCCCGTCGTCCGGGCGGCGGCGGTGGTGCTCGAGCAGGTCCGCGCCGAGATCAACGAGACCGTCCACCTGGCCCGCCTCGACGGGTCCGACGTGGTGTACCTCGCCAGCCGCGAATCCCTGCACCACCTGCGGTTCACCTCCCGTGTGGGCCGCAGGCAGCCCGCCTGGGCGACCGCGCTGGGCCGCGCGGTCCTGTCCGGGCGCGACGACGGTGAGAGACACATCCCCGACGTCCTCGCACCGCTGACCAAGCACACCGTGACCAGCCGTCAGGACCTGCTGCGGGAGCTGGAGGACGCCCGGCTGCGCGGCTACGCGGACGAGAGGGAGCAGAACACCCCCGGCCTGGGCTGCGTCGCGGTGCCGCTCCCCCACGCCTCGCCGGTGACCGACGCGATCAGCGCGTCCGTCCCGCTGGTCCGGCTCGACGAGGCGCACCACGCGCGGATCGTGACGGTGCTCGGCGAAGCGGCCCGCCAGATCGGCCGGCTCTTCCGGCAGGAGGCGATCTGACGTGCGAATCCTTCTCACCGGCGCGGCCGGCGCGGTGGCGACCGCGCTCCGGCCGCGGCTCGCCCGGCCCGGCCGGGTGCTGCGGCTCGCCGACGTCGTCCCGATCGCGGACCGTCAGGCCGGCGAGGAGACGATCCTCGCCGACCTGACCGACGAGAGCGCGACGGCCGCGGCGATGGACGGCGTCGACGCGGTCGTCCACCTGGGCGGGCTGAGCCGCGAACATCCGTGGGAGGACATCCTGCGTGTCAACGTCCACGGCACGCAGGTGCTCCTGGAGGCGGCCCGCCGGGAGAACGTCCGGCAGGTAGTGCTCGTCGGCAGCCACCACGCGGCCGGGTTCCACCCCCGCCCGTACGCCCCCGACGGCCTCTCCCCCAGGCCGGACACCTACTACGGCTTCAGCAAGGCGGCGATGGAGGCGCTCGGCAGTCTCTACCACGACCGGTTCTCGATGAACGTCGTGGTGATCCGGCTGGGCTCGTGCGCCGAGCGGCCCCGCGACCTCCGGGCACTGTCGACCTGGCTGTCGTACGACGACTGCGCCCGGCTGGTCGAGGCGTCCCTCACCGCCCGGGGCTTCCACCTCGTGTGGGGGGTCTCGGCGAACACCCGCCGCTGGTGGTCGCTCGACGCGGCTCGCGCTCTCGGGTACGCCCCGCGGGACGACGCCGAGGTCCACGCCCCTCGGCTGCTGGCCGAGTCCGGCGAGCCCGACCTCACCGATCCGGTCCAGAACCTGGTGGGAGGCGTGTTCTGCGAACGTGAACTCGGCGTCTTCTGGTGACCCCCGGCCCTCCCTTCCCGGTGACGCCCGCCCCTCCCCGCGGACTTCCCGTCGCGGGCTTCGCCCAGGGTCGCGGGGAGACGGTGAACGCCCGTGGAGGAGCGGTGGGCCCTGTCGTTCGCACCGGGCACGCACCGGTGAGACGGGAACTCCCGCAAGGGAGAACGCCGCCCCGGCAGCACGGCGGCTCGCCGGTTCTCACAGCCAGACACCGGGAACCGGCGAACGGAAATACTCTCGACGGCCACCGGCCGGTGTTCCCTCGGTGTGACAGGATCGGTTCCAGTGCCGCCGGTCGGCGTGGCCGCCCGTCCCCGCCGCCGCGGCGCGCAACGATGGCAAGCCCCGAGTCGTCAGGATCCTCACGATGCTGAAAGCCGGTCGGTCCCAGGAGGAGATCCGCCAGCGCAACCTTGGCGCTCTGCTCCGGCACGTGCACCTGGGCGGCCCGCTCTCCCGTACGGAACTCGCCGACCGGATGGGCCTGAACCGCAGCACGATCATGGGACTGACCGGGGAGCTCACCTCGGCGGGCCTGGTGCGTGAGGAGCTTCCCGGGGACACCGGCAGGGCGGGCCGTCCCTCGCTGGTGGTCCGGCCGGAGTCCGACCGGGTCTACGCGATGGCCTTCGACGTCCGGGTGGACCGGCTGGTCGCCGCCAGGGTCGGGCTGGGCGGGGCGGTCCTGGACCGCAGGGAGGCGGTCAGGCGGCGCGCCGGGGCCGACCTCGACGACGTGGTCGGGACCCTCGCCGGATTCGCCCGGCAGATGCATCGCGAGGCGCCCCGGGACGCTGTGTGCGTCGGGGTCGGCGCGGCCTACTGCGGCATGATCCGGCCCGGTGACGGGATGGTGCGCTTCGGCCCGAACATGGGCTGGGTGGACCAGGCCTTCGGCACCGAGCTCGGCCACCGGCTGGGGCTCGGGCTGCCGGTGGCGGTGGGCAACGAGGCCCACCTGGGCGCGCTGGCCGAGCACGAGCGCGGGGTGGGCGTCGGCTTCCAGAACCTGGTCTACCTGCACGGGGACGTCGGCGTGGGCGGCGGGATCATCGTCGGCGGCAAGCTGCTCGACGGCGACGGCGGGTACGGCTGCGAGCTCGGGCACATGATGGTGAACCCGTACAACGGGCGGCCCTGCGGCTGCGGCTCGCGCGGCTGCCTGGAGGCGGAGGTCGGCGAGCAGGCCCTGATCGACGCCGCCGGCCGCTCCTCCGAGCTGTCAGGGCGCGAGGGCGTGCGGGCCGTGGTGGACGCCGCCGGACGCGGGGACGTCGCGGCCGTGGAGGCGCTGCGCCGGATCGGCGACTGGCTCGGCATCGGGGTGGCGAACCTGATCAACCTGTTCAACCCCGGCCTGGTGATCTTCGGCGGGATGCTGCGCGAGGTCTACCAGGGCTCGGCGGCCCAGGTCCACAGCCGGGTCGAGGCCAATGTGCTGGTGATCTCCCGGGAGAGGGTGCGGCTGCGCACCTCGGCCCTCGGCGACGACGCCACCCTGACCGGCGCGGCCGAACTCGCCTTCGCCGACGTGCTGGCCAACCCCCTGGAGGTGCTCGCCCACGGCCTCGGCCGGGCCGGGACCCACCCTACTTCCCGGTGAACGAGCGGCCCGCGTCGGCACGTGACCCTTTTCCTTCCCGGCCCGCCTTCCCGGCACAGCCAGGCGATCCGGCCCGCCTTCCCGGCACAGCCAGGCGATCCGGCCGTCCCGCCCTTTCCCCGCGTTCCCTCCCGGTGATCGCCTTCACTCCGGGGGGCGGAGGCGTTCGCGCCAGGGGTGGGTGCCGTGCTCGGTGGCCAGGGCCTCGTCCAGCCAGGCCCTCCGCGCCCCGTCCAGCCGGGGCAGGACCTCGGTGAAGTCGCGCTCGTCCTTGGGGCGCCGCCCCTTGGCCTTGTACAGGAGCTGGATCTCCGGCGCGATCCGCGAGAAGCCGTCCTCGGCGACCGTGAACGACGCCAGCGAGCGGCGGATCCTCGAATCTCGCCGGTAGACCCAGTCGTCACCGTCGGCCTCGTCGAGCATCAGCTGGATCCGCCAGGGCCCTTCCGGATCCTCGCGGACCCAGATGTCGTGGACGCCTGCGGGAAGGATCTCGCCCTGTGGCCACGGGCGCAGCGTGCCCGGCGGGTCGGCGGCCCAGCAGTCCCATCCCGCGAGCAGCCCGCGCGCCGCGGCCTGGTCGCGGCGGAGGAGGCCCACGTCGATGTCGCCGTGCTCGCGGTAGGCGTGGCCGACCTCCAGCTCGATCGCGTACCCCCCGCCGATCCACCAGGGTGTCCCCAGCCCCCGGAACAGCTCGACGACCTCGGCCGGCGAAGCCGGTTCCCACGGGCCCCACGGTGTTTCCGTACGCGGCATGTCGCCATTGTCACCGAGCCGAGCCGAGCGGGAAAGCGAGGCCTCACGCCGGGTCGGGGACCGACAGGTGCCATCTGAGCCATTCGACGACGTTCTTGACGAAGGTCACCCGGTTGGCGATCTGCCGGATCTCGTGTCCCTCGTCCTCGAACAGCAGGAGCTCGCAGGGCACCTCGCGGGCCCGCGCGGCCTGAAGCACCTGCTCGGCCTCGTACAGGGGGACGTTGGTGTCGCGGGCGCCGTGCACGACCAGCAGCGGGGCGGCGAGCCGGTCGAAGGAGTGCAGGGGCGACAGGGCCCGCAGCAGGTCGCGGTCGGCGACGGGGTGGCCGTACTCGCTGACGGCCGCCGCGGCGATCCACGGCTCGGTCCGCTCGTAGAAGGTCTCGAAGTCGGCCATGCCGCAGACGTCGACCCCGGCGCGGAAGAGGCGCGGGTGGGTGACGAGGGCGGCCAGCGTCATGTAGCCGCCGTACGAGCGTCCCATGCAGGCGATCCTGGCCGGGTCGGCGATGCCCGCCCGCGCCAGCTCCAGGGCGCAGTCGGCGACGTCGTTGATCGCGTCGAAGCGGAGGGCGTGGTTGTCGGCGTTGCGGAAGGCCCGCCCGAACCCCGACGAGCCGCGGATGTTGGCCGCGAGCACCCCGATCCCGGCGGCGAGCAGGTTCTGGAACAGCGGGTTGAAGGTTGGCCTCTCCTGGCTCTCGGGACCGCCGTGCAGGTAGACGACGAAGGGCGCCGGGCCGCGGGCGCCGGGGACCCGGTAGAGCCAGCCGGTCAGCTCCATGCCGTCGCCCGCCTGGAAGCGCGCCAGCTCCGCGCCGGCCGCGCCGGGGATCGGCCCCGAGCCCGCGATCCGCCGGTAGCCGCCGGTAGCCAGGTCGCAGAGCAGCACGTGGGAGGGGTGGCCGGGCGCCTCGGCCGCCAGGACGGCCAGGCTGCCGTCCAGGGACACCCTGATCGAGGACACCACCTCGGCGGGCAGGGGCGGGAGCGGGCGCGTCCGGCCGGTGGCCGTCTCGACCACCTCCAGCTCCGAGCGGCCGGAGTCGTTCCACACCAGGACGGCGAGACGGCCGTCGGCGCTCAGCGCGAACTGGTCCAGCTCGGCGCCGGAACGCTCGGCCAGCACGGTCGCCGCCCCGTCCTCGCCCACCGCGATCAGCGCGGCCCGGTCGCGGCCGACGTCGGACAGCAGGTAGGCGGTCGTCCCGTCGGGAGAGAGGATCCCGTAGTCGGTGGTGCCGGTCAGCCCGGCCAGCAGCGGCCGTTCCGCGTGACCCGGCAGGTCGCCCGCGGCCTCGTCGGGAAGGCTCGCGGGCAGGCCCGGCGGGACGTCGGAGAGATCGCCCGCGGGAAGGTCGAAGCGGATCCCGGCGGGAGCGTCGGCGGGGAGGCCGGGCGGGATGTCATGGGTGTCGCCGGGCGGGAGATCGAAGCGGACCACGACGGGAAGGTCGGCGGGGAGGTTGACGGGAAAGTCGGCTGGAAGGTTGGCGGGGAGCCCGCCGTGCGGCTCCGGGGCGAGATCTCCGGGGTGCGACAGGCCCGGGGCGAGGGCGCCGGGATGGGAGAAGTCGGTCGCCAGGCCGTCCGGATGGGAGAGGCCGGGAGCGGGAGGGTGACCCGCGGGGTCGCCGGGCAGGGCCGGGAGATCGGCCACGTACATCCGGCGCACGCCGCGCGGGCCGCGGCGCAGCAGCATCCGCCGGTGGTCGCGGCTGACCGCGGCCGGGTGCAGGAGCGCCCCGCCCGCGATGACCTCCCGGCTTCCCGAGGCCGCGTCGATCAGCACCGCCTCCGTACGGCCCGACGAGGAGACCTCCGCGACCAGGAGGGTCTCCCCCTGGCCGGTCCAGCGCACGAACGACGCCGATCCGCCCTCGGGCGCGGCCAGCGGGCGCAGGTCGCCGCCGTCAGGCCGCACCGTCCAGACCTGCGTGTGCTCCCCGCCGCCCGGTACGACGAGGACGGCCAGCCTCCGGGCGTCGGGGGACCAGCTCACGTCGGCGACGGGCTCGGGGCCCGTGTCGACCGGCCAGGCCTCGGGTTCCTCCCCCCGGGAAGCCTGCGGGCTCTCCCCCGGACGCCACGCCTGCGACTCCTCCCCCTGAGAAGCCTGCGGGCTTTCCCCCCGAAGGGCCTGCGGGGCCTTCCCAGGGCGCCACGCCCGCGACTCCTCCTCCGGGCGCCTCGCCGCCGGCTTCCCCTGAGGAGCCTGCGGGCTCTCCTCCGGGCGCCATGCCTCCAGTTCCGCGCCGAGGGGCTGGATCCAGACGCGCGGCGAGCCGTCCCGGTCGCCGACGAAGGCGACGGCGCTCAGGTCGGGCGCCAGCGCGGGCGCCCGGCAGCTCCAGGCGGTCAGGCCCGTGCCCATCGAGGGACGGGAACGGGCGCCGAGAATTTCGGTCATCAAACTCCTTGTGCCTGCAACCACAGCTCCAGGAGTCCGAGTTGCCACAACGCGTTCGCACCCAGGGTAGTGCGATGCTCGTCCGGTGCCGCGAGCAGCTTGTCGACGTAGGCCCGGTCGAACAGGCCCCGTGACCTGGCCGCCTGCCCGCTCAGCGCGTCCCTGACGAGCTCCAGGAACGGGCCGTGGATGTGCTTGATCGCCGGGACCGGGAAGTACCCCTTGGGCCGGTCGATGATCTCGGCGGGCAGCAGCTTGCGGGCGGCGCCCTTCAGGACGCCCTTGCCGCCGGAGGCGAGCTTGAGCTCGGGCGGGCAGGCCGCCGCCAGCTCGACCAGTTCGTGGTCGAGGAACGGGGTCCTGGCCTCCAGCCCGAAGGCCATGGTCATGTTGTCCACGCGCTTGACCGGGTCGTCGACGAGCATGACGCCCGTGTCCAGGCGCAGCGCCGCGTCGAGCGCGGTGTCGGCGCCGGGCCGCGCGAGGTGGCGCCGGACGAAGTCGCCGCTGACGTCCTCGTCCGGCATGTACTCCGGCGAAAGGATCGCGCCCAGCGTCCCGTGCGAGCGGTCGAAGAACTCCTTTTCGTACACGGCGGCGGCGTCCTCGCGCGGCACGCCGGCCAGCGGCGGGTACCAGCTGTACCCGGCGAACACCTCGTCGGCGCCCTGCCCGGACTGGACGACCTTGACGCGCTTGGAGACCTCCTCCGACAGCAGGTAGAAGGCGACGCAGTCGTGGCTGACCATCGGCTCGCTCATGGCCCGCACCGCGCGTTCCAGGGCGGGCAGCAGGCGGGTGTCGTCGATGGGGATGCGCTGATGATCGGTGCCGAACTCCCCGGCGACCAGGTCGGAGTAGGCGAACTCGTCCCCCCGCTCCCCGCCCGCCGAGGAGAACCCGATGCTGAAGGTCGACAGGCCCCGCTGCCCCTCCTCGGCCAGCAGCGCGACGATCAGGCTGGAGTCCAGGCCGCCGGAGAGCAGCACGCCCACGGGCACGTCCGCGACCATGCGCCTGCGCACGGCCGCCCGCAGCCGGTCGAGCACGACCTCGACCCACTCGTCCGGGGTGAGCCCGGCGTACTCGGGCAGGGCCGAGCGGGTGTGGGAGGGCTGCCAGTAGAGGTGGTCGGCGACGGTCCCGTCGGGCTCGACGGTGCGCACGGTGGCCGGGGGAAGCTTGCGCACCCCGGCCAGGACGGTGCGCTCGGCGGGCACCACCGAGTGGAAGGTCATGTAGTGGTGCAGGGCCACCCGGTCGATGCCGGTGTCCACCCCTCCCCCGGCGAGCAGCGCGGGCAGCGAGGAGGCGAAGCGCAGCCGCGCGGCGTCCTGGGTGACGTAGAGCGGCTTGATCCCCAGCCGGTCGCGGCCGAGTGTGAGCCTGCCGGTGTCGCGCTCGGTGACCGCGAAGGCGAACATGCCCTTGAAGCGGTCGACGCAGCCGTTCCCCCAGCGGTGGAAGGACTTGACCAGCACCTCGGTGTCGGAGGTGGAGAAGAAGCGGTAGCCCAGGCCCTCCAGTTCCCCGCGCAGCTCGCGGTAGTTGTACAGGCACCCGTTGAAGACGCCCGTCAGGCCGAGGTCGCTGTCCACCATCGGCTGGGCGCCCCGGTCCGACAGGTCGATGATCCTCAGGCGCCGGTGGCCGAGGGCGACCGGCCCCAGCGACCACAGGCCCGTCCCGTCCGGTCCCCTGTCGTGCATCACGTCGTTCATCCGGGCCACGGCGGCGACGTCCGCCGGGCGGCCGTCGAACCGGAGCTCACCGCTCAGACCACACATCGAAACCCCCCGGTGACCGGCTCGGGCCGGAGCCCTTCGCCCGGATCACACGTCTCGCGCGTCTCACACATCGAATCCTCCGGTGACCGGCTCGGGCCTGGGTCCCTCGCCCGGATCACACGTCTCGCGCGTCCCGCGCGTCGAACCTCTCACCGACCGCCCCACGCCCGGCCTCACCGTCCGGGCCGCGCGTCGGAGGTCCCCTTCAACAGCCAGGTGTCCTTGGAACCGCCTCCCTGGGAGGAGTTGACGATCATGCTTCCGGCCGGGGCGACGCGGGTCAGCGCCGTCGACGGCACCGTCGCCGTCTCGCCGAAGCAGACGAAGGCCCGCAGGTCGACCACGCGCGGGCTCAGCCGGTCCCCGTCGATGGTCGGGTGCGTCGACAGCCGGATCGTCTCCTGGGCGACCCAGCCCTCGGGCGCGGCGAGGATCGTCTTCCTGACCTCCTCGAGCTCCTCGGGCGAGGCGTCGGGGCCGACGACCACGCCCTGCCCGCCGAAGCCGTCCACCGGCTTGACGACCAGCTCGGGCAGCCGGTCGAGCACCTGCTCGCGGTCTCCGGCGTCGCGGCACAGGTAGGTGGTGACGTTGTCGATGAGGGGCCGCTCGCCCAGGTAGTACTCGATGAGGCGCGGCACGTACCGGTACAGGCACTTGTCGTCGGCGACGCCGTTGCCCGGCGCGTTGGCCAGGACGAGCGCGGACCGCTCGACGGCGTCCATGATCTCCAGCCCGAGGTGGCCCTCGAGCAGGTCGCTCTCGTCGATCCTGCGGTAGAGCACCTCGATCCTGCGCCCGTCGATCTCCAGGTTGCCGTTCCTGAAGGACAGGTCGGACGGCAGGGCCAGGGTCACCCCCAGCTCCTCGGCGAGCATCCTGTGCTCGTAGTAGGCGGAGTCCCGGGGCCCCGAGGAGACCACGGCGAGGGCCGACGGATCGCCGGAGCCCGCCGCGAGCAGGGCCTCCCGCAGCGTCCGCAGTCCCTCCGCCGGGTCGGCGACCTCGGCTCCGGGGGCGAGTTCCGGCATCAGCTCGTTGATCAGCCGCCTGTTGGTCACGGCGTACCCGAGGCCCGAGGGCACCCTCAGGTTGTCCTCCAGCACCGCCCAGCGGCCGACGTTGTCGCGGACCAGGTCAAGCCCGGCCACGGCGCAGCGCACGACGTCCTGCGGCACCCGGCGGCCGAACCTGCGGTAACCGGGGGACTCGTCGACCACCCACGCGGGGATCGTGCCGTCCCTGATGATCTCGCGCCCGTCGTAGACGTCGTGCAGGAACGCCTCCAGCGCGCGCACCCGCTGCGGCAGGGCCCGCTGGATCTCGGCCCACTCACCGGCCTGGACCAGCCGGGGGACCATGTCGAACGGGTAGATGCGGCTCTCGTCACCGTCCCCCACCTGGAAGGTCATGCCGTTGTCGCGCTGGTAGGCGTCGCGCCTCTCCTCCCGGTCGCGCAGCCCTTCGGCGCCCAGGCGGTCGAGGACCCGCAGCACCGGCTGGTAGGACTCGCGCACCGTGCCCTCGATGATCGCCTCGTCGCCGGGGGCCTCGTAGCCGTCGAGGAGGTTGGTGTGCATCCTCGGCATCGGGCCGCCGAAGGCGGTCTCCCACTCCTCCGAGCGCGTCTCGGCGATGACGAGGTCGACCACGTCCGACAGCCGGCCGCTGCGGGCGTAGGCCTCGCGCTGGCGGGCCGAGGAGCTTCCCCGCGCCAGCGACTCCCTGGCCAGGGACGTGACGAGCTCCCAGTCGCCGCACTGCTCCAGCTGCGGGCGCAGGCCGTTGATCATCCGCCGGATCACCTCTCCGGCCGGTGCCGGGGTGCCCTCGACCGGGTCGACGAGGTCGCCCTCCAGCCCGGAGCGCGACGCCCGCCAGGAGGCCGCGCGGACCATCTCCAGCCGGACCGTGCGCTCGGGGCCGCTCTGCGCCGCCTCCAGCTCCCTGGCCACCAGTGCCCTGAACAGCCCGGCGATCAGCACGATGTCGCCCACGCGGGGGCAGGCGTCGCACACCCGCAGCTCGATGGTCGGCAGGTGCGCCGAGGGCCGGATGTCGAAGTAGATCATTCCGGGGTCGGTGATCACCCCGGAGGCGACAAGGTCGTGCACCACCTGGTCGTACTCGGCGGCCGACTCGAACCTGGGCACCGGACCGGCGGTGGGCCAGCGCTGCCACAGCAGCGGGCGGTAGCTGGCGTACCCGGTGTCGGATCCCAGCCAGTACGGCGAGCTGGAGCTCAGGGCGAGCAGCGGGGGGATCCAGGGGGCCAGGCGGTGGGCGACGGCCACCGCCAGGTCGCGGTCCTCGACGTCGGCGTGGAACTGCGTCCCGCAGATCAGCTGCTCGCGGGTGAGCAGCTGGTAGTCGGCGAGCATCTGCTCGTAGCGGGGATCCGGGGAGATCTTCAGCGCCTCCAGATCCACCAGCGGCACGCTGCCCGCCGCCACGATTCCCAGGCCGAGACCGTCCGCCGCCTGGATCACCGTGCGGCGCAGCGCGGTCAGGTCGTGCCCGAGGTCCTCCAGATGCATGAAGGGCCTGCTGTTGGCCTCGACCACCGAACGCTGCAGCTCGTGCGTGAAACGCTCCGCGGGCAGCTGCTCCAGCAGGACACCGGCCCGTGGTACGAGGTGCCGGGTGTCGACATCGACGACGTGGAACTCCTCTTCGACACCGACCG
The DNA here is from genome assembly GCF_042888905.1 of Streptosporangium sp. NPDC002721. Lineage (NCBI taxonomy): Bacteria > Bacillati > Actinomycetota > Actinomycetes > Streptosporangiales > Streptosporangiaceae > Streptosporangium > Streptosporangium sp. NPDC002721. Next base: position 161,123 of record NZ_JBIAQI010000019.1, read on the forward strand.
CGATCGGCCCCGCAAGACCCGCCATTTCATCACTCCTGAAGTACGCCGGTTCATGGGGTTTTTTATTCTTTGCCCGAAAAAAGGGGTTCCGCACTTCACGGGCCACTTTGGGAGAAAGTGAGGTCGTGCGGTCGCTCCCTGATGCCGGGGCAGACCCGCTTCCCATCCGGCGTGCGGACTCACCTTTCCCGCCGGAGATCTTCTGACAAGTCCTGAAACGGGACACCGACGACCGCCGGGACGGGCTCCCCTTCGAAGAGACTCCTCACCGAGGGCGGAACGCGGCCCGCCATGTCCGGCCCATAAACGGACGGTCGGCCTCACACCCGGCTCGGCGGCCGGGGCGGGACCTCGGCGGGTGACGCCTCACGCCCGCCGCGATGACCGAGGCGTACGCGGACGGTTATCCGGCCGGAGACTCGTCACGCCCCGGCGGCCCGGCGTCCGGCCGCTCCCGCGCCGGGAAAGCCTCGGACTGGCCGGACGGGCCGGAGGAACTGGACGGTTCAAGCGGGTCAAGCGGGTCAAGCGGGTCCGGCGAGCCCGACGGGCCGGGGAGCGGCCCGGCCTCGTCCGGGCGTGACTCGATCATGCGTCGCGGCCGGGACGCGTCCTCCGGAGGCGGCCCGAACGTGTCGGGAAAGGCGTTGATCCCGAGCGTCTCCGGACGATCGCCCGACGGATCGGGCGGGTCGAGGAGCTGCCGCACGGGCGGGCTGTCGAGGAACGTGGAGACCGCGTCGACCACTCCCTCCCCCAGAGGACGGAACGCGTCGACCACGGCCTGGGCGGGCGGGCCGAGGCGGGTGCCGACCTCCTGGAGGAGATCTTCCAGCACCTGCGGCAGCGGCGGCACCGGCAGGCCGAACTGGGGCTTCGGTCGTGCCTTCTCCGGCGGCGTCCAGCGCATCGAGTCGTCGCTCATGGCGAGCCATTCGTCGACGGCGCCGTCGATGGAGTCGAGCACGTGATCGGAATCGTCTGGCATGGCGGCTCCCCTCATGACCGGGATCCGATAAGACGACGGTACCTCGCCCCGCCTCTCCCGGGCAGGGGCGGGTGGGAACCGCCACCGGTGTCGTTCCCCGGCCACCGGGCCGGGCGGCCGTACATTGGTGGTACGGCGGCTGTACGGGAGCTGTACGGCGGCCGTACGGCGACGGAGCCCGATCATCAAAGCCCGTTAAACTGGCATAACCCCCTCAACTGGGGGAATAAGCTGTCGATGCTCTCTCAAACTCGTCCTGCCGGTAGTGACACGCTCACATTCCTCGGCGCGATCATGCGTAATCCCCATCAGCTGGGGGCGATCGCTCCCAGCTCGAAGGCCGTCGCCCGCCTGGTGGCCTCGATCGTTCCCACGACCCCCGGCGCCGTGGTCGTCGAACTCGGCGCCGGCGGCGGAGTGATCAGCGACGCGATCCGCGACCGGCTGCCCCCGGGCGGGCGGCAGCTCGCCGTGGAGGTCAACGAGGGCATGGTCGACCACCTGCGGCGCAGCAGGCCCTGGCTTGAGGTGATCCCCGGCGACGCGGGCGACCTCGGCAAGCTGCTGCGCGAGGCCGGCCTGTCGCACGCGGACGCGATCGTCTCCTCTCTCCCCTGGACCCTGTTCGAGGACGCCCAGCAGAAGCGCATCCTCGACGAGATCGCGGCCTCGCTCGCCCCCGGTGGCGCCTTCAGCACCATCACGACGCTGACCGTGATGCCGTTCCGGCGCTTCCGGCACTTTCGCGGTCTCATGAGCAGCACGTTCGCCACCGTCGACACCCTGGGCCCGATCTGGCGCAACGTACCGCCCGCACTGGTGTACGCCGGGGTCGTGGCGCACGACCGGCTGCCCGGCGAGGCGGCCGACGGCTGGACGGCCGACGGGCGACCGGCCGGGGACACCGGCGGCGAATAAGGCGAGCGAGGCAAGTAAGGCAAGTGAGGCGAGCGAAAGGCCCGCCGGGGACTCACCCGGCGGGCGGACGAGCGAAGAGCGCCGACCCGGCGGGCCGGGTCGGCGGAAGGCGGGCGAGGGCCTCGCGATAACCGCGAGGCCCGGCCGCCACCGTGAAGCCGGGCCGTCACCGTGAAGCCGGGCCGTCACCGTGAAGCCGGGCCGTCACCGTGAAGCCGGGCCGTCACCATGAAGTCCGGTCGTCACCGCGAAGCCCCGCCGCCACCGTGAAGCCGGGTCATCGTCACAAGGCCGCCGTCAACCGTGAGACCTGCCGTCACCGCGAGGCCCGGTCGTCACCGTGAGGTCAGGACCGGCCCCGTCCACGTGAGGTCGTCCAGGTTGACCACGATGGCGTCCTGGGTGCTGCGGGCGATGACCACGATCGCCTCCAGGTCGGGGTCGGGGTTCTCCTCCCTGTGCGGGACGAAGGGCGGCACGAAGATGTAGTCGCCCGGTTCGGTGTCGATGCGCACCTCGACGGGCTCCTCCCCCTCGATGTCGGCGAAGACGAACGAGGGGTTGCCGCTGACGACGTAGATGGCGGTCTCGGAGTCTCCGTGGTGGTGGTTCGCCGAGGCGGTGGCGGGCGCAACATGGGTCTGCCCCATCCACAGGCGGCTGGAGCCGACGGTGGCGCCGCTGATGGCCGCCCGGCGGCGCATGCCACCGGTCTGGGCGGTCTCGGCGGTGAGACCGCCGGGCGCGATGTGGTGCAGGCGGCGGTGGAACGGGTCTTCGGGAAGGACGATCGGCATCAGTCACTCCTGGTTCGGTCGGAAGGGTGCGGCGCGAGCGCCCCGAAACTCCCGTCGTGGTACAGCGGCGGGGGTGGGCGGGATCGGTGTGCCCCTCCACGACCCGGCCGACGACCAGCCGGTGGTCTCCCGCGATGAACCGCTCCTGGGGGCGGCAGAGCAGCCACGCGGCGGTCCCGTACAGCAGCGGCTCCCCTCCCGGGAGGGATTCCCAGCGGTCCCGGTCGGCGAACCTGTCGGCGCCCTTCGTGGCGAACGGCTCCGCCACGTCCCGCTGGTCCCCGGCGAGGATGTGGACCACGAACCCGTCCGCGTCGCGGATCGCGGGCCAGCTCGACGAGCCGACCGAGATGCCGAACGACAGCAGCGGCGGGTCGAGCGACATCAAGGCTTCGCCCGCTACACCGACACCACGATCACCACCCGCGCCGGGCTGGAGACCGAGCTCGACCGCATCCGCGCCCGGGGTACGGCCGTCAACTTCGAGGAACGCGTCCCCGGCGTGCGGGCCGTGGCCGTCCCGGTCCACGACGGCCACGGCAACGTGCTGGCCGCGCTGGCCATCCAGGGCCCGGCCGTACGGCCGAAGGGTGGTCAGGGGACGCCCCGGGGGCCGGGCCGTCGGGATCGACTCCAGGACATCGACGCTCACACCATCTGGACGGGTAGCTGAAGGTAGGAGGCACGCGATCCGCCGGTGTGGATGACGTGCTGTCCGCTGTTGTGCGGGATGTAGTCACGGACTCCGGGCATCATCGGGCCGAACAGGTTCTGGGCGCTGACGATGAGCCGGAGCTGCTGGCCGGGGCGGAAGGCCAGGCCGAGCGGGGAGAGCTCGACCTCGATCTCCGCGACCTGGCCCGGCCGCAGCTTCTCGACCCGGTCGAAGGTGTGGTTCGGGATGTCGTCACTCGACAGCGTCTGGTCCAGGTGCCGCATCGACACGCGCAGGCGGCCGTCGGCTCCCTTGTAGCGCAGGATCGTCGAGCCTCGTTCGGTGAGGTCCTGCATCATGGCGCCCTGGTTGGGGACGGTGAACTCCTGCAGTGGCGTCCCGTGGGCGTCCAGCTTCTGGACGAAGACGAACAGGTCCATGTCGTCGGCGCCCTTCGCCTCGACCCAGAGCCGTGCTTTGGGATAGCCGACCAGCACGGTCTCCTCGTCGAAGCGGACGGTGAAGGACACCAGGCCCGGGTTGGCCTGCGCGTTGTAGGCCACCGTCACCTCGTCCGCGGGTGCTTGCGCCCGCAGGGTACGTGAGCGGCCGTCGAGGTAGTACTTGGTGGAGGTGACCCCCTGCGGCGGGAACCGGTCGGCGGGCTCGTTGACCCGGGCGTCGCCTTCGAGGTCGAGTACGGCATAGCGAACACGCGGGGTCTGCTCCCAGCCGTTGTCCTGGCCCTTCAGGAAGTGGTCGAAGAAGCGGCGCAGATCCTCCCTGTTGGCCTCGTCGTAGTAGTCGGGCCACTCCTGGCCGTTGTGGATGCGCAGCCACTTGTCCTGCGAGGCCATCCGTCGCCAGGCACGGAAGGTGCCCACCGTGTGCAGGGTGTTGGAGTAGCTGGCCACTACGTAGGCCGGCACGGTGATCCGGTCGAAGCGCGGGATCTTGTTCGCCCACAGGTCGTTCATCAGCGGGTAGCGCTCAACCTCGGCGAGGATGTCTTCTTTGCGGCCCTTGCCCAAAAACGACCCTTCCTGGAGTAGTTCGGCGAAGCCGGTGTCGGGCATGCCGCCGCGCAGCACCAGGTCGCGGTAGGTGTCGCTGACGCCTTCCCAGGGGTTGATCGCGGCCAGGTGCGAAGGCTGCTCGGCCGCGGTGAACCACTGCGAGGCGGCCAGATACGACGTGCCGCTCATCGCGACCTTGCCGTTGCACCAGTCCTGGACGCCCAGCCACTCGATCAGGTCGTGGCAGTCGCGGCCTTCCTGGCGATCCCACAGGACGCTGTCGCCCTCGGAGTTGGCGGTCCCACGAGCGTCCGGATGACAGATCGCGTACCCCTGGGCGCACCAGTAGGCCGGGTCGGGTCCCTCGAACTTCTCCAGGCCCGACACGATGGCGTTGTCGAGGCCGACCAGCCCGAACACGCCCATCGCGCTGCGGGAGCCGCCCTGGCCCTTGCCGTACGGGCTCCATGCCACGATGACCGGCACCTTCTCGCTGCCGACCGGCCGGAACACATCGACGTAGATGGTCACGCCATCGCGCAGGGTGACCGCGATGTCCTTGTCGAGCACGACGTCGACGGGCAGGGCTTTGAACGGCGGCGCAATCCGAAAGCCCGCCGGCAAGGTGCGAGTGCCGGGCGCGAAGTCACTCAGCACGCCGTACCTGTCGCCCGGCTCCAGCGGGCGTGATGGCACGAACATCATCTCTGACCTGGACATACGGAGTCCTTCCCGAGCTGTTTTCATCGTTTCGCTCACCGTAGGCGCCAAACCGGAATATATCAACAGCTGTTTATATCTGGCGGGTGTCGGATAGGATCCCGATGTGTCCTCCGCTGATGCTTCTGCACACCTCGACCGGCCGCGGCGAGGCCGAAGGCCGGGTTCCAACGCCACGCGGCAAGCGGTCCTGGCAGCCGCCCGCGCCCGATTCGCCCGAGACGGCTACACCGGTACGACGATCCGGGAGATCGCCGCGGACGCCGGCGTTGACGCTTCCCTGGTGATGCAGTTCTTCCGTTCCAAGGACCAGTTGTTCGCCGCGGTGATGTCGATCACCCCGGCCGCCCTTGCCCGCTTCGCGGGCGCGTTCAGTGGGCCAGAAGACCGGATCGGGGAGCGCGTGACCCGGGCGTTCCTTCAAATATGGGACGGCGACTCGAGCGATTCGGAGCCGCTGCTGGCCATGCTTCGTGGCGCGATCACGAATGAGCAGGCAGCGTCGCAGCTGAGCGAGTTCATCCAGGCGCGCCTGCTGACCGAGGTGCGGCCAGACCTGCACGACGATCCGGCGACTCGGATCCGGGTGGGGCTGGCCTCCTCGATGCTCGTCGGCGTGATCGTCGGACGGCGGCTGGTGCGGGTGCCGACACTCGTCGACGTGGACCCCGAAGCGCTCGTCGAGCTCATCACTCCAGCTGTGCAAGCCGTCCTGGCCGGCGCCCCCAAGACCGCGTCGCCGGCCGAGGAGTCACTGCCCCCCGCATGAGCGGGCGCCCTCTGCCAAGGCGGCGCCCAGCGCCGGACCGGGCCATCCTCGAACGGGGCCGGCACGCGACTCCTCGGCGACGATGGGGGGCTCAGGGAACCGTGGGGTTGTTCCTTTGTCTCGCAGGCGTCACCCTGGTGTCCATCATGCTCCGGCTCCACCACTCCGAATTGTCAGACAGGCCTTAGCAGGTGGCGCGGTCGTGCGGGCCCTGCCAGCCGGGGACGGTACGCCAGTCGCTGGAGACGACGGTCGCGCCCAGGCAGCCGAGCTGCCGGGTCCGGTCGAGGGCCTGCTGCGGGGTCGGGTTGTAGGTGTCCAGGGCGGGGGCGACGCCGTGGGCGCCGGTGACGGTGGTGAAGTAGTCGCCGTAGAACGCCCGCGCCGCCGCCGACAGCCCGGCGAAGCTCGTCGCGGCGCCGTCGAAGACCACGAACCAGGGACGCAGCGACTCCTCGTAGCTCTGGCGCGGGTCGCCGGCGCCGTACGCCCCCTGGGGAACCGGGAACACCTGCGCGTCCGCGGGGTGGTCGCGCAGGTGGCGGGCGTACTCCAGCTCGGTGGGCAGGCTGTCGTTCTCGACGGTGCCCCTGATGACGTAGACCAGGATCTTGCCGCGCGTGTCGGACGGCCAGGCACCGGCCCTGGCCGCCGCGTCGGGGGTGGGGTGGCCGCCCCGGAGCGTGGACGGCGTGATCATCGCCCCGGCGAACCGGTCGCGCAGGACGGTGTCGAGCTCGTCGGGCCCCTTGCCCCTGTTGTCGTGGAACCCGTCCTTCATCTCCAGCTTGACGACGAGAAGCTCGTGGGCGGGGTTGGCCTCGTGCCACGCCTTGATGTTGTCCAGGCAGCGGTTGAACGGCTGGTTGCGGGAGGAGTCGCGCAGCTCTCCGACGGTCGCGCCCTGCTCGCAGTTGTTGTCGTTGCCGAACGGGTTGGAGTGGCTCACGGTCCACTGGCCGAAGAAGGTCCACAGGTCGATCTCGATCATCCGGTTACCGGCGTCGAGCGCGTCGATCAGGTAGGGGTAGGCCGCTTTCTCGTAGGCGTTGTGGACGCCGCCGAAGGTGTGGCCGGTCAGGGTGGAGGCGCTCGCGTGGGCGGGGGCGCCGGTGATCGGGACGACCATGGACGCGACCAGCGCGGCCACGAGGGCGAGACGAGTGGATAAGCGGGTGAGGGGACGGGCGGGGAAACGCAAAGCGGCCTCCGGAGGGGGGTGGGGAAGCGTGCCCGTGGGCTGTGCGGTTTTCAAGTTTCATGACAAATCGTGACTCAGACTTGTCATCCAAGCAAGATCGATATCGAACGGCAGGCAGAAATAAACCCCCGCTTCACCTGGTTGCCGCCTACATGGCTGATGACGACATCCGCGGGACGGTCCGCGGCTCTTCCGAGGTGCCCCTGTCGATCCTGGAACTGGCGACCGTCGGTTCCGGGGTGACGCCCACCGAGACCCTGGAGGCGAGCACCGAGCTGGCCAGGCGCGCGGAGGAGTGGGGATACCACCGGATCTGGGTCGCCGAGCACCACGGCATGCCGTCCGTGGCCAGTTCCTCGCCCGCCGTGCTGATCGCCCATCTGGCCGCCGCGACCAGGACCATCCGGCTGGGCTCCGGCGGCGTCATGCTGCCCAACCACGCCCCGCTGGTCATCGCCGAGCAGTTCGGCACCCTGCAGGCGCTGCACCCGGGCCGCATCGACCTCGGGCTCGGCCGGGCCCCGGGCACCGACCCCGCCACGGCGAGGGCGCTGCGCGGGCGGCACGGCCTGGACGCCGACGACTTCCCCGAGCAGCTGGCCGAGCTGACGGCCTTCCTGGACGGCGCGTTCCCGAAGGGCCACCCGCTGGAGCGGGTCGTCGCCGTGCCCCGGTCGGAGTCGGGCCGCCCGCCGATCTGGCTGCTCGGCTCCAGCGGCTTCAGCGCCCAGCTCGCCGGGATGCTCGGTCTGCCGTTCGCCTTCGCGCACCACTTCAGCGGGAACAACACCATCCCGGCCCTGGAGCTGTACCGGTCGTCCTTCGAGCCCTCCGCCGTCCTCGACCGGCCGTACGCGATGATCGGCGTCTCCGCGATCGCCGCCGACACCCCCGAGCGGGCGCTGAGCCTGGCCCGTTCCGGCGGGCTGTCCATGCTGCGGCTGCGGCGCGGGGCACCGCAGCCGATCCCCACGCCCGAGGAGGCCGAGAGCTACCCCTACAGCCCGATCGAGCGCGACTTCCTCGACGACTACCTGTCCAAGCTGGTGCTCGGGGACGCCCCCGGGGTGCGGCAGGGGCTGGAGGAGCTCCGCAAGCGCACCGAGGCCGACGAGTTGATGATCACCACGATGGTCCACGACCCGGCCGAGCGGATCCGCTCCTACGAGCTCGTCGCCCAGGCGTACGACCTCACCCGGGGTCACTGACCCCGCCCTCCACGTGATCGTCAGCGCGGCCGGCTGCGTGAATAAAAGCGCCAATCTCCACCGAATCTGCACAGAAGCCCGTTACGCTCCCGATGCATGATCAGATCGAGATGGGTGAGCCTGCTGGTCTGGCTGGCGGTGCTGCCGTTCGCGGCCTGGGCGGTGCTCAGGGCCGGCGGGTGGACCCCGGTCTGGCAGTGGGTCGCCCTGGTGGCGTTCACGCCGTACGTGGCGGCGGCCTCGGTGATCCCGATCCTCCTCGCCCTGGGGCTGCGCCGCTGGGCGGCCGCGGCCCTCGCCCTGGTCACGGGCGCGGTGCTCGCGACGGCCGTGCTCCCCCGCTACTTCGGCGACGGTCACCAGCCCGCGTCCGACGGGGGGCGGCTGCGGGTGCTCGCCGCGAACCTCGCCGTCGGCGCGGGCGACACCGACGTCCTGATGAGGCTCGTGCGCTCCCTCGACCCGGACGTGCTGGCCCTGCAGGAGGTCACCCCGGCCGCCCGCGACCGCCTGGAGGCGGCCGGGTTGCGCGAGCGCATGCCCCACGTCGTGGACCGCGCGGTCGACGGGGTGCACGGCTCGGGCGTCTACTCCAGGCATCCCATCACCGAGAAACCGCTGATCGCGCTGGGCAGGTTCCGGCAGGCCCGAGGGGTGATCAAGCACCCGAGCGGCCACGAGATCGAGGTCGTCTCGGTCCACCCCTGCGCGCCCCGGTACGGCGAGAAGATCCCCTGCTGGGACGAGGGACTGCGGGCGCTGCCCAGGGCGGGCGGGCAGCTGCGGGTGCTCGCGGGTGACTTCAACGCCACCCTCGACCACTGGCTGGTGCGCGACCTGCTCGACAGCGGCTACCGCGACGCGGCCGACGTCACCGGGCACGGCCTGACGCCCACCTGGCCGCAGCAGGGCTGGGAACCGGTCCCCGGGGTGACGATCGACCACGTGCTCGCCGACTCGCGCATGGCGATCAGGAGCTTCGGCGTCCACCGCCTCCCGGACACCGACCACCGCCCGGTCTTCGCCGAGCTGGGCCTGCCCCGCTTCACCAAGCGCTGACCCCCGCCCGGGACCTTACGGACCACCGGGTGAGGTCCGGGCGGTCGCGCGCCTTCGCGAGCGGGACCCGCCGAGGAACAGGACCAGGGCGAGGACGGCGTACGGCACCGCGAAGGCGGTGAAGATCTCGGCGTCGCCGGTCAGCGCCGAGGCCGCGGCGTAACCGCCGTACACGAGGAGGGCGGCCAGCTCGGTGCCCAGCCCGGCCAGCGAGGTCACGGTGGCGCGGGCCGGGCCCGTGATGCTCTCCTGCAGCCGTACGTCGGCCAGCACGGTCGCCAGCTGGAAGGCGCAGAAGGCCGCCGCGAGGGCGACGAACCCCGCCGCGACCCCGCTGAGCGCGCCCGCGCCGAGCGTCAGCGCCCCGAACGTGAGGAGCGCGGCGAACTTCCGGTCCGTGAGGCTCCGCCCGGCGCCCGCGAGCACGCCACCGGCCGCGATTCCCGCGGAGACCAGAAGCACCAGGAGCGGCACGACGTGCGTGGCGACGCCGGTGCCGATCGCGAGCAGCGGGGTGTACTCCTCCAGCGAGCCCCACACGGCCGTCACCGCCGGTACCAGCAGCAGCGCCCGGCGCGTCGGCCGGTCGGCGCGCGCCGCCCGCAGCCCCTCGCGCAGGATCGCGGCGTAGCCGCCCACCGGCTCCGCCTCGCCCTCCTGCTCCTGTACGGCTTCCTGCCCGGCGCGTGCGCGATGTTCGGGAAAGCCCAGCGCGGCCACCGCGGCGAGCACGCAGGCCAGGATGCTGCCGGCCGCGATCAGCGGGTAGCCGCCCAGGGTGAACACCGGTGTGGCCACCGCCATGGACACCACGACGGCGCCCGTGCCGATCGCGCGGGCGCGACCCATGACGGCGGCGTAGCGACCGGCCGCGCCCAGGCGGTCGAGTTCGGTGTATACCAGCGCCTCCAGGGCGCCCGACTGCAGCGCTCCACCGGCACCCCACAGGACGAAGCCCGCGGCGAACGCCCAGTAGGAGGGGGCCGCGACCCACAGGACGAAACCGACGGCGGCCGGCAGCGGCGCCAGGGCGAGCAGCGCCCGCCGCGAGACGGCGTCGGCCCACACCCCCGAGGGAACCTCCAGCGCGACGGAGGTGATCGACCAGATCGCCAGGAGCGAGGAGATCTCGGCGGTCGACAGACCCGTGTCGACGAACAACAACACGTAGAACGGATAGAACAGGACGAACTCATCTAGAAGGGTATAGACGTAGAGCGTCGCGGCCAAGCGCTTCGCACGCCGCTCGGGCGCACGGTGAAAAGAAGTGGTCATGAGGTCCTTCTCGCGGGAACTGTGCGGACTCGGGATGCTCGGCATCTCCGGAGGTCCACGGCAGCTCGCGCCGGACCGACCGATCGTTCAGGATCAATGTCGCCATGTCATGGGGCAGACACTACAGCCGCGCCGCCCGCCACGGCCTCCCCTTTTCTCCCGCGCGGGGAACGTCTCCCCGCGTGGGCGCGTCCCGGTGTCAGGTCGCCGCCGAGGCGGCTGACATCCCGACAGCGCGGATAGCTGCGGATGGCGCGGGCGGCCGGGCCCGTTCCACCTCCGACCGTTCCGTCTCCGACCGTTCCGTCTCCGACCGGCCCGCCTGCCTGCCGTGACCGGATCGGGCGGGCCGGGGGCCGGTCAGAACTCGTCGTGCCCGGAGACCTGGCCGATCGGGAAGACGTGCCTGTTCGCGGCGCAGATGGTCTCCAGGACGTGGACGGGCACGTCCACGTCCGAGTAGCCCGCGCGGAGGACCTGGACGACCCACTCCCCCGGTTCGAGCTCCAGGGTCTCGTACTCGAAGGATGTCGGCGGGCGGGCCGTCAGGTTCTCCTCGGCGTGGCCGAAGGTGTGACCGAGGGCGACCAGGGCCGACTGGAGTGACGGCCTGACGAACCCGGGCTCGGCGATGCGGGTGCCCCCGAACAGGTCCGCCCGGAAGTAGCTGGTGGCGATGCGCACCGGGATCCCGTTCGCCGTCATCATCTTCCGGCGGGCGATCACCTCGGCGCCGGGTTCGACGCGCAGGCAGGCGGCCACGTGATCACCGGCCGGCTCCGGGCCCACGTAGAGCATCCTGCGGTCCGGCGTGATGCCCTGCCTCTCCGCCTCGGCGAGGAACAGGGAGGCGGAGGCCCGCACGGCGGGATCGGTCGGCAACGCCCGCCGCACCAGAACCCTGGGCGCGCGAACCGCCGCCCCCCCGGCGTCACGGGCTGCGGGCTCCTCGAGAGCACGGTCACCGGACTCCTCCGAGGTGCGGACCTCGGGCTCATCGGGGACGTGGACCGCGGATTCCCCCGAGGCGCGGCCCCCGGACTCCTCGGGAGCACGGCCCTCAGACTCCTCCGAGGCGCGGCCCCCGGACTCCTCGGGAGCTCGGCCGCCGGATTCCTCGGGGACGCGGGCCGTCGGTCCCTTTCTCATCTGGGAGATGCGGCCGGGGGACACGCCCAGGCGCGTCCCTATGTCCTCCAGGCTCATCCCGGCGTCACGGGCCTCGGCGATCGCCTGGCGACGCATCTTCGCCGCCTCCGCGACGAGTCCCTGCTCGTCGGTGATGAGACGGCTCAGGACCCGTGCGCGCTCGACGGGGTCGCTCAGCGCGGAAACATCGCGCAACGTCTCCAGGTCCATCGGGGCCGCCTCCTCGCGCTCAACACCATCGGGGATTTTAGTCCCCCTATTCCGGTGCCCGACCAGCGCCCGTACCGGCCGGCCGGAAGGCCGCCCGGCGACGGTGGAGCCGCGAGCCGTTCGCCCGGGGAAGCGGCGGAAAAGGCGTGGTCAACGGTCACTCTGGCCCGGTGGTTACAGCATGGGGACCGTCAAATCAGTTGCCGACGCCGTACCCGGGTGCGGAAATTGAAGGGTCACCCGTGTCACGCGGGTGGTGGTGATCCGACGGGGCGCCCACCGGAGGCGGTGGCACGGGAGACCGGCTGAGAGGGATGGCGTTCCGGCCTGCCATGCCCCGGACGGCTCTCACCCGGTCAGAACACCGTGAGGAGCGTGCCGCCTGCCGATGCCCCCCGATACCGGAACCACCACAGCCAGCAAGGACAAGAACTCAGACGACAACGCAGACAACAATCCGCACACCGCCACCGCCACCGAGTCCCCGGCCTCGCGGCCCCTTCCCTCTCGCCGCGCCGGAGCGGGCTCCCTGTGGCGCCTGAAGTCCTACCTCCGCCCGTACGTCGGCCGCCTGGTCGTCATCTGGGTGGTGTCCTTCGCCGCGGTCGCGATCGGCATCGCCGTCCCGCTGATCGGCAAGGAGATCATCGACGGCCCCGTCGCCCGGGGCGACACCGGGGCCGTGCCTCCCCTCGCGCTGCTCGCCCTGGGACTGGGCGTGGTCGAGGCGCTGCTCACCTTCCTGAGGCGGTGGCTGCTCGCCGCCGCCGTCCTGGGCCTGGAGACCAGCATCCGCGACGACATCTACGCCCACCTGCAGCGGCTGCCGATGGGCTTCCACTCCTCCTGGCAGTCGGGCCAGCTGCTGTCGCGGGCGACGACCGACCTGTCGACGATCCGGCGCTTCCTCGGCTTCGGCCTGCTCTTCCTCGTCCTGACCAGCGTCCAGATCGCGACGGTGACCGGGCTGCTGCTCCACATGTACTGGCCGCTCGGGCTGCTGGTCGTCGCCTCGGCGGTGCCGATCATGGTCACCACCCTGCGCTTCGAGCGCACGTACATCACCATCTCCCGCCGGGTCCAGGACGAGCAGGGCGACCTCGCCACGGTCGTCGAGGAGTCGGCGGCGGGCATCCGTACGATCAAGGCGTTCGGCCGGGGCCGGTACGTCTCCGGGATCTTCGAGGAGGGAGCGCTGAAGGTCTACCGGACCTCGATGGAGAAGGTCCGGCTGTCGGCCAGGTTCTTCACCTTCCTCGAGGTGATCCCGAACATCACCCTCGCGCTCGTGCTGCTGCTCGGCGCCCTGGCGGTCGGCTCGGGCACGCTGACGCTGGGCACGCTGGTGGCCTTCGCCACCCTGATGCTGCAGCTGGTCTGGCCCATCTCCGCGCTCGGTTTCATCATGACGATGGGGCAGGAGGCGATGACCGCGGCGGACCGGGTGATGGAGGTGCTCGACACCGAACCGGGGATCGTCGGGGGCACCGGCGTGATCGAGCGACCCCGGGGGCACCTGCGCTTCGAGGGGGCGGGGTTCACCTTCCCCGGCGCCGGGGAGCCGGTGCTCCACGACGTCTGGCTGGAGGTGCGGCCGGGAGAGACGGTGGCGGTCGTGGGCGCGACGGGGTCGGGCAAGACCACGCTGACCTCCCTGGTCCCCCGCCTGTACGACGTCGGCGCCGGCCGGGTCACGATCGACGGGGTCGACGTCCGCGACCTGCCGCTGACCACGCTGCGCTCGACGGTCGCCACGGCCTTCGAGGAGCCGACGCTGTTCTCGATGAGCGTCAGGGAGAACCTCACGCTGGGACGGCACGACGCGAGCGAGGAGGAGATCGAGCAGGCGCTGCGGATCGCCCAGGCCGGGTTCGTCCACGCGCTGCCGTGGGGGCTGGAGACCAGGATCGGCGAGCAGGGCATGTCCCTGTCCGGCGGCCAGCGCCAGCGGCTCGCGCTGGCGCGCGCGGTTCTCAGCCGTCCCAGGATCCTCGTGCTGGACGACACGCTGTCGGCCCTGGACGTCGAGACCGAGGCCCTGGTGGAGGAGGCGCTGCGGCACGTGCTGCGCGAGGCCACCGGGATCGTCGTCGCCCACCGGGCCTCCACCGTGCTTCTCGCCGACAGGGTGGCCCTGCTGCTGGACGGCACGATCGCGCACGTCGGCGAGCACCACGAGCTCATGGCGAGCGTGCCCGAGTACCGCGCGCTGCTGTCGGCCGACCCGGACGCAGAGGAGGCACGGCTGTGAGCGTGACCGAACCTTCCACCGGCCCTTCCAGGTCCGCCGAACCCTCAGGTCCTTCCGGCCCTTCCGGCGAACCTTCCGACCCCTCCGGCGCCGAGGCCGCGAACAGCTCGGACGGGTCGAGCGGCTCCCGGGAGTGGCGGGGGGTCGCGGCGGAGAACCAGGACGAGCTGTCGGCGCGGGTGTCCTTCCTGCTGCGCGACAGGTCCAGGCGGCTGCTCGGCGACCTGCTGCGCCCGTACCGCAGGGAGATCGTCCTGCTCGTCGCGATCATCGTGACCTGCAACGTCGCCTCGCTCGCCATCCCCTACCTGGTCAAGGTGGGCATCGACGCGGGCATCCCGCCGATGGTGGCGGGCGAGGGACCTCGGACGCTGGTGACGGTCGTCGGGGCGATCCTGGCGGCGGCGGCCGTCCAGCTGGTGACCCGGCGGATATTCCTCAGGATGGCCGGGCGCATCGGCCAGAGCATCCTGCTGGAGCTGCGGCGGCGGGTGTTCGTGCACTTCCAGAGGCTGTCGCTGTCGTTCCACGAGGACTACACCTCGGGCCGGGTCGTCTCCCGGCTCACCTCCGACATCGACGCCATCTCCGAGATGCTGCAGTCGGGGTTCGACGACCTCGTCACCGCCGTACTGACCCTGGTCGGCACGGCGGTCCTGCTGCTCGTCCTGGACGTCCACCTCGGCGTGGTCGCGCTGCTCCCGCTGCCGGTCCTGATGCTGTTCACCGGCTGGTTCCGGCGCCAGTCGAGCATCATCTACCGCAGGACCCGGGAGACCGTGGCCCTGGTGATCGTGCACTTCGTGGAGTCGATGGCCGGCATGCGCGCGGTCCAGGCGTTCCGCGGGGAGCCGCGCAACCAGGAGATCTTCTCCCAGCTGAACACCGACTACCGCGACGCCAACAAGCGGAGCATGCACCTGGTCGCGATCTTCTCCCCGGGCGTCAAGCTGATCGGGAACGTGACGGTCGCGGCCGTCCTGCTCTACGGGGGCACGCTGGCGATCCAGGGCGAGGTCACGGTGGGCGTGCTCGCCGCCTTCCTGCTCTACCTGCGCCAGTTCTACGAGCCGATGCAGGAGATCTCGCAGTTCTACAACACGTTCCAGTCCGCCGGGGCCGCGCTGGAGAAGCTCTCCGGGGTGCTGCAGGAGCGTCCCGTGGTGGCCGAACCCGGCGACCCGGTGACGCTGGAGCGGCCACGCGGCAGGATCGAGTTCCAGGGAGTGGAGTTCTCCTACCTGGACGGCACCCCCGTGATACCCCGGCTGGACCTGGCGGTCCCCGCCGGGCAGACCCTGGCGCTGGTCGGCACCACCGGGGCGGGTAAGACCACGCTGGCGAAGCTGGTCTCCAGGTTCTACGACCCGGTGGCGGGCCGGGTACTGCTGGACGGCATCGACCTGCGCGACCTCGGCGAGGAGTCCCGGCACGCGGCGGTGGTCCTGGTCACCCAGGAGAACTTCCTGTTCAGCGGGTCGGTGGCGGACAACATCAGGTTCGGGCGGCCGGGCGCGAGCATGGCCGACGTGGTGGCGGCGGCCCGCTCGATCGGCGCCGACGCGTTCGTCTCCGCGCTTCCCGAGGGGTACGACACCCAGGTCGGCAAGCACGGCGGCCGGCTGTCGGCCGGGCAACGGCAGCTGGTGGCGTTCGCCAGGGCGTTCCTGGCCGACCCGGCGGTGCTCATCCTCGACGAGGCGACGTCCAGCCTGGACGTCGCCGGCGAGCGGCTGGTGCAGCGGGCGATGCGGACGGTCCTCGCGAACCGGACTGCCCTCATCATCGCGCACCGCCTGTCGACCGTCGAGATCGCCGACCGGGTGCTGGTGATGGACGGCGGCAGGATCATGGAGGACGGCCCGCCCGGCGAGCTCATCGGGCGGGCGGGCCGCTACGCCGACCTGCACCGCGCCTGGCTCGACAGCATCTCCGACCACCGCGACGTCCCCGGCTGACCCACCCGGCGGCCGGGCCACCGCGCGACGTCCCCGGTCCCTCCGGAGGAGTGGGCCAGGGAGGTCGCCGCTCCCCCGGGCCGCGCGACGTCCCCGGCTGTTCCGGAGGGGCGCGCTCGGAGGCCGTCGCTCCTCCGGGCCCCACGGTGCGGGCCGGAATCGGGTGTCCGAATTTTGGGCACCCGATTCCGGCGGACCCTGAACCCCCTGGGTGGGGTCCGCGTATCTCAGGGCGGAACGGCACGAATGATCCTTCCCACCCGCAGGAAAGGGGCAGTGATCTCGATGAGCACCCGGCGATCGCGCAAACGACGGCCTTTGGCCGCCACCTTGCTGGTCTCCGCCATGTTGGTCACCGGGTGCTCATCAGCGGCCGCGACGAACGCCTCTCCCGTCCAGGCGGTGGGACTGGCCGGAGACCGGGCGGACGCGGATGTCCGTTTCTCCCAGGAGATGATCCCCCACCACCGCCAGACGATCCAGCTCGCCGGCCTGGTGGAGGGCCGGAGCGAGAACTCCTACGTGCGCGACCTGGCCGCGAAGATCAAGGATCAGGAGTCCCATGACATCGACCTGATGTCCGACTGGCTGCAGATGTGGAACGTCGAGGTGCCGGCGGAGAACGACAAGGCCGTGCACGACATGCCGGGCATGCTGTCCGCCACCCAGATCTCCTCCCTGGAGAGACGGTCGGGCGCCGCCTTCGACAGGCTGTGGCTGAGCGTGCTGGGCAAGCACCTCAACAGCGGCGTCCAGATGGCCCAGGTCGTGATCGCGCTGGGCAGGCACCGGCCCACCATCCAGCTGGCGGAGACGATGATCGCCGCGCAGCGCGCCCAGATCGCCGAGATCGGCGAGAAGCTCGCCTGATTCCTCGTACCTCCGGAGGGCGGGCTATCCAGGAGCGGCCCGCCACCCGGAGGTACGGGCCTCCCAAACGGGGCATATGCGCAAGGCACCGCGGGTCGCGGTGCCGGCGGCGACGCCGGAGAGCACCCGGTGCGGCCGGCCGCCCGTTCCCCCGCTGGAGGTCTCATGAGCACGACCGGCAGGCGCCCCGTCCTCGCGGACTCCGTCCGGATCACCGAGGACGCCGTGGAGATCCTCGACCGCCGGGTCTATCCCTTCGAGCACCGCTGGGTGCGCTGTGCCACCAGCGAGGACGTCGCGGTGGCCATCGAGCGGATGGTCACGCAGAGCACGGGCCCCTCGTTCGCGGCGACCGCCGGGATGACGCTGGCCGCCCGCGAGGCGCGGCGCGAGCCGCCGGGCCGGGCGGCGGCGCGGCTGCGCGGGGCGGGCGACCGGCTGATCGCGACCCGGCCCACGAACAACCACATCCGCGACGCCGTGGAGGCCGTCCTGGCCGCCACTGTGGACGGGCCGCTGCCCGAGGCGTACGGGGACGAGCTGGTGGAGGCCGTGACCCGGGCGGCGGCCGGGCACGACGCCGCCTACCTGGCCGGCAGCGCGGCGATGGGCAGGCACGCGGCGGCGCTGCTCGACGACGGCGCCCGCGTCCTCACCCACTGCTGGGCGGACGCCTACCTGATCGCGACCGTCGAGGCCGCGCAGGAGGCGGGCAAGCGGCTGGAGTTCGTCTGCACCGAGACCCGGCCCTACCTGCAGGGGGCGCGGCTGACCGCGCCGACGCTGGTGGAGATGGGCTACCGGCCCACCCTGATCACCGACGGGATGGTGGCCTCGGTGCTGTCCGACGGGCTCGCCGACGTGGCGCTGACCGCGGCGGACCGGGTGACGATGGACGGGCACGTGGTGAACAAGGTCGGCACGCTCGGGGTGGCGCTGGCCGCCCGCGCCTTCGACGTCCCGTACTACGTGATAATCCCGGCGCCCGACCCACGGGCTCGGGGGATCGACGACGTCGTCATCGAGCGGCGGGACGGCGACGAGGTCCTGCACGTCCTGGGCACGCGCACCGCGGGCGAGGGCGTGACCGGCCACTACCCGGCCTTCGACGCGACCCCGCCGCACCTGGTGACGAGGATCGTGACCGAGCGCGGCGCCTACCCCGCCGAGCGCGTTTCGGAGCACTTCGGCCCCCCGGAGGGCTCCGGCCCGCCGAACGGCACCGCCCGCACCTGACGTCTGACCGGGGGTGCCGCTCACGCCTGACGGGTGGCACCACCCGCGCCTGACGGGGTGCCATCCGCGACGAACGGCACCGCCCGCCTGACGGGCGGGCGGTGCCGTTCACCCGTGACGGACGGTGCCGTTCGCGTCCGACTCGGCCCGGCCCGGTTAAGCCCGGTCCGGTTAAGCCCGGTCTACTTCAGCTCGAAGGCTCGGACGATCGTCTGCTCGACGGTGTTGCCCCTCTCGTCCCCGGCGCCGGCCCGCAGGCTGACGTACCGGGCGCGGGACGGGGCGTTCAGCCTGGCCCTCCACCCGTCGCCGGTGCGGGTCAGGCGCTCGGCGCGCCAGGTGACGCCGTCGTCGTAGGAGACCTGGAGCTCGCCCGAACGGATCGTGGACGACTTCGGCCCTCCCGGCAGGTGCGAGGGGAGAAGGGTGAGGGCGGCCGAGCGGGAGGCCCTGCCGTCCGCGCCGGTGTCCACGGCGTAGTCGAGCTGCACCAGCGGCAGCCGGACCGGCTCGGCGGAGCCGGAGGGTGCCGAGGTGAAGTTCCACACGGTCCGCGTGGTGGTGGAGGTCGGGTAGACCGCGGCGTCGCGTTCCGTCGTGGTGACGAGGCGGTACGGAAGCCTGGCCTGGCCGACCTCGGCGTCCAGGACGTAGCCGGGGGTCTCGGCGACGAGGGTGTCCCCCTGGTGGAGCGACGTCAGCTGGTCGATCTGGCCGATGCCGGACAGTCCGACGTGGTCGGCGCCGGAGTCGCCCCAGCCGGGCACCTGGACGCGGAGGGTGTTTCCCTCGCGGACCGGGAGCGCGATGGAGTCGTTCACCCTCGGGCGCTGGATCGGGCCGAACCACTGCTCGCCGGTGGTGCTCCCCGCCCGGTAGGACCTCTCCCCCGAGAACTGCCACGTCGCCCGCGGGACCTCCGCCTCGGACGTCCAGCGCACGGAGTCTCCCGGGGTGACCCAGTCGGTGCGCTCGCCCTTCGACCTGCTCAGCAGCGTGTAGCCCACCTTGGTGTTCAGGCCGGGGACGACGTCGAAGCGGTACTCGAACACCTCGGCCGCCGGGTCGTTGCGGAAGTCGACGTCGACCCGCGCCAGGTCGCGGTGCGCGGGACGGTAGGTCAGGTCGCCGGGAACGGACTGCTCCCAGCGCCGGACCAGGTCGTAGAGGTAGCCGGTGTCGGGCCTGGAGACCGTGCGCAGCCGGACCGCCCCCTTCCCGAGGCGGGAGATGAGCTGCTCGCCCTCGTCCCTGGTCAGTGACGCCACGGTCAGGGGCGTCCTCCTGATCGGCTCGCGGAGCCGTCCCACCTCGTCGTTGACGATCAGCAGCAGCTTCGCCCCGGCGGCCACGGCGGCGGGCACCTGCTCGTCGGTGTCCCCGTAGCGGACGACCGCGATCTTCCCCTTGACGTCCAGCCCGGCGTAGTCGGCCGTGCGGCCCCCGCCCGCGAAGACGGCGGGCAGGTTCCACGAGCCCTCGGGCAGGAGGCCGGCCCCCGGCTGGATCCACAGGTCGTCGTACGCCTGCCCGTCCGAGCTCACGGTGAGGAGCGGCTGGATCTTGCGCCAGCGCGTGCCGATGGACAGCCGTCCCTCGCGCACCCGCTTCGTGGGCTGGATCCAGACGCTGTCGTACCCGGTGCCGAGCGTGTAGGAGTCGGCGACGGAGGCCGTGTCGCCCAGCGTGCGGTGGTAGTCGACGCGGGTCTCGGCGTCGGCGCTCTCCTGGGGCGTGACGGCCTTCGCCTCGCGCACGGTGGCGGCGTCCAGGGTCACGACGGTGTCGTCCTCGACGGTGACCAGGGGCTCGTTGAGCAGCGCGAAACCGAGCGAGGAGGGACCGTGCGTGCCTCGCACCTCGCCCCACATCCACACCGAGTACCTGCCCTGGGGCACCAGGACGTCCACCTCTCCGGTGAAGGTGAGGAAGCTGTAGTAGCCGTCGGCGGGGTCGCCCTCGCGCAGGAGGTTGATCTGGCCGCTCATCGGGGCGCCGTCACGGTCCTTGGCCTTGATGACGAGGTGGCGGGGCTGGTCCTCGGTGCTGACGCCGACGACGGTGCGGGCGAGCACCGGGCCGCCGCCCGCGGACGCCTCGATCCACCCGGTGTAGCCGTTCTTCTCCGACACGCGGGCGAGGTCGGCGGTGATGGTGACGGTGCCGGTGCCGCCCGCCGGGACGACGACCCGGGAGGCGGACAGGGCGAACAGGCCGTCCGGGGCACCGGCGACCTTGAGCGCGAGGTCGAGGACGACCTCGGCGCCGGAGGTGTTGGTGTAGGTCACCTGCCGCTCGGGCCTGCCGCCCTGCTCCTCCTCCAGCGGGTGGATGCCCAGGTAGGCGCTGCCGGTGGCGAACAGGGTGGCGGTGGTGGCGGCCCGCGCGTCCAGGCGGCCGGTGCCGGCCTCGTAGGCGGTGTGGTCGGGGGTGCCCTTGGACGTGCTCATCAGCGCGTCCTTCAGCTGCCCGCCGGTCCAGCCGGGGTGCGCGGCGGCGAGGAGGGCGGCGGCGCCCGCGACGTGCGGGGTGGCCATCGAGGTGCCGCTCATGGTCGTGTACGGGCCCTCGCCCGTCTGCGCGTACTGGGACCGGGCCGCCAGCACGCCGACGCCGGGAGCGCTGAGCTCCGGCTTGAGCGCGCCGTCGACCAGCCTCGGGCCCCGGCTGGAGAAGTCGGCGAGGTGGTCGGAGGTGTCCACCGCCGCGATGGTGAGGGCCGCGTCGGCGGCGCCCGGGGCGCCCACCGTGCGCTCGGAGGGTCCGGCGTTGCCCGCCGCGATGGTGAACAGGGCACCGGTCTCGGCGCTGAGCGCGTTGACGGCCTGGCTCATCGGGTCGGTGCCGTCGGTGGGCGCGTCGGTGCCGAGGCTCATGCTGACGACCTTGGCCTTCCGGTCCCTGGCGGCCCACTCCATGCCGGCCACGATCCAGGAGTCCTGCCCCTGTCCCTGGTCGCTGAGGACCTTGCCGACGTGCAGCTCGGCTCCGGGGGCGACACCCTTCTCCCTGCCGCCCGAGGCGGCGCCGGTGCCGGCGATCGTGGAGGCGACGTGGGTGCCGTGGCCGTGCCGGTCGGTGACCTCCTCTCCGGGTACGAAGCTGGCGGAGGACTCGATCTGGCCGGCCAGGTCGGGGTGGCCCGCGTCGACGCCGGTGTCCAGGACGGCGACGTCGACGCCCTCGCCGGTGTTGCCCGCCGCCCAGACCTCGGGGGCGCCGATCTGCGCGACGGTGTCGGCCAGGTCGACCTTGACCTTGCCGTCCAGCCAGACCTTCGTGACACCACCCGTGAAGGCGGGCGCGGCGTTCCCGCGCCCGCCTTCACGGGTGCCGGGCGCCGTGGCCCGGCCGCCGGTGAGCGCGGACCAGAAGCTCGCGGCCTTGTCGCGGTCCTCGGTGACGGCCGCGCCCTTGATGCTGCTGAGGGTACGGACCTTCGTGGCGCCCTCGGGCAGCGACTTCGCGGCGCGGGCGGCGGAGGCGTCCGCGTAGGTGACGATCAGCGGGAGGTGGTCGACGTTGGCGTCGTCGTAGCCGTCGGCCAGCAGGCGGGTGACGTTGAACAGCCGCCTGTCGAGCAGCCCCGCGGAGAGGTAGGGCGTCGCGCTGTCGGGATAGACGTAGGTGTCGGTGCCCACGGTGGTGACGCGGGCGCCGACGGGTTCGCCGTCGGGGCCCCGCACCACCGTGGTACCGGTCCCGGCGCCGCCGGAGCGGACCGTGACCTTGTCACCGGTGATCAGGGTGATGGTGCGGGTGACCGCCGCGGCGCCGTGGGCGGGTGTTCCCGCGGCCGGTGCGGGGTCGAGCCGGATGGTGTCGAGCCTGGTGGTGGCGTACGTCGGCGGGGTCACCGCGAGTACCGCCAGGGCGACCGCGGCGGCGAGCAGCCGCGATCCGCCGTAGGGCATGAGTGCCAAGTGGATTCCTTGACTCGAACGGTTCAGGGGGACGCGACAGCGGTGGCGGCGGTTTTTGTCCTCTACCAAGGAGAGAAACGGACGACCGTATCTGCCAAAGGACAATGTGGTGATTCCTGACCGCCCACGTCAACAGGAGTCGCGTTACGCGTTCGATTCACAAGTTCACTTTTCTGGACATTTGTTATGAAAAGCACCCATATTTCGATAAAGTAGTTAATCGATTACAGACAGCCCTGTAACGGCGAGAAGCCTGCCCCGAACGGAAAGTGACCGCCCGGCGAACGCGTACATGACACGCCGTCACGGGAACGGCGCGTGCCGCCCCCGTACGGGACTCGCGAAGGGCGGCACAGCACGAAGGCCCCTCTCGCGGCGGCGAGAGGGGCCTTCGGGTATGGCGAACCGGACGTGCCGGAGGACGTGCCGGGCTCAGCTGGCGGTGCCGGCCGTCTCCTGCTCCGCGGCGCGACGCCTCTCCTCCTCCTCGATCGCCTCGACCGTCTCGTTGTCGCGGTCACGGCGGTACTCGCGGACCGAGTAGGCGATGGCGGCGGCCCAGATGACGGCGATGGTGATGTAGGCGACGGTCTGCACGCCGCTGGAGGCGTCGACCCAGTCGCTGCGCAGCAGGGTCCTGACGTTGGTCAGGACGATGACGCCGCCGACGGCGGAGCCCAGGATGCGCGGCGGGATGTGGCGGACGAGCCAGGCGGCGATGGGGGCCGCGATGACGCCGCCGATCAGCAGCACGGCGACCCAGGAGAAGTTGATGTTCTCGGAGCCGATGCCGTAGAGGAAGCCGATGCTGGCTGCGACGGCGACCAGGAACTCGCTGGCGTCGATGGAACCGATCACCTTGCGCGGCGCCAGGCGCCCGCTGGCCAGGATCGCCGGGGTGCCGACCGGGCCCCAGCCGCCACCGCCGGTGGCGTCGACGAATCCGCCGACCAGGCCGAGGGGCGCGAGGAAGCGCTTGCGCAGCGGCTTGCCCAGGTTGCCGCGCGGGAGGCCGAAGGCCGTGAAGCGGATCAGGACGTAAAGGCCCAGCGCGAGCAGGATGATCGACATGACCGGTGCCGCGACCTCGGTGGAGAGGCCGGACAGGAAGGTGGCTCCCGCGAAAGCGCCGATGGCGCCGGGGATACCGATCTTGGCGACGACCTTCCAGTCGATGTTGTTGAAGCGCCAGTGGGAGATGCCCGAGGCGAGGGTCGTGCCGATCTCGGCGAGGTGGACGGTGGCCGAGGCGGCGGCGGGGTTGGTGCCGATGGCCAGGAGCAGCGTCGTCGAGGTGACACCGTAGGCCATGCCGAGGCTTCCGTCGACGAGCTGTGCCGCGAAGCCGACCAGGCCTAAGAGGATGAGCGCACGCACAACGCCCCCCTTCCTGTTTTTCCTACTCTGTTGATAGGAATTATCGTGATTGAATGCCAAGGCGACGTCAAGTCACGTTTCGAGCAAGGCGTCTCAAGGTATGGGAATCTTCATCCCACGCCCGGCGTCAGGCCCTGCGCCGCCTGCCCGCCTCGGCCACCGGCGACAGCAGGGCGGCCAGGCTGACGGTGTCGACGATGGCGTTCACCGACGTCTCGATGTTCAGCCACACCGTGCGCAGCCGCACCGCCTCCCCGAAGTAGGCCACGTCGCCGGTCGGCAGCCCCCGCACCGAGGTCAGCTCGCCGGCGACGGCGCGCAGGACGTCCCCGACCGAGATGTCGACGGGCGGCCGGGTGAGCGTGAAGCCGCCCTCGTGGCCCCGCTGGGCGAAGACGAGGTCGGCGCGGCGCAGGTCGGTCAGGATGCCGCGCAGGAAACTCGCCGGAATCTCCTGCGCCTGGGCCATCGTCTCCGACTTGACCGGGGCGGGATCGCTCAGGGCGATGACCAGCATCGCCCTTATGGCGTAGTCGCTCCGGGCCGTGATGTGCATCCGAAAGTCCCCCCGACGGTGCGCCTCTGCCGCTGGCCGATGGCCTCATGTGGGCTGGTCTCGCTTAAATCTACTATCTCTATAGGTTAACTGTGAATTATTCTCGTGGTCAGGTGTGCCCGCGAGAGCCCCGCTCACCCCCCGTACTCCCGTGGTCACGCGCCCGTCACCGCCCCGCGTCCCGCGTCGCGACGGCCTGACACGTCAAGGTGCCGGACATGCCGAAACGGCCGGGCGGCCGGCGCGCGAGAGCGGGCCGGCCGCCCGGCCGGCGGTCGAATCGGCCTTCAGGCGAGAAGGCGCGAGGGCGGGAAACCCCGTGGGGTCAGTGGCCGACGGAGTCGGAGTCGGTCGCGGCGGCCTCGCCCCGGTCGAGGGAGGACAGCTCCGCCACCTCCTCGGGGGTGAGGGTGAAGCCGAAGATGTCGGCGTTGGCCCTCATCCGCTCGGGGCTGGACGACTTCGGCACGGTGATCAGGCCGAGCTCGATGTGCCAGCGCAGCACGACCTGTGCGGGGGTCCTGCCGTGCCGCTCGGCGGCGGCCGTGACGACCGGCTGCTCCAGCAGGTCGCCGCCCTGCCCGATGGGCCCCCAGGACTGGGTCGCGATCCCGTGCCCGGCGTCGTAGGCGCGGGTCTCGTCACGGGTGAAGAACGGGTTGAGCTGGATCTGGTTCACGTCGGGCACCACACCGGTCTCGGCCAGCAGCCGGTCGATGTGGGCCGGCTTGAAGTTCGACACGCCGATCGCCCGTACGCGGCCGTCCTTCAGCAGCTTGACCATGCCCTTCCACGCCTCCACGTAGCGGTCCTTGCGCGGCAGCGGCCAGTGGATCAGGTAGAGGTCGGCGTAGTCGAGCCCGAGCCGGTCCAGGCTGGCCTGGTAGGCCTCCTGCGCGGCGTCGTACCCGTGCCACTCGCCGTTCAGCTTGGTGGTGACGAACAGCTCCTCCCTCGGCACGCCGCTCGCCCGCAGCCCGCGCCCCACCCCGACCTCGTTGCGGTACGCGTAGGCGGTGTCCACCAGCCGGTAGCCCATCTCGACGGCGCCGGCGACCGCGACCTCCGCCTCCTCGTCCGACATGGGCCAGGTGCCCAGGCCGACCTGCGGGATGTCCGCGCCGTTGACCAGCTTCACTGTTGGAATGTCCAGATTAGTCATGATTGACAGCCTTCCACGCCGGGTTCACCAGGCAGCCGCCGGGTTCACCAGGCAGCGCCGGGGAGCGGTCACGCCGCGCGCGCCGCCTCGGGGAGCCGCTCGCGGAGCAGGAACGTCCCGGCCAGCGCGGCCAGCGCCAGGAGGGCGAGGACGATCCCGTAGTACGTGGTGAGCTCGGCGAGCGGCAGGAGGCCCGCGACGATCCCGGCGACGGTGGCGGGGATGCCCATGGCGAGGTAGCTGACGATGTAGAAGGCGGCCATCAGCCCGGCCCGCTCGTGCGGGGCCGCGGCCGGCAGCAGGGTGCGCGCGGCCCCCTGGAAGCCCGCGCCGAAGCCCAGCCCGGCGACGACCGTACCGGCGAAGAACAGCGCCACCGAGCCGGTGTTCACGCCGAGCAGGGTCACGCCGACGCCGAGGGCCAGGAGCACGGAGGCCACCCGCATGGCGCGCGGGGCGGGGACCGAGCGCAGGGCGAGGATCGCGACGGTGCCGCTGATGGTGAGCGCGAAGACCAGCAGGCCGCCCACCACGACCGACCCCGAGCCGGTGACCTCGCGGGCCAGGGACGGCCCCAGGGACAGGTAGAACCCGCCGAGCGCCCATCCGGCCACGGTGATCGGGGTGACCAGCAGCAGGACCCGGCGCGCCCCGGCGGGCACGCTGACGTGCGGGCGCAGCGAGGCCAGCGCGCCCGCCCGGCGGCCGACGGACTCGGGCAGCAGGAGGATCGCGACGCCCTGCAGCACGAACGCGACGATCAGGACGACGAACACCGTCCGCGTCGGCGCGGGCAGGTACTGCACGAGCAGGCTCGATCCCAGGCTCCCCGCCGCCAGGCCCAGGGCGGGCGTCGCGCTGTTGACCAGCGGGCCGCGCGTCCGGTCGGCGTCCAGCAGGCCCGCTCCCAGCGCCCCGGTCGCGGCCCCGGTGGCGAAGCCCTGCACGACGCGCGCGGCCACCAGGGCGGTCACCCCGTCGGCGGAGGCGAAGATCACCATCGCGACCGTCTCCAGCGCCACCGCCCCGAGGATCACCGGGCGGCGCCCGATGTGGTCCGACAGGGAGCCCACGGTGAGCAGCGCCACCAGCAGGCTCACGGCGTAGATGGCGTAGATGGCGGTCAGGACGCTGGAGGAGAAGCCCCAGTGGCCCTGGTACACGGCGTACAGCGGGGTGGGCGCGCTGGCGGCGGCCATGAAGGTGGTGAGGGTCGTCGCCAGGAGCACCATGGCCGCGCCCGACCCCAGGCGGATCCGTTGGGCGGGCAGCGTCGAGGTCACGGAGGACATGGAGGGACTCCCGGAGCTTTAAAGCAAAGGATTTGCGTTTAGCAACGTACACACCGAGACCCACTGAAGCAAATATTTTGCGTTAAGCTCTGATCATGGGTAC
Organism: Streptosporangium sp. NPDC002721; assembly: GCF_042888905.1. Lineage (NCBI taxonomy): Bacteria > Bacillati > Actinomycetota > Actinomycetes > Streptosporangiales > Streptosporangiaceae > Streptosporangium > Streptosporangium sp. NPDC002721. Next base: position 187,816 of record NZ_JBIAQI010000019.1, read on the forward strand.
GAGGCAGGCGGTACGCACCGGGGGCCGGAGCGCGCGGGTGCAGCAGGCCGTCCACGAGGCGGTCCGGGCCCTGCTGGCCGAGCGCGACCGCGCCGACCTGACCGTGCCGCTCGTCGCCGCCCGCGCGGGCGTGACCCCCTCGACCGTCTACCGCAGGTGGGGCGACCTGCAGGAACTGCTGGCCGACGTCGCCCTTGAGCACATGCGGCCCGACGGCCCCCCGGCCGACCTCGGCAACCTGCGGGACGACCTCGCGACGTGGGCCGAGGAGTGGCTGGAGGAGATGTCCTCCCCCACCGGGCGCGCGTTCGCCCGCGACGTGGTCGCCGGCGACGACGGCAGCGGCCGGAGCACCGCGCAGTGCTGCGCGTACGCCAGCAGCCGTATCCAGATCATCCTCACCCGCGCCGCCGGGCGCGGCGAGGACGTGCCCGCGCTGGACCTGGTGCTGGACCACGTGCTGGCACCGATGATGTACCGCGTCCTCTTCCTGAGCGACTCCCTCGCGCCCGGATACGGCCGCGCCCTGGTCGACACCCTGCTGGGCCCCTCCGGCGGTTGAGCCGGGGCCGCCGGATTCGCGCCGGCGGCGCCACGGTGTTCACACCGGCGGCACCACGGTGTTCGCGCCGGAGGTGAGACGGTCTTTCCCGGTCGGCGGGTGAGCGGAGGACCACCGGATCCGTTCGCGGTGCCGCCGTGTCCACCCCGGAGGCGAAACAGTCCCTCCCGAATGGCGGGATGGACGGCGGGATGGGAGATATCGATCCGCCGCCGAGACGATTTCACGCCCTCCGGCCCTCTCACCTCCACGGACTCCCGCGAGTGAAACGTGGTCGGCCATGTGATGTCTCCCACAAAGCATGCGAAACACGTGTGTACGCATATTTTGGGTAACTCTTCAAGAATTGATTGCCGATCTTCGTTTTGTCAGGCTGAACGCCGTGCCGTCCTGACTGGGGAGACAGTGCGGTGCCTTGTGAGAGACCGGAGGGGTCTGTCGTGCACGTCTCGCTCGCGGCGCCGGTGGCGCCGATCGCCGCGCACCAACTGCTGATCTTCTTGCTCCAGGTCGGGCTGCTCCTGCTGCTCGCCCTCGTCTTCGGACGCCTCGCCAGGCGGTTCGGCATGCCCGCCGTCGTCGGCGAGCTGTTCGTCGGCGTGCTCCTGGGCCCGTCGTTCCTGGCGCACGTCGCACCGGACCTGTCCACCTGGCTGTTCCCGCAGGACAGCGCCCAGTTCCACCTGCTCGACGCGGTCGGGCAGATCGGCGTGCTGCTGCTCGTCGGTATCACCGGGATCCACATGGACATGGGGCTGATCCGGCGCCGGGGCTCCACGGCCGCCGGGGTCAGCATCGGCGGGCTGGTGGTGCCGCTCGCGTTCGGCGTCGGCGCGGGATTCCTGCTCCCGGCCACGCTCATTCCCACCGGCACGGAGACCCTGGTCTTCGCGCTCTTCCTCGGCGTCGCGATGTGCGTCAGCGCCATCCCGGTCATCGCCAAGACCCTCATGGACATGAAGCTGCTCCACCGCAACGTCGGGCAGCTCACGCTGGCCGCGGGCATGATCGACGACGCGTTCGGCTGGTTCATGCTGTCGATCGTGTCGGCCATGGCCACCACCGGCCTGCGCGCGGGGAACGTGCTGATCTCGCTGGCCTGCCTGCTGGCGGTCGTGGTCTTCGCCCTCACCGTGGGCCGCCCGCTGGTGCGGCACGCGTTCCGGCTCACCTCCCGGGGCGAGGAGGACTCCGGCGCCGCCGTCGCGACCGCGGCCGTGCTGCTCCTGCTCTCCGCCGCCGCCACGCACGCGATGGGCCTGGAAGCCGTCTTCGGCGCCTTCGTGTGCGGCATCCTGATCGGCAACGCGGGCGGCGTCGACCCGGCGCGGCTCGCCCCGCTGCGCACGGTGGTGCTCTCCGGCTTCGCGCCGATCTTCTTCGCCACCGCCGGTCTGCGCATGGACCTGACGTCCCTGGCCGACCCGATGGTCCTGCTCGCCGGGCTCGCCATCCTGGCCGTGGCGATCATCGGCAAGTTCGTCGGGGCGTACGCGGGGGCGCGTTTCAGCAGGCTCAACAAGTGGGAGGCCCTGGCCCTGGGCGCGGGTCTCAACGCGCGGGGTGTGATCGAGGTGGTCGTGGCCATGGTCGGCCTGCGGCTGGGCATCCTCAGCGTCGAGGTCTACACGATCGTCGTTCTGGTGGCGATCGTGACCTCGCTCATGGCGCCGCCGATCCTGCGCTGGGCCATGGCCAGGGTGGAGCAGACCGCAGAGGAGGAGCTGCGCGGGAACGAGCAGCTCGCCTGGGCGCAACAGTCCCGGACGAACGACTCGGAGCCGCTGTAGCACCACTCCGTACCGCCGTCGCGGTGCCGCGCTCAGCGGTGCCGCGATTCGCGCGGGAGAGGTCCGGGCCGCGGCGGGAGCCGAGCCGGCCGGAAAGGAAAGGGCCGAGGCTGCCAAGGCCGAGGGCCCTCCACGGTACGGCGGGAGGAACCGGAACAGGAGACCGTCCGCGACACGGCGTGACGGGGAAACGGAAGCCCGTCCGCGACACGGCGGGAACAGGGACACGGCGGGAACGAGGAAGCGGTGGAAGGCGGTTCGCAAGCGGGCCGCAACCGGGCCCTCCTATAAAGGGTCGCGTTCCCGTATGGTCCATCGGGCGGCCCCTCCCCTCGGGGCCTCACCCACACCGGCCTGTCCACGAACTCCCGCCCGGCACCGCTCTCCCCCGCCGGCCGGGTCCGCGCGCCTCGGGGGGAGACAGTGAGAGAGACATGTTCAGCCTTACCCGCCTGCTCGCCGGTGCCGTGCTCCTGCCCGCCGCCCTCTTCCCCGCCCCCTCTGCGTCGGCTCACTCCGTCCAGGACACCGGGACCGTCCAGGACACCGGGACCGTTCAGAACACCTGGACCGTCCGGGACACCGAGACCGTCCAGGACAGCCGGGCGGCGGCGGGCGCCAGGGCCGCTTGCAGGCCCGGCAGCGGTCCCAGGCTGGCCGGCAGGGACCTCACCCGCGTCGCGCTGCCCGCCGACCTGTCCTGCGCCGACCTGCGGAAGGCGAAGCTGGACGGCGTGGTCGTGCGCAGCCTCCTCACCGGGGCCGACCTGCGGGGCGCCTCGCTCAAGGGCGCCCGCCTCGGGAACGCCGAGATGGCCGGGGCCAAGCTGCGCGGCGCCGACCTGTCGGAGGCGGAGCTGTACTACGCGAACCTGCGCGGCGCCGACCTGCGCGAGGCGACCATGGACGACTCGGTGCCCTACAACGCGCACTTCGAGGGGGCCGACCTGAGCGGGGCCACGATGGTGCGCGCCAGGACGTACGCGGCCCAGTTCGACGACGCGAAGCTGGTCGGCGTCGACCTGACCGACGCCGACGCCTACAACACGGACATGCGCCGGGCCGATCTCACCGGCCTCAAGGCGCCCAAGGCCCGCATGTACAACTCCACGATGATCAAAACCGTGTTCCGGGACGCCGACCTGCGGGGCGCGCAGCTGCGCGGGTCGGTGCTGGAGGGCGCGACCTTCCGGGGCGCCGACCTCGGCGGTGCCGAGCTGGGCGACGTCACGGGCGCGCGGCTGGCGGGCAGCAAGGGCGTGCCCAAGAGCCTGCCGGTCCCCGATCCGGCGTGCGAGCCGGGCAGCGGGCAGAAGTACGCGGGCTGGGACCTGACCTCGGTCGCCGAGTTCCCCCGGGACCTGAGCTGCGCCGACCTGACCGGCGCCAAGCTGGACGGGGTCGACCTGGGCATCGTCAAGCTGGACAAGGCGATCCTGCGCGACGCCTCGGCCGTCGGGGCCACGATCCGCTACCTCAAGGGCGCCGACCTGCGCGGCGCGCGCCTGGAGCGCGCCAAGCTCGGCAGCGTCGAGCTGATGGGGGCCGACCTGACGGGGGCGCGCATGGCGAGGGCGGCGCTCGGCAGCGCCAAGCTGGCCGGGGCGAACCTGTCGAAGGCGGACCTGTCGGGGGCGGAGTTCGGCAGCGCCGACCTGACGGAGGCCAAGCTGAGCGGCGCCGACCTGCGCGACGCGGAGTTCGGCAGCGCCAGGGCCGACGGGGCCGACTTCACCGGCGCCAGGATGGAGCGGGCCGACCTGAGCAGCGGCAAGTTCCAGGGCGCGGTCTTCCGCGGGGCGACGCTGACCGACGCCGACCTGCGCTACACCGAGCTGCGAGGCGCCACCTTCGTGGACGCCGAGGTCACCGGCATGAAGACCGACCGCGCCAAGGACGCCGACCTGTCGGGGTCGTCCAGCCGGCCGGCGATCGGCTGGGTGATCTTCCTCTCGCTGGCGGGCCTGGTCGCGTTCTGGGTGCTGGTCAAGGTGGTCGCCCGCAAGCGGCGGCGCGGGAAGGCCACCAGGCAGGAGGCGATCGCGCGGGCGGCCCACCTTGAGGGGGCCAGGCGGTCGCAGGAGGAGAACGTGACGCGGCTGGGCGAGGAGATCGACCGCCTGGCCGACGGTGAGGGCGGCGGGGACGACGTCAACTGGCACCGGGCCCTGGACGCCTACGACGCGGCCAAGAAGGCGCTCGCCGAGGCCCGTGACATCGACGACGTCAAGGCCGTCGACATCATCGTGGCGCGGGGACGCGACGCCCTGAGGGGACGCGCCGCGAGGTAGGGACCGGCGCCTCCGTCGCGTCGGAGGGCGGTCACGAAGAACCGGCGGGCCGGCCGTGTCGGGCGAGGACACCGGGACGGCCGGCGGCCGCGTGACCGGCCGTCGGGGCCGCCGGCGCGTCCGGCACCGCGACGTCAAAGGCGGCCCCGCGCGGTCACCTCGCGCCCGGCCGACCCACACATCTCACCTCGCGCCCGGCCGGCCCGCCCGCCTCACCTCGCGGTCGACGGCCCAGGCGTCCGCCACCGGGCCCACGTGCCCGAGCTTGTCGGGGTTGATCACCGAGCGGATCGTCTGGATCCGCCCGTCGAGGACGTCGAGCACGAGGATGTTGAGCACCCCGCCGTCCCTGTCGTGGAAGATCGCGCCCGGCTCGCCGTTGACCTCGTGCGGCTCGAACGTCACGTCGACCCGGGCCATCCGGGGGAAGAGGAGGCCGAGCAGCCGGGCCACCTTCCCGGCGCCGACGACGGCCCCGGCCAGCTGCGGGGCCTTGCCGCCGCCGTCGCCGACCATCGAGACGTCGGCGGCGAGCAGTTCCCGCAGGCCCGCGACGTCGCCCTCGCGGAGGGCGTCGAAGAACCGCGCCGCCAGCCGCTCCCGCTCCCCGCGATCCGCCTCGAAGCGGGACCGGCCCGCGGCCATGTGGCGCCGCGCCCGCGTCGCCAGCTGGCGGCACGCCGCCTCCGAGCGCCCCACCACCGACGCGACCTCGGGAAAGCCGAAGTCGAACACCTCCCGCAGCACGAACACCGCCCGTTCCAGCGGGCTGAGCCGCTCCAGCAGCAACAGGGCCGCCATCGACACCGAGTCGGCCAGTTCCGCCGACCGCGCCGGGTCCTCGTAGGGGTCGGCGAGCAGCGGCTCGGGGAACCACGGTCCCACGTACCTCTCCCTCCGGACGCGGGCCGAGCGCAGCACGTCGATCGAGATCCGGGTCACCGTGGCCGAGAGGAAGTCCTTGACCGACCTGGGCCGCGTCGGGGACGCCTCGAAGCGCAGCCAGGTCTCCTGGACCGCGTCCTCGGCCTCGCTCACGCCGCCCAGGATCCGGTAGGCGATCGAGAACAGCAGTGGCCGCAGCTCCTGGAACTCCTCGGTCCTGCTCATGAAGGCTCCTTCCCGAGGCCCCGGCGCCACCCGCCGCGAACACTCCCGTGCCTGGCGCCACCCGCCACGAACACTCCTATGATCGGCAATCGCTTCCCCGGACGGGACGCCCGCTCGCCCCGCGCTCCCGGACGGGACAGGGCCGGGCGATCGGGAACCGCGCGTCACCGCCGGTCAGCCGATGAAGGGCTCGGGGCCGAGGCGGCCCCATGCGATGAACGCCGCGAGCGCGAGGTAGGCCAGGTTCAGCACCACGAAGCCGAACTCGCCACGGCGGCCGTGAGTGATCATCGCGCCGGTCATCAGCAGGACCCAGCAGAGCGCGGTGACCGGCACCAGAACCGGTACGACGCCGAGCACGGCGGGCAGGATCAGGCCCACCGCGGCCAGGAGTTCGAGGACGCCGAGGGTCTTGACGAAGGGGGCGCCGACGTCGCCGGTCCATCCCCCGCCGTGGACCGCGGCCAGCCTCTCCCCGGGCACGAATGTCTTGCTGATGCCACCGGCCAGGGCCACCGCGGCCAGCAGCCCGGCGGCGATCCACAGCGCGAGGTTCATCGCCCACTCCTTGGTCGAAGATCGAAGATTGCCCGCACCGCGTATGACGAGACAGCGACCCCGCCTGTGACATCTCCGAACAACCCGGGCCCGACGCGGGGCCTCCTCCGGCCGCCTGCGACCTTCAGCGGGACGCGCGGGCCACAGTGATCGCGTTCCCACTTATTCCTTGACACGAATATTCGCTATGGAGAATACTTCGGTCCATGGACGCACTCCTCACCGCGCTGGCCGACCCGGCCCGCTGGCGGCTCGTGAACCTGCTGGCCGAGCGGCCCCGGTCGGTCGGTGTCCTCGCCCAGCTCGCCGGGGCGCGCCAGCCGCAGACGACCAAACACCTGCAGACCCTGGAGCGCGCCGGTGTCGTCACCTGCCGGCGCACCGGCCAGCGCCGCGTCTACGCGCTCCGTTCCGATGCCCTGCGGGACCTGGCGACCGCGCTCGGCCGGCTCGCCGACGCCGCGGACCGGGCCGGCGGCCCGCGCGAGACCTACGACCGCTACGGGCTCAGCCTCCACGCGGAGCGGCTCGCCGCCGAGGAGCCGGGCTGGGCCGACGGCCGCACGTTCGGGTTCCACCGGTCGCTGGCGGGGCGGCCCGAGCTGGTCTGGCGCCACCTGACCGAGTCGTCCCTGCTCGCCCGGTGGTGGACGCCCGACGACCTGCGCGTCTCCGAGCTCGTGTTCGAGGCGCGGCCGGGCGGCCGGATCGTCCACGAGTACCGCGACGCCGAGGACGCCGACGGCTCCGACCTGGTCGCCGGGCGCGCGGAGGGGGTCGTCGACGACGTACGCCCCGGTGAGCGCCTCGCCTACCGGCTCTTCCCGCTGCTGCCCGGCGGCGGCGTCGCCTTCACCGCCCACCTCGACATCGGCCTCCGGCCCACCGACACCGGCACGGACCTCGACGTCCACTACCGGATCGCCGACAGCACGGTCGACTCCGCGGACTTCGTCGCGGGCATCGAGATCGGCTTCGGCCAGAGCCTCGACAAGCTCGCGGCGACCCTCGCCGCGAACCCGCACGACGCCACCACCGCCACTGCCACCGCCGGAAGCGGGCACGACACCGACACCAGGAGCACGAAGTGACGCAGCAGACCGGCGGCCGCAGGGTCGTCGCCAACATGAACCTCTCCCTCGACGGCCGCTACGCCGGGCCGGGCGACCCCACGGACATGGGCTGGGTGATGCCGTACGCGCACACCGACCTCGCCCGCGACCACCTGACCGGCCTCTGGGAGCCCGCGACGACGGCCCTGCTCGGGCGGGTCAACGCCGAGGGGTTCCTCGGCTTCTGGCCCACCGTCATCGGCGCGGAAGGAGCCGACCCGCGCGACGAGGGCTTCGCGAAGTGGCTCGTCGACGCCGACAAGGTGGTCCTGTCCTCCACCCTCGGCGACGCGCCGTGGGAGCGGACGACGGTCGTCGACAAGCCGGCCGCCGAGGTGGTCGCGGACCTCAGGGCGGCCGAGGGCGGCGACATCGTCGTACTCTCCAGCGCGAGCGTCATCAAGGCGCTGCTCGCGGCCGACGAGGTCGACCGGCTGGCGCTCACCGTCTTCCCGGTCTTCCTCGGCGGCGGGCCGCGCCTCTTCGACGACGGCCTGCCCGCGGGGCGGTGGACGCTCGCGAGCCAGGCCGCGGGCGAGCACGGCACGCTGGCCCTCGTCTACGACCGGGCCCGCTGAGCGCGCCGGCATCAGGACTGTTCAGGGCTGGAAGCGGTACCCCATGCCGGGCTCGGTGAGCAGGTGGACCGGGTGGGCCGGGTCCCGTTCCAGCTTCTTGCGCATCTGGGCCATGTACTGGCGCAGGTAGTGGGTCTCCCTGAGGTACTTGGCGCCCCAGACCTCCGTCAGCAGCTGCCGCTGGGTGATGAGCTTGCCGGGGTTGCGGACCAGGATCTCCAGCAGGTGCCACTCGGTGGGCGTGAGCCGTACGCCGCCGGAGACGGTCTTGTCGACCAGGTCCACCACCCGGTCGCCGACGCGGATCTCGGCGAGCTCCGCCTCGTGCAGCGCGCTGCGGCGGGAGACGGCCCGGATGCGGGCGAGGAGCTCGTCGATGCCGAACGGCTTGGTGACGTAGTCGTCGGCCCCGGCGTCCAGCGCGTCCACCTTGTCGGACCCTCCCGTACGGCCGGAGAGCACGATGATCGGGACGGTGGTCCAGCCGCGCAGGCCGTGGATGACGTCGATCCCGTCGAGGTCGGGCAGGCCGAGGTCGAGCACGACCAGGTCGGGGTGCCAGTCGGCGGCCTGGCGCAGGGCCGCGCCGCCGTCGGGGGCCACGGCCACGTCGTAGTGGCGCGCGGCGAGGTTGATGCGCAGGGCGCGCAGCAGCTGGGGCTCGTCGTCGACGACGAGGACGCGGGTCACGGCCGTTCCCCGGAGGCGCGTTCCCCGGAGGCGCGTTCCCCCGAGGCGCCCGCTCGCGCCCGGGAGGAGACGGGAAGGGTCAGGATCATGGTGAGGCCACCCCCTGGGGTCTCGTCCGGCAGCAGGGTCCCGGCCATCGCCTCGGCGAGCCCCCGGGAGAGCGCGAGGCCCAGGCCGACGCCGGTGTGGTTGTCGCGGTCGCCGAGCCGCTGGAAGGGCATGAAGACCCGGTCGTAGGCGTCGGGCGGGATGCCCGTGCCCCGGTCGACGACGCGGATCTCCACGTGGTCGCCGTACTCGCCCGCCTTGACGAGGACCTTGCGGTCCCCGGGGCTGTAGCGGACGGCGTTGGACATGAGGTTGACCAGGATGCGTTCCAGCAGCGCCTGGTCGGCGACGACCTCGGGCAGATCGGCCGGGAGGTCCACCTCGATCCGCGGCGACAGCGGGCCGAGGTCGTCGACGGCGCGCGGCACGATCTCCTCCAGCGCGGTCGGCTCCAGCCTCAGCCCGAGCACCCCCGCCTGCAGGCGGCTCATGTCGAGCAGGTTGGCCACCAGGCGGTCCAGCTTGGCGAGGGACTCGTCGGCGGTGGCGAGCAGTTCCTCCCTGTCCTGGGGCGACCAGTCGATGCCGGTGTTGCGCAGGCTCTCCACGGCCGCCTTGGCCGAGGCGAGCGGGGTGCGCAGGTCGTGGCTGACCGCGGCGAGCAGCGCGGTGCGCATCCTGTCGGCCTCGGCCAGCGGCCTGGCCTGCTCGGCCTCCGCCGCGAGCCGGTCCTGGCGCAGCGCCACCGCCGCCTCGGCGGCGAACGCCTCGAGCACCCGCCGGTCGGACGCCTCCAGCAGCCTGCCCCGGATAGCCAGGACGAGCCGCTCGTCGATGACCACGTCGGTGTCCGCGCCTCCGGGGCAGGTGCAGGGCGTCTCGCCGGCGGTGGCCACGATCCGCCACGCCTCGGGGTCGGACTGGTCGTCGGGGCCCTGCTCGCCGGTGCGTTCCAGCAGGGTGACCGAGGCGAGCCCGAAGGTCTCCCGCAGCCGGGCGAGCAGCGAGGCGAGCGCGTGCTCGCCGCGGAGCACGTGCCCGGCCAGGGTGGAGAGGACCTCGGCGTCGGCGCGGGCGCGGGCCGCCTCCCGCGTACGGCGGGCGGCGACGTCCACGACCGCGCTCACCATGACGGCCACCAGCACGTAGACGCTCAGCGCGAACAGGTTCTCGGGGTCGGCGATGGTGAAGCGGTCGACCGGCGCCGTGAAGAAGTAGTTGAGCAGCAGGAAGCCGAGCACGGCGGCGGTGACGGCCGGCCACATGCCGCCCGCCAGGGCGACCACCACCACCATGAGCAGGAAGAGCAGTATGTCGCTCGGCAGGTTCAGGTGCCCCCGGAAGGGATGCAGCACCGCGGTCAGGAGCGGCAGCCCGAGGATCGCGAGGCCCCAGCCGGCCACCCGGCGGGTACGGGTCAGCGCGGCCCGCGACGGGGCACGGTCGCGCCCCCGGCTCACCCTGTCATGAGTGATCATGTGGACGTCGATGGACCCGGACCGCGCGGTCGTGGTCACCCCGACCCCCCGGGAGAGGATCTGGGCGAACCGGCCGCGCCGGGAGGCCCCCAGCACCAGCTGGGTGGCGTTGACGCCGCGGGCGAAGTCCAGCAGGGCGGTCGGCACGTCGTCGCCGACGACCTGGTGGTAGGTGCCGCCCATGTCCTCCACCAGCGTGCGCTGGCGGGCCGTGCTCGCCGGGTCGGCCCCGGCCAGGCCGTCGGCGCGCGTGACGTGCACGGCCAGCAGGTCGGCCCCCTTGCTCCTGCCCGCGATCCTGGCGGCCCGCCGCACCAGCGTGTCGCCCTCCGGGCCGCCGGTCAGCGCGACCACGACGCGCTCGCGCGCCTCCCAGGTGCCGGCGATGCCGTGCTCGGCGCGGTAGCGGTCGAGCTGGTCGTCGACCTTGCCCGCCGTCCACAGCAGCGCCAGCTCGCGCAGCGCGGTGAGGTTGCCGACCCTGAAGTAGTTCGACAGGGCCGCGTCGACCTTCTCCGGCGCGTACACGTTGCCGTGCGCCATCCGCCGCCGCAGCGCCTCGGGGGCCATGTCCACCAGCTCGACCTGGTCGGCGCGGCGCACCACCTCGTCGGGCACCGTCTCGCGCTGGGCCACCCCGGTGATCTCCTCGACCACGTCGTTGAGCGACTCCAGGTGCTGGATGTTGACGGTGGAGACGACGTCGATGCCCGCGTCGAGGATGTCCTCGATGTCCTGCCAGCGCTTGGCGTTGCGCGAGCCGGGCACGTTGGTGTGGGCGAGCTCGTCGACCAGGGCGACCTTCGGCCTCCTGGCGATGACGGCGTCCACGTCGAGCTCGGTGAACACGCTCCCCCGGTGGACCAGGCTCGCGCGCGGGACGACCTCCATGCCGTCGAGGAGCTCCGCGGTGCGGGGGCGGCCGTGGGTCTCGACGAGGGCCACGACGACGTCGGTGCCCCGCTCGAGGCGGCGGCGCCCCTCGCAGAGCATCGTGTACGTCTTGCCGACACCCGGCGCGGCTCCGAGGTAGACGCGCAGCCGCCCCCGCCCCCTGCTCATCGGTCGAGCGCCAGGTTGAGTTCGAGGACGTTCACCGCCGGTTCTCCCATGAAACCGAGGGAGCGGCCGGTGGTGTTCGCCGCGATCAGCTGCCGTACCCGCTCCTCGGGGATGCCGCGCTCCCTGGCCACCCGGGCCGCCTGGAGGTCGGCGTACGCGACGGAGATGTCCGGGTCGAGGCCGGAGCCGCTGGCGGTGACCGCGTCGGCGGGCACCACGGCGCGGGCCGTGCCGCGGACCGGGACGGTGCGCCCGGCCGCGTAGTCCTCGCCCGGCTTGCCGCACTCGACCCTGACGCCGCGGTACTCGGCGACGAACGGGGTCGCGGGGCAGGCCTGGTTGACGCTGACGGCCCTGGTGGGGGTGCCGACGGCGGGGAAGACCTTCAGAACGGCGCCGACCCCGTCGGGCGTGCAGTACGGCCGGGCGCCGCTCACCCCCTCCAGTTCCCCGACGGCCCTGGACCGGGCGCATACCTGGGTGAGCAGGCTCTGCCTGCCCTCCTCCCCCGGGATGTCCACGACGTCCTCGGGCCCGAGGTTGCTCGCGGCGGTGGAGAGCATGTCGTAGCCGTCACCGGCCGCCGAGGGACGGCTCTGGAAGTACCTGCCGACCGGGTTGCCGTCGGCGTCGGTGAAGCTCTGGCCGACGATCGCGCTGCCCACGTCCTTCCCGTCCTTCCGGACGAGGGAGCCGTTGGCGCCGTCGTCGAACACGGCCTGGGCGACGCCGGTGATCACCAGCGGGTAGAGGGCCCCGGTGACCAGGGTGAGGACGAGCAGCGCGCGGAGCGCGGCGAGATGCTGGCGGATCCAGCTGGGCAGGCGTTCCATTACGACATCCCCGGAAGGAACTGGATGAGAAGGTCTATCAGCTTGATGCCGACGAAGGGCACGACGATGCCGCCCAGACCGTAGACGTAGAGGTTGCGGCCGAGCAGTTTCGAGGCGCTGGAGGGGCGGTAGCGCACGCCGCGCAGGGCGAGCGGGATCAGCGCGACGATGACGACCGCGTTGAAGACGACCGCCGACAGGATCGCCGACTGCGGGCTGGACAGGCGCATCACGTTCAGCGCGTCCAGGCCCGGGTAGACCGCCGCGAACATCGCGGGAATGATCGCGAAGTACTTGGCGACGTCGTTGGCGATGGAGAAGGTCGTCAGCGCGCCGCGGGTGATGAGCAGCTGCTTGCCGATCTCGACGATCTCGATGAGCTTGGTCGGGTTGGAGTCGAGGTCGACCATGTTGCCGGCCTCTTTGGCGGCCGAGGTGCCGGTGTTCATCGCCACCCCGACGTCGGCCTGCGCGAGCGCGGGCGCATCGTTGGTGCCGTCGCCGGTCATCGCGACGAGCCTGCCGCCCTCCTGCTCCGACTTGATCAGGGCGAGTTTGTCCTCGGGCGTGGCCTCGGCGAGGAAGTCGTCCACGCCCGCCTCGTCGGCGATGGCCTTCGCCGTCAGCGGGTTGTCGCCAGTGATCATGACGGTGCGGATGCCCATCCTGCGCATCTCGTCGAAGCGCTCGCGCATGCCCTGCTTGACGACGTCCTTGAGGTGGACGACGCCCAGGACGCGCGCCCTGTTCTCGGCGCCCTCGACGACCTCACCGACGACCAGCGGGGTGCCGCCGGAGCCGGAGACGGCGTCGACGATGCCCCCCACCTCGTCGGTGGGGTGGCCGCCGTGCTCGCGTACCCACTTCATCACCGCGGTGGCGGCGCCCTTGCGGACCTGGCGGCCGTCGAGGTCGACGCCGCTCATCCGGGTCTGCGCGGTGAAGCCGATCCACTCGGCGTGGGCGAGCTCGCCGGGTTCGCGCTCTCGCAGGCCGTACGCCTGCTTGGCGTAGACCACGATGGAGCGGCCCTCGGGGGTCTCGTCGGCGAGGCTGGCCAGCTGCGCGGCCGTCGCCAGCTCGTCGGCGGAGACGCCGGGCGCGGTGAGGAACTCCGACGCCTGCCGGTTGCCCAGCGTGATGGTGCCGGTCTTGTCCAGCAGCAGGGTGTTGACGTCCCCGGCGGCCTCGACCGCGCGCCCGCTCATCGCGAGGACGTTGCGCTGGACGAGGCGGTCCATGCCCGCGATGCCGATCGCCGACAGCAGCGCCCCTATCGTGGTCGGGATGAGGCAGACCAGCAGCGCGACCAGCACGATGCCGGTGACGCCGTCCCCGGTCAGGGCGAGCGAGTCCGGTACGCCGGGGTTCTGGGCCTTGGCGTAGATCGCCAGCGGCTGCATGGTCGCGGTGGCGACGAGGAAGATGATCGTCAAAGCGGCGAGCAGGATGTTGAGCGCGATCTCGTTGGGCGTCTTCTGCCGGTCGGCGCCCTCGACCAGGGCGATCATCCGGTCGATGAAGCTCTCGCCGGGCCGCTGGGTGATCTCGACGACGATCCGGTCGCTCAGCACCTTGGTGCCGCCGGTCACCGCCGACCTGTCGCCGCCCGACTCGCGGATGACCGGGGCGGACTCGCCGGTGATGGCCGACTCGTCCACCGAGGCGATGCCCTCGACCACGTCGCCGTCACCGGGGATGATCTCCCCTGCCTCCACGACGACGAAGTCGCCGCGCAGCAGTTCGGGGGCCCCGACGACGTCCCACTCGCCTGAGTCGCGCCCGCGCAGCCGCCGCGCCGTGGTGTCGCGCTTGGCGGCGCGCAAGGTCGCCGCCTGGGCCTTGCCGCGCCCCTCGGCGACGGCCTCGGCCAGGTTGGCGAAGATCACCGTCAGCCAGAGCCACACCACGGTGGCCCAGGCGAAGAACGACGGGGTGAGCACGGCGAGCACCGTGGTGAAGACCGCGCCGATCTCGACGATCAGCATCACCGGGTTGCGCCAGAGCGTGGCCGGGTTGAGCTTCCGCACCGCCTCGGGCAGCGAGGTGACCAGCTGCCCGGGGTCGAGGAGGCCGCCGCCCACCTTCCCGTCCTTCTTCCCGTCCTTGGGGGCGGGGGGACGGCCCGGCGCTTCGAGCGTCTGGGTGGACATCACTGGATTCCTTCCGCGAGCGGGCCGAGCGCCAGGGCGGGCAGGAAGGTCAGCGCGACGAGGATCACCGTCACGCCGACGACCATGCCGACGAACTGCGGGCGGTGCGTGGGCAGCGTGCCCGCCGACACGGGCACCGGTGCCTGCCTGGCCAGGGAACCGGCCAGGGCGAGGACGAAGACGATCGGCAGGAACCGGCCGAAGGCCATGCACAGGCCGAGCGCCACGTCGTACCACGGCGTGTTGACGGTGATGCCGCCGAACGCCGAGCCGTTGTTGTTGGACGCGCTGGTGAAGGCGTACAGCACCTCGGAGAAGCCGTGCGGGCCGCTGTTGAGCATGCTCGCCCGCTGCTCGGCCGAGCCCATCGCCAGCGCCGTGCCGGTCAGCACGAGCAGCGGCGTGACCAGGAAGTACATCGCGGCGAACTTGATCTCCCGCGAGCCGATCCGCTTGCCCAGGTACTCGGGCGTGCGGCCGACCATGAGCCCGGCCACGAAGACCGTGATCACGGCGAGGACGAGCATGCCGTACAGGCCCGCGCCCGCGCCGCCGGGGGCGACCTCGCCGAGCATCATGTTGAACATCGTGAGCATGCCGCCGAGCGCGGTGAACGAGTCGTGGAAGGAGTTGACCGCGCCGGTGGAGGTGAGCGTGGTGGCGGCGGCGAAGGTGCCGGAGTTGGGCACGCCGAAGCGCACGTCCTTGCCCTCCATCGCCGCGCCGACCGCCTGCGGGACCGTGCCGCCGTGGGCGATCTCCAGCCCGGTCAGCAGCGCGACGCTCGCCAGCGCCAGGGTCCCCATGATCGCGACGATCGCGTAGCCCTGCCGGACGTCGCCGACCATGCGGCCGAACGCGCGGGGCAGCGCGAACGGGATGAGGAAGATCGCGAAGATCTCGACCCAGTTGGTCCAGGAGGTGGCGTTCTCGAACGGGTGGGCCGAGTTCGTGTTGTAGAACCCGCCGCCGTTGTTGCCCAGCTCCTTGATGATCTCCTGGCTCGCCACCGGGCCGCCGGTGATCGCCTGGGTGCCGCCGGTCAGGGTGGTCACCTCGTGCGGGGAGGCGAAGTTCTGGATCAGGCCGCCGGCCACCAGCACGACCGCGCCGACGACGGCGAGGGGCAGCAGGATGCGGATCGTGCCGCGGACCAGGTCCACCCAGAAGTTGCCGAGCTCGTCGGTCCTCCTGCGGGCGAAGCCGCGGACCAGCGCGATCGCCACCGCCATGCCCACCGCGGCGGACACGAAGTTCTGCACCGCCAGGCCGGACATCTGCACCAGGTGGCCCATGGTCGACTCGCCCGAGTACGCCTGCCAGTTGGTGTTGGTGACGAAGCTGACGGCGGTGTTCCAGGCGACGTGGTCGGTCACCGGGGCGAAGCCCAGCGACAGGAACAGCCTGTCCTGCAGCCGCTGCAGCCCGTAGAGCAGCAGGATGGAGATCGCCGAGAACGCCAGCAGGGCGCGGGCGTAGACGCCCCACCGCTGCCCGGTGTCCGGCTGGACGCCGACGAGCCGGTAGATCACCCGCTCGACGGCGAGATGCTTCGTACCGCTGTAGACGCGGTACATGTAGTCGCCCAGCGGCCGGTGGACCAGCGCGAGGGCGACGACGAGGGATCCGATGAACAGGATCCCGGCCATGGTCGAGGACATCAGGAGCGCTCCCTCATCAGAAACGCTCCGGGAAGAGCAGGGCCGCGACCATGAAGATCACCAGACCGGCGACCACGACCAGGCCGACGGCGTTGACGGCACTCACAACCGTTCCACCGCCCTGACGACCAGCCCGAGGATCACGAAAATCGCGACCGTCAGGGCGACGAAGATGACGTCTGCCATCCCCACTCCTCGAATCCGGGGTTTGTCTCACCACCACCCGACGGGCGGGGCATATGTAAGGAAACCGCCGTTTTTCACACTTACTGCGCATCTTGACGGGTCCCATACGCCCCGGCTCCGAGGCTTGACGCCTCCCCTACACGAGTCCCGGACGCCCGACCGGACACCCCCGTCACACAAGCCCTTGCCTGACGCTCCTCATACGCGCCCCGAACGCCCCCCGACCGTCCCCGCCGTGACGGCGTCCTCACCACCCGCCCCAGGAGGGGCGAGAGCCCATCCGGCCTCACTTTCCCGAACAAGCTCGCGTCCCGGTTATTCTCAACGCCGAAGTCCAGGGAAATTCCCCTGCTTTTCCGACTCTCAGTCGACCTAACCCTGAGAATTGGGAGTCAGTAAAGACCGAAACCCTGGCCGGCCGCTTGACAGGCGCGTTCCCGCTGGAAATGGTTAAGCCGAGGACGTACGAACAATCATTGTCCAGGGAGCTCCGCATGATTCCATTCATTCCCGCACTGAACGAGAACCAGGTGATCACGGAAAGCCTTCGCGGCATAGAACAGAGAATAAAGGCCGAGAACAAAGGGGTTTTCTCCGAGGCCGTCATCCTGTTCGATCACGTTCCGGTTCACCGCACCCAGCCCTACAGCGGCTACGACGGCTACGCGGTGTCCGGCCAGAACCTGCACTTCGCGCTCACCAATCCGACCTCCGGCGCCCGCAACGCCCGCAGGCCCTACTACATCTCCGACAAGGAGGCGAACATCTCACTGGCCGACTCCGAGGTGGTCAGCCTGGAGCAGGCCCGGCGCTGGCTGGTCGACTGGAAGGCCGGTAAGGCCCTGATGCGGGAGCAGATCCTCCAGAAGCACCAGGACTGGCGGAAGAGCCACGAGACGGCGGCGTCGGACATGCGGGCCCGCGAGTACGAGCGGGTGCGCTCCGAACTGGATCCGCTGCCCCCGCAGGTGTGGAGCCTGGACCAGGAACACGCCTGGCAGGCCCATATGGACCGCGCGGAGGCGGCGGCACAGCAGGAGCTCCAGGTATGGGACGGCTACCCCCACTCGGTGACCGTCCTCCTGGTCGGCAACATCGGCCCCTGCGACGGATGCAAGGCCCGGCTGAAGGTCTTCCTGTACGAGCTCAGCGCGGAACTGTTTCCCAAGGCGTTCGTATCGGTGAAGTCCGTGTACACCGGAGACCAGTGCAAGCGCGGGGTGCGTGGCACCACCGACCGGCTGGAAACGGAGTACGGATACCCGGACCGCGTGGAACAGCGGGACTTCCCGTTGGACCCCGCCACCTCCCGGCGCGCGTGGGTCCGCCCGGTGAGCGCGTGGCCGGTGTGACAGTGGACCGGCGGGGCCGGCCTCGGGCGCGGCGGGAAGGCCACGGGTTCGCCGGCCGGGGTGGCACCGCGAAGACGGGCTGCCCCGGTTCCGGCCTGGGGTGACGGCCACCCGCCTCGTGACGGCCGGCGAGGTTTCGGCCTGGGCGACGACCACCTGCCCCGTGACGGCCGGCGGGGGTGCCGGAAGGCCTCGCGGATCAGTCGCGCATGGCCAGCAGCGCCTCCCGCGCCGCGGCGAGCGCCTCCTCCTCGGAGGCTCCGGCGTGCAGGGCGGCCCTGGCGAACTCCTCGGCCGCCGCCGCGAGCCGGAGGCGGAACTGGTCGGCCGTGCCGGTGATGACGGCCGCCCGGCCACGGCGTAGCTCCACCAGCCCCTCGTCGCGCAACTGCTGGTAGCCCCGCAGGACGGTGTGCAGGTTGATGCCGAGGGTGGCGGCCACGTTGCGCGCGGAGGGGAGCCGGTCCCCGGGGGCGGCCATGCCGTTGGCCAGCGCGGCGCGGACGGAGGCCGCCACCTGGTCGGCGAGCGACTGCGCCGAGGAGGGATCGACCGTGATCAGCACTACGCCGTCCCCTCTCGTCGCTCCCGGCTCAGCCATCCGTTCACCAGCGCGGCCGCCGTCTCCGCCTCGCGCGTGGAGTAGACGAACCACCGGTCGTCGCTGAGCGACAGGACGAGCACCGGCCCCTTCCCGCCGATGACGCCCCAGCCCACCCGCCCGTCGTCCAGCCTGTATCTCCCGGCGGGGGCCTCGCTCCTGGCCTCGGCGAACCGTACCACCTGGTAGGGCACCGTCCGATGCAGGCTGGGCAGCCAGGGAACGCGCACCGTGACCCCCGAGCCGTCTATCTGCAGGTGGGTGCGCGCCTGCGCCGCCTCGAAGACCGCCCACAGCGCCAGCAGCACCGTCCCCTGCCATGCGCCGGAGCCGTTGGACACGCTCAACACGGCGAACGCGGCCAGCACCGCGGCGACCAGCAACCTGCGCACCGACCAGGTGGAGGTCACGAACATGGCACGCTGTGCCGGGCCGAGCTCCATGGTGGGCGCGTCCGGCGGTGGCGCGGCGGTGACCACGGGTGGCGACGGCAGCCGCCCCGCCGCCATCCAGCCCAGGACGGCCGCCCCCGCGGTGGCGACGACCTCCACCACCAGGTGCCAGGCGGGCCGGATCACCGTGCCCGGCGTGCCGGCCAGTTCCATCAGCCAGAGCGCGCCGGACACCGGAACGGCCACGCCGACAACGAAGCTGCTGATCACCAGGCTCCGCTGGGCACTGGGCAGGTGCCAGTAGCACAGGAACGAGATGACGAACAGCACCTCGAACCACACCACCACCCCCCAGAGGGGCTGCGCGAACCAGTCCTGCCAGGTGGCCGCGTGCCGGGTGTCGACGACCCAGCCCTGGACGTGGACGCGGCCGGGCAGGCGCTCACCGTACAGGGCAATCGCGACCATGGGCACGACCAGGAGGAGCGGCGGGCCGGCGAGCGTCAGGAGCAGGCGACGCAGCCTGCCCGGCGCGGCGCGATCGGGACGACGAGGCAGCGTGGGCGACGGGGGAATGAGCACGATGCGACCTCCTACTGTTTGCTTTCGACTATAACAGTGCAAACAGTTACCCAGAGGGTGACAGGACACTTCCCCGGCCGGGCCGGCTCCCGTCGCCTCCCGCATGACCAGCGGGAGGGCCGGTCCCGCTGATTGTCGGTACGGCCTGCCACCATGATCCGCATGACGACCGCCCCCCCTGGCCCCCTTCCAGTAACTCAACGTGTCCGAGAGTCCGGGTAGCGGCGCGCTGGACGTGATCTTCGGCGTGACCTTCTTTCGCCCTGGCGGCGAAGGTCACCGGGGTGCCGTTCAGGCCGGACCTGCCCGGCCGCCCGATACCCGTGGGGTCCGTCGTGGAAATGTGATCATCGGGCGATGAGCGGCGCGGGAGGCTCCTTCGGCGGGCGCGGCCGTCCTCCTGGGCGCCACGCGACGAAAGCGCGACCGCCGACCGGCCCGGGTCGGCGAGAGGCTCACCGTCCACGATCGCTTACGGCCTTCGAGCCAGATCCGCGCCTCACCAACGAGGACCGGCATTTTCAAATCAAACAGGAGAACGCGCACAGAAAGCACTCATATGCGTCCCGTCAGGCCCGGACGACGCATGCCCGATCCGGTTCCTTCACTTCGCCACCGCGGAGGTGTCGAAGAAATCGCATGTGTCACCGATTTCAGGGATAACACGTTCTATCAGAACAGGACGATCCGCGTCAGGACAACATGATGATCTTCCTGGCTGATGCGGTATTCAGCGATACCGTAACCATGAGGGATGAGAATCTCCCGCCAGTCCGAGTCGGTGCCGAGCTGATCGCTTCCCGGAAGCCATGGATTTCGCAAATCGCTACGGTCAAGGCAGCTATCGTGGAGAAAACCTCAGCCGATACGGCCAGATCCGCGAGCGTGTCGGCCACGACCTCGGAGAGGACAACCGGCCAGAGATCATCGTCCGCACTCACGAAGTGGCGCGCCCCTGTCGGCGGCGGATGATCTCCTCCATCGTCGTCGTGGGTAGAACGCCCGCCTCGGCAGCCGCGTGAACCCGGTCGCGATCGGGATCGCTGTCGAGCATCGCCCGGCCCCACCATGCGGTCAGAACAGCATCCAGTTCCGCCCCCTGCTGGGCGCGCAGCAGCTCGGCGAAGAACTGGGCGCGGCGGCCGCCGACCAAGGCATCGGAGATCCCGCCGATGGTGTGGGGTACTCTCGGCTGCTCCACCACGCGCTGATGGACGGGCTGAGCGCTCATCACTACCGCCTTTCCACGCTTTTCCCCAAAGTACGGTGGCCGCGATGAACTCGCAGCCTCTGACGTCACTTCCGTGCCGTCCGTCGCTCAACCGCTGTCACAGGTAGACGGCGACGGCCACGACGCCGTCTGGTTCGATGCCGTGATCTCGGCAGGCAATGGTCACTTGACGAGGGCGCGCCTCACCCGGCGGGTGCCGGGCTGATCTGGAACAGGGCGGCCTTCCACTCGCCGGCGCGGCGGGTCAGCGCGGTGGTGGCGAAGACCCGCATGGTCCGCTTGTCCGTGCCGTCGACGAGCACGTCGATCTCCACGGTGGCGGTGTGGACCGCGGCGCCGTCGCCCAGCACGGTCACCCGGTGGTCGCTCAGGTCCGTGCGCGTGTACGGGTTGCGGTTCTCGGCGAACCCCTTCAGGATCGCCTCCCGGTCGTCCACGATCCCCCACTGCGACACGCTCAGCGGCGCCTCGGTGAGGAAGCGGTCGTAGAACTCCGCGTCGCCGTTCCTGTTGGCCTCCCAGGCCCGCTCGGACAGTTCGATCAGCTCATGCTCGATCCGCTCACGGTCAGGGCTCATCGTCGCGCTCCCTCTCGTTGACACCGGTTTAACCGGTGTCAAGTGTTACACTCGGTCCATGACCTTGGCAACCGGTATGAGGCTCGTCGGTCTCGACGGGCAGAGCTTCAGGTTCGACGCCGGCACGCTCTGCCTGGAGCTTCTCCTCACCGGGGGCGAGGGGGAGCTCTCGAAGTGGGAGCGGCTCCACACGCCCGGCGACCTCGCCGACTGGATCCCGAACTCCAGGGCGGGGCTCGGCGACCTCGTCCAGGTCTCCGCCGGAGAACTCGCCGCCACGCTCCGCCTCCGCGCCGCCCTCCAGCGGCTCGCCGCGACCGCCGCCTCGGGCTCGCGCGCCTTCTCCGCGGCCGACCTCTCCGCGCTGAACGAGGCCGCCGCGGCGCCGCCGCCCGTCCCGGTCATCGGCCCCGCCCTGGAGCGCGGGTGGGCCTCCCCCGTCACCGGGGCGCAGTTCCTCTCCATGGTGGCCCGCGACGCCGTCGAGGTGTTCGGCGGGCCGGCCCTCGACCGGGTCAGGATGTGCGGGGGCGAGCGCTGCCTCCTGCTCTTCCTCGACACCTCACGCCCGGGGGCCCGGCGCTGGTGCTCGATGGACCGCTGCGGCAACCGCCACAAGCTCCGCACCCGCCGCGACCGCCACCCGGCGGGATGAGTTCTCCCCCGCCCTCGAACACCCGGCCGACCGACGGCGGCTGCCCACCTTCGAACACCCGGAGGCCGGACGCCCCCGCCTCGGAACGGCGGGCCGCTCCGAGGCCGCGCAGGCCCGGCCCGCCTTTCCGAGTAGGGTCCTGTCCGACGCCCGCCTCGGGACGCGCGGGGTCTGACGAGCTCGTCCGGACGGGTCACGACGCGGGCCCCCTCCTCCAAGGAAGTGCGATGACCTCACAGCCAGCGGGACGTTTCGGCCTGGTCGGCAGCGGATGGCGTTCGGAGTTCTTCGTACGCCTGGCCAGGCAGTTGCCGGAGCGGCTGTCGGTGTCCGGAGTGGTGACCAGGTCGCGGGAGCGCGGCGCCGAGGTGGAGGCCGCCTGGGGCGTGCCGGCGTTCCGTTCCGTCGAGGAGATGCTCGCGGCCGGGCGTCCCGAGTTCGTCATCCCCTCGGTGCCGTGGCCGGTCACCCCCGAGGTGACGAAGGAGCTGGTGGGGTTCGGCGTGCCGGTGCTGGCGGAGACTCCCCCGGCCGCCGACCTGGACGGGTTGCGCGACCTGTGGTCGGCCGTCGGGTCCAGCGGCCTGGTGCAGGTCGCCGAGCAGTACTCGCACATGCCGGGGCACGCGGCGAGGCTCACGCTCGTCCGCGAGGGGGTCATCGGGCAGGTGACGTCCGCGCAGATCTCCTCGACGCACCTTTACCACGCCGTGTCGCTGATCCGGCACCTGCTCGGGGCCGGTTTCGGGGAGACCACGGTGACGGCGCGCTCGTTCACCGCTCCGCTGGCCGACCCGCTGTCCAGGGACGGCTGGACGGGCGACTCCACGCCGAAGGAGGCGGCCACCACGATCGCCACCCTGGGCTTCGCCGAGGGGATGGGGCTCTACGACTTCACCGACAACCAGTGGTGGAACCCGCTGCGTGCCCGGCGTGTCGTCGTCCGGGGATCGCTGGGAGAGATCGTGGACGACGGCGTGGTGCGCCTGGCCGACCCCAGGACCCCGGTGGAGTCACGGCTCATCCGGCGCCAGACCGGGATCGACCTGAACCTGGAGGGCCGCGAGCTGGACCACATCAGCTTCGACGGGCGCGTGGTCTACCGCAACGAGTACCGAGGCGCGCACTTCTCCGAGGACGACCTGGCCGTCGTCTCGATCCTGTGCGGGATGACGTCCTGGTGCCGGGGTGAGGCCCCGGAGCCCTACTCCCTGGCCGACGGCTGCCAGGACCATCTGATCGGCCTGGCGATCGGGGAGGCACTGCGTACCGGCGCCGACGTGACCACCGGCCGCGAGGCCTGGGCCCGGTAGCCCCCGGTCCCCGGGCCGGACACGATCTCGGTGGCCCCCGGTCCCCGGGCCGGACATGATCGCGGTGGCCCTCGCCGGCCTTCCGGAGACGGTCCGGCGGTCCCGTCCCCGGCCGCGGTGGCCCTCGCCGATCGTCCGGACACGGTCTCGCGGCCCTGGCCGGGGTCGCGGTCCCACCTCGCCCGGGGGTGTAATCTTCACCGGTCGCCCGGGGGGACCGGCCAGCGTGGTCGCGCCCGTCCGGAAGGCCTCCGGCCCGGCGAGTGCCCGTGCGGGAGACCTCCCGGCCCGGCGAGCGCACGTGTCAGGGGCCTTTGGCCCGGCCGGCGCCTGCCGAGGCGGGGCGACGGGCTTCACCACCGATCCGAGCGGAGGACGAGAAGCGAATGGACGACCAGTCTCCCGAGGACGAGCAGTCTCCCCAGGACGACCGGTACCGCGCAGATCCGGTCCTCGCCCGCCTTCGAGAGCTCCGGGACAGCATCGACAACATCGACGCGGCGCTGGTCCACCTGCTCGCGGAGCGCTTCAAGTGCACCAGGCAGGTGGGTGAGCTGAAGGCCGCCCACCGGCTCGCCCCGGCCGATCCGGCGAGGGAGGCGGCGCAGATCGAACGGCTCCAGGCGCTCGCCGCGCAGGCCAATCTCGACCCGGAGTTCGCCAAGAAGTTCCTGCGCTTCATCATCGAAGAGGTGATCCGTCACCACGAGCTGGTCGCCCGCCCCTGACCGGCGCCACCCGGCCGGCGGTGCTCCGCGCGCCGCCGTCCCGGGAGGTCTCCGCTCCTGACCGGACCCGCCGGTCGCCGGTGCTTCGCGGCGGCGTCCGAATCCGAAGAGGCCCCCGCCCCCACCCCCGCCGGGGTCTCGCCGGGGAAGGTCAGTGGCCGGCGCTCTGGCCACCGTCGACGTACAGGATCGCGCCCGTCACGAACGGCGCCTTCTCCAGGTAGACCACGGCGTCGACGACGTCGGAGATCTCGCCCAGGCGGCCGACCGGGTGCAGGGCGGCCATGGCCTCGTGCGTCTCCGGCGCGTGCATCGGGGTCTTGATGACGCCCGGCGACACCGCGTTGGCCCGCAGCCCGCGACCGGCGTACTCGATCGCGAGCGACTTCGTGGCCGACTCCAGGCCGCCCTTGGTGAGCGAGGCGAGCACCGACGGCACGTTGGAGTTGGCGTGCTCGGCCAGGCTGGTGGTGATGCCGACGACGTGGCCGCCGCCGTGGGCCAGCATGTGCGGGACGGCCCGCCGGGTGATCTGGAAGAACCCGTTGAGGTTGATGCCGACGTAGGTCGCGAAGTCCTCGTCGGTGTAGTCGGTGAACGGCTTGGCGATGAAGATCCCGGCGTTGTTGACCAGGGTGTCGATGCGCCCGAACCTCTCGATCGCGGCGTCGACGACCCTGGTCGCGGTGTCGGTGTCGGCGATGTCGCCCTGGACGGTGTGGATCCGCGGGTCCTCGGACCGCGCGATGGAGCGCGACGTCGCGACGACGGCGTAGCCCAGCCCGCGGTAGGCGGCGACCAGGCCCGAACCGATGCCCTGGGAGGCTCCGGTGACGATCGCGACCTTCTGTTCCTGCGTGCTCATGCGATTACTCCTGTACTAGCCGACTGGTCTACTACCGCAATGTAGACGACCGGTCTAGTATCCGTCAAAACTCGGGAGAGGCCGGTGGCCCGGTCCGGGAACCGGGCCATCGGGAGGCGACGGCTAGTGCTCCACGATGCGCGAGACGTGGTACTGCCGGATGCGCCACGCGTCCCCGTCGCGCACCAGGACCAGCGAGAGGTTCACCGGTATCTCGTCCTCACCCTCGACACCGTCGGCGCGGAACGACACGGCGGCGAAACCGCCCGCCACCGTCTCACCGAGCGTGTAGGTGTGCAGGATCCTGGCCTCGGCCGTGCGGCCGGGCGGGACGGCCGCGTAGTAGGCGCGTACGGCCTCCCGCCCGGACGCCGGTTCCGGGAGGAAGCCCAGGAACAGCGCGTCCTCGGTGAACAGCTCGGCCATCGCGTCCGGCCGGTGGCCGTCGAACGCGGCCTTCCACTTCTCCAGGATCACGGGCATCGGATGACTCATGACTACCTTCCGTTTGTAGACGACCGGTCTAGTGGCAAACATAGACGACCGGTCGTACACTTGCCATATGGGACGTACCAGCGACGCCAGGGAAAAGATCCTCACCGCCGCGCGGCGGCTGATCGAGCTGAACGGGTATTCCGCGCTCGGTGTGGCGGAGATCTGCAAGGCCGCCGGCGTCCCCAAGGGCAGCTTCTACTACTTCTTCGAGTCCAAGGAAGCGCTGGTCCGGGCCGTCATCGACGAGGAGTGGGACGAGGAGCGCGGCACGTGGAGGGCGATCCTCGGCGGCGACGGCGCCCCCCTGGACCGGCTGCGCCGGCTGTTCGAGGCGACCGCGGCCGAGCAGAGCGCCGGGAAGCAGTCGTGCGGCACCGTCTCCGGCTGCATGTTCGGCAACCTCACCCTGGAGCTGAGCAACCGGACCGAGCCGATCCGCGTCCGCCTGCAGGAGATCTTCGACGCCCAGGTCGACATGGTGCGGTCCGTCGTCGAGGAGGCGCGCGGGCGTGGCGAGGTCACCGTGGCCGACAGCACCGCGGCCGCCCGTGCCGTGGTCGCGCAGATCGAGGGCCAGGTGCTCCTCGCGAAGCTGTACAACGACACCCAGGGCCTCGACACCATGTGGGCCAACTGCCTGGCCCTGCTGGGCGCCCGCCTGCCGGAGCCGACGGCCGCCGCCTGAGGCGTGGCGGCCCGGCCGGTCACGGTCCGGGACCTCCCGCCGGGCCACCCGCCAGGACCCGCCGGCGAGCCCCCGGGGGCCCCTCGATCGTTCCTACGCGCTCACCAGCGCAGTTCCCCGGCCTCGTCCTGGAACGTTCCCGTCGGGCCGTCCGGGCCGAGAGTCGCCAGGCGCACGACGGTCCTGGCGCTCTCCTCCGGTGACCTCCCGCCTCCGAAGGGCAGGCCGGCGGTCATGTCGGTGGCGGTGAAGCCCGGTTCGAGCGCGTTGAACTTGATGTCCGGCTGGGACTTGGCGTACTGAACCGTGAGCATGGTGGCCGCCGACTTGGACGCGGAGTAAAGCGCCGCCCTCACGTGGAACTCCGGCCGGTCGGGGTTGTTCACCGCCCAGAACGACCCGGCGCTGCTCGACACGGTGACCACGGTGGGGTTCGGGGATCTGCGCAGCAGGGGAAGCGCCGCCTCCGTGACGCGCACGATTCCCACCGCGTTGGTGTCGAACACCCGCAGAGCCGCGGGACCGTCGACGACCTCGTCCCCGAGAATGCCCGCGTTGTGCACCAGGACGTCGAGCCGTCCCTCGGCCGCGTCGATCGTCGCCAGCGCGTCGCTCACCGACGCGTCGTCGGTCACGTCGAGCCGCACGAATCGTGCGCCGAGCGCCGCCGCGGCCTTCTCCCCTCGTTCGGCGTCACGCGCGCCGATGTAGACGACGTGCCCCAGCTCCAGAAGCTGTCTGGCTGTCTCGAAGCCGATGCCCTTGTTGGCCCCGGTGATCAGTGTGACGGTCATGTGTCTCCTCGTGAAATACGTGGCCCGAGCGGGCTGTTAGGCACGCTATGCGGACCTGCACACCCCAGCCAGAGCCCTCTGGAGCCCGGGGTGTGACAGGGCCCCCTCTATCCGCCTCGGAGAGTCTTGGGACGGCCTCATGAGCAAGACGAAATGAGCGAGACGAACGCCCTTGGCGCGTACCTGCGTGCCCGGCGCGAGCTGGTGACGCCCCAGCAGGCGGGCATCCCCGGTGTCGGCGTGCGGCGGGTGCCCGGGCTGCGGCGCGAGGAGGTCGCCATGCTCGCCGGCATCAGCGCCGACTACTACCTGCGGCTGGAGCGGGGCCGCGACCGCAACCCGTCCGCGCAGGTGCTGGAGGCGATCGCTCGCGTGCTCCACCTCGACGACGACCACATCGCCCATCTGCGGACCCTGGTCTCGGAGGCGCCCCGGCAGCGCGGGCGCCGGCCGCCCGAGGAGATCCCGCCGCCCGGCGCGCTCAAGCTCCTGGACTCCCTCGTCCAGCCCGCTTTCATCGAGGGACGATACTTCGACATCCTGGCCTCGAACGGTCTCGCCAGGGCACTCTCCCCCGGCCTCGCCGTAGGAGGAAACCAGCTGAGGGACATGTTCCTGGACCCGGCCGAGCAGGCTCTGCATCCGGACTGGAAAGACGTCACGGAGTGCCTCGTCGCGAACCTGCGGCAGTCCGTGGGCAACGACACCGACGACCCTCGCTTCGTCGAGCTCACCGAGGAACTCTCACTGGCGAGCCCCCATTTCCGCCGGCTTTGGGCCCGCCATGAGGTCCGTGGACAGCGCGGGTCGCTGATGCGGATCAACCATCCACAGGTCGGGGAACTGACCCTCAACCGGGAACGGCTGGGCATAGGCGGAACCGAGGGGCTGATGCTCGTCGTGTACCACCCGGACGCCGGGTCCGGCGACGCGGACAAGCTGGCGCTGCTGGCCTCCGCGGGCCTGCCTGCCTCGGACAGGAACAAGAGCTCCGCCAGACCGGCACGTGAGATGGACAGCGCCGCGTTCGGGTGAACCCGCCGGGCACGAGACCGGCTCCGGCCCCGCCCGGCGGAAGCGTCGATGGGGACACGTGGGGACACGTGGGGACACGGCTGAACTCACTGTCCTCCGCCGATCACGACCGTGTTCCATATCTCATCCACTGGAATCCGGTACAAGGGACACCGTCATCGGCCGAACCTTACCGGGAAGGCAAAAGCCATCGTCGGCTTCCGGCCGAGCGGCCTCCTTTCACGCCCGCACCATGAACGGTGGCGTGCTGCTACCGCAAATGGATATGGAATGACGTTCACGAAACCTCCCATCGCGCTGGTCCCGCTTTTTGCGGCGCCCTCCACCCGATAACGGGATCATCGTGGTTGCTCGGGCTCAACGGCGCCACTTTCCTCGGATGGCGCTCGTCGTCGGACTGGTCATCCCCGGCGAAGTCGGCAAACGCATGTCGTTGAGCGGGAACCCCTTCGGCGGAGCACTCGACGGGCTGAGGGCCATGTGGCGATCTCCGATCGTCGGCCCGTTGCTGCCCATTTTCGCGGAGGTCGTCTTCGCAACTTCCATCGAGGGTGTCGCCGGCGTCTTCTACCTGCGAGAAGTGACGAGCAGCGACGCCGTCTACGGTCTGCTGCTGTCGGCATGGGCGCTCGGGGCCATACCCGGCTCCCTCATCGGCGGGTGGGGCAGGGTGTCGCGCCATCATCTCGTCATGCTGCTGGGCGGTGCGTTTCTCGTGTCGGCCGCACTGCTGGTCGAAGGGTTGGTTCCCATCGCCGCGGTGATCGGGGTGGCGTTCCTGGTCGGTGGCTTCGGTAACGGTATGCACAACGTCGGCGTCCGTGACGTGATTCATCACAACATCAGCCCGGAGATGCACGGCAGGGCATGGGCTTACTACCGCGTGCTCGTGAACACCTGCCTGGCTCTTGGTTACATGTCCGGCACTCCAGGGGTTTTCGTGGATGCCCGCACCGCGATCCTTGTCTCCGCGTTGCTGTCCATGGTCGTCACCCTGCTCGCGATCTCGTGGTTCTGGAGACGACGTTCGGAAACGGAGGTGCCGCGAGAGAGCCAGGGCAGCCGGCCATCGCTGAGATGATGGCGCCACGTCGAGTGACGGAGCCCGGGATCATCTCCGATGTGGCGATCGATCAAACGTCGTGGGACGCGTTCCAGGAAGATCAGAGCAGGGCGCGGCACGATGTCATCCCACACGGAGAACGGCACATCGCCAACGTACGGCCTGGCGCGCGGTCATCTCGTGGGCGACCCGGGCGGCGTCCACGACGAGCGCGGCCTCCGCCGCGGCGGCGAACGGAGGAAGGTGGAGAGCGCCGCCCGCCCGGGGGGTGTGAGGCACAGGCGGGCGGCGCCGTTCGTGGAGCCGCTCAGCGCAGGGACAGCTGGAGCAGCAGATCCTTCACCTCGGTGGCGG
This sequence comes from Streptosporangium sp. NPDC002721, assembly GCF_042888905.1. NCBI lineage: Bacteria > Bacillati > Actinomycetota > Actinomycetes > Streptosporangiales > Streptosporangiaceae > Streptosporangium > Streptosporangium sp. NPDC002721. The sequence goes on from NZ_JBIAQI010000019.1 coordinate 216,651, forward strand.
CGATCCGGTCGCTGGCCACGGACGGGTCGGAGCAGAGCAGCACCGGCCCGTCGAGGGGGTTGTCGGGCAGGCGGCCGTGCGAGCCCCGGATGGCGCGGGCGCCCGCGTCGAGGCCGACGACGTTCATCGTGTAGCGCAGGCCGGTCTTCTTGCGCAGCAGCGCCACGGCGGCCCTGCGCTTGGCCGCGCCGGGGGCCACGGGGTCGAAGAACAGCTCGGCGGGGTCGTAGCCGGGCTTGCGGTGGATCTCGACCAGGTTGGCGAAGTCGGGGCGCCGGGCGTCGTCGAGCCAGTAGTAGTAGGTGAACCACGCGTCGGGCTCGGAGACCAGGACGAGCTCACCGGCGCGGGAGTGCGCCAGGCCGTTCCTCGCCTTGCCCTCCTCGTCGAGCACCTCGGCGACCCCGGGCAGGTTCGCGCAGAGCTTGGCGACGGCCGGGATGTCGGCGGGGTCGGCGACGTAGACGTGGGCCACCTGGTGGTCGGCGACGGCGAACGCGCGGGAGGTCCAGGGGTCGAGATACTCCATGCCGTCCTGGGTGTAGACCTCCAGCAGTCCCTCGTTCCGCAGCAGCCGGTTGATGTCGACCGGGCGGGAGACGTCGGTGATGCCGTACTCCGACAGGGCCACCACGGTGGTCCCGCGCGCGGCGGCGGCGTCCAGCAGGGGGGCGAGCACGGTGTCGAGCTCGGAGGCGGCGGCGGCCGAGCGCGGGTCGGACGGGCCGAACCGCTGCAGGTCGTAGTCCAGGTGCGGCACGTACGCCAAGGTCAGGTCCGGGTTGTGGTCCTTCATGATCTGCTCGGTGGCGCGGCAGATCCAGGTGGAGGAGGCGATCCCCGCCCCCGGGCCCCAGTAGGTGAACAGCGGGAAGGTGCCCAGCTTGCCGGTGAGCTCGTCGTGCAGCTCCGGCGGGTAGGTGTAGCAGTCGGGGTCCTTGCGCCCGTCGGCCCGGTAGATCGGCCGGGGGGTGACCGTCCAGTCGACGTCGGCGCCCATGGCGTACCACCAGCAGACGTTGGCCACGGTGAAGCCGGGCCGCTCGCGGCGGGCGGCGTGCCACAGCTTGTCCCCGCCGACCAGCGCGTTGTGCTGGCGCCACAGGAAGACCTCGCCGAGCTCGCGGAAGTACCAGCCGTTGCCGACGACGCCGTGCTCGGTGGGCGCGACGCCGGTGAGGAAGGTCGACTGGGCCGAGCAGGTGACGGCGGGCAGCACGGTGCCGAGCTCGGCCTGGAAGCCGCCGTCGGCGACGGCGCGCAGCCTCGGCATGTGGGCCAGCAGCCTCGGGGTGAGCCCCACCACGTCAAGGACCAGCAACGATGTCATGCTTTCACTCCAAGGTCGCGCATCTCGGCGCGGGCGAAGTCCAGCTCGTCGGCGATGCCGCCGGCGAGCTGTTCGGGCGTCTGGGGGCGCAGCGCGGGTGGCAGCACGCCCCAGGTGTAGGTCTCCACGTCGAAATGATCGCAGAGCGGCTCGGGTCCGCCGACCAACTCCGCGAGGGCCTCGCGGAGCACCGGCGCGGTGGTGGCGAGCGGCGCCTGCGGGGCGACGTGCAGCGGTACGTGGTAGTGGACCCGCCACGGTCCGGGCAGCTCCCGCTCGAACGCCTCGTCGAGGTCGTCGGCGGCGTCGCCGGCCGCGTTGCGGGTCTGGTGCAGGAAGCGCGGCTCGACGTACTCGCGCAGGGTCTCCGGGTCGTCGCTCTCCAGGGCCGCGGAGACCTGGACCTTGACGACGGGCAGACCCGCGTCGGCGTACCGGCGCAGCGCGTCGGCGGGCCGCTCCCAGGCGCACGCCAGGTGGGCGAGGTCCAGGCAGATACCGAGCCGGTCGGTGTCGACGCCGGACAGGGCGCGTACGGCCTGCCCGGTGGTCTCCACCACGCAGCCGGGCTCGGGCTCGAACGCCACCCGGACGACGCGGCCGGTGGCGGACTCGACGGCGGCGAGCCCGGTGGCGAGCTCGTCGAGCCCGCTCACGGCCTGACGGGCCATGTCCTCGTCCCAGGGGTCGCGCCAGGCGAGCGGGAGCGTGGAGATCGACCCCCTGGCGGCGTCGTCCGGCAGGAGGGCGGCCAGGATGTTCGCCAGGTCGAGGGTGTAGGCGAGCCGTTCGGGAGTGGTCCAGTCGGGGTGGTAGACCGCGTGCTTGACCACCGGGTCCTGGAAGGAGCGGTAGGGGAAGCCGTTGAGTGTCACGACCTCCAGCTCCCGGGCGTCCAGCTCGCGGCGGAACCCGGCCAGCAGCGCGGGGTCGGCGGCGAGCTCGGCGGCGACGGGCGCGGCCAGCCAGAGCCCGAGCCCGAGCGTCTCGGAGCCGAGACGGGCGCGGATCGGCACCGCGTACGTGTCGAGCTGCCCGACGATGCCGTCGAGGTCCTCGGCCGGGTGCACGTTGGTGCAGTAGCTGAGGTGCAGCGTCCGCCCGCCCGGATGGGTGAGCCGCATCAAGACCCTCCGCGCTTGATGGAACTGCCCTCGAACGTGGCCTCGCGCGCCCCGGCGACCTCGGACAGGTCCAGGCGTCCCGACTGGCCGTAGAACTCCACGGGGTTGCGCCACAGCACCCGGTCGACGTCGTCCTCGCTGAACCCGGCCTCCAGCATCGCCCTGCCGGTCTCCAGGGTGAGCAGCGGGTCGGACACGCCCCAGTCGGCGGCGGAGTTGACCAGCACCCGCTCCAGGCCGTGCTCGCGCAGGATCTCCACCATGCGGGGCGGCGACATCTTGGTCTCGGGGTAGATGGAGAAGCCCATCCAGCAGCCCGCGTCGTGCACGATCCCGGCGGTGACCTCGTTGAGGTGGTCGACGGCGACCAGGCCGGGCGCGATGCCGGACGAGGCGACGACGTCGAGGGTGCGCTGGGTGCCCCTGGCCTTGTCGCGGTGCGGGGTGTGCACGAGCGCGGGCAGCTCGTGGTCGACGGCCATCGCGAGCTGCCGCTCGAAGGCGTCGTCCTCGGCGGGGGTCATCGAGTCGTAGCCGATCTCGCCGACCGCGACGACGCGGTCCTTCTCCAGGTAGCGCGGGAGCAGGTCGAGCACGGGCCGGCAGCGCGGGTCGCCGGCCTCCTTGGGGTTCAGCGCGATGGTGGCGTGGTGCAGGATGCCGAACTGCCCCGCGCGGTACGGCTCCCAGCCGATCAGCGAGTCGAAGTAGTCGGTGAACGAGCCGGGGTTGGTACGCGGCTGGCCCAGCCAGAAGGCGGGCTCCACGACGGCCAGCACCCCGGCGGCGGCCATCCTGGCGTAGTCGTCGGTGGTGCGCGACGTCATGTGGATGTGCGGGTCGAAGATCCGCATCAGGCCTCCTTCTCGCTGGTCTTCTCGCCGGCCGGACGGTCGGGCTTCTCTCCGGTCAGGTCGCCGGGCTTCTCTCCGGTCAGGCGGCCGAGCAGGGCGGTCGCGTCGTCGGGGGTGGGACGCCCGGCCGCGGTGCGCTCCTCGGCGAACGCGGCCAGCATCCCGGCCAGTTCGTCGTCGGCCCGCTCCTCCAGCCGGTCCACGGCGGCGAGCGGCACGCCCATGAACACGCACTTGAGCACCGCCTGCCGCCACATGGTCTGGTCGAGGTGCCCGGCGTACGGGCCGAGCGCGGCGGCCACCAGGCGGGTGTCGTTGGTGCGGATCGCGTCGTGCAGGAGCGGTACCGCCTCCGCGCCGACGGGCAGCAGCGGCAGGGCCTTGAGCACGGCGCGCTTCTCGTCGGCGTCGCCGTAGCGGTAGAGGTCGGCGACCTGCCCGGCCACCGCGTCCGGCGGGAGCGCGGCGAGCAGGACGGCCCTCGCCGCCTCGTCGGCGGTCCAGCCGGGCGCCTCGGGCAGCGGCGCCCGTCCGGCGCGCCGTCCCGCGGAGGCGAAGTGCCGCGTGACGCTCTCGGGCTTGGCGGCGACGCTCTCGCGGGCCCCGGCCAGCCACTCCTGGTCGAGGGCCTGGTCGAGCGCGGCCAGCAAGCCGTCCGTCCGGGTGCTCGGTCGTGGTGTCATGCGTTCGTCCCTTCTGCGGCGGCGGCGCGCAGGAAGTCCAGGGATCGGGCGGCCACCTGCGGCGCGGCGTGCGAGTGGCGGGGCAGCTCGACCGCGACCAGGCCCCGGTAGCCGCTCGCGGCCAGGGCGCGCAGCACGGGAGGGAAGTCGATCTCCCCCTCGCCGAACTCCAGGTGCTCGTGCACCCCTCGGCGCATGTCGTCGATCTGCACGTTGACCAGGTGGTCGGCGACGGCCGTGACGCAATCGGGGACCGGGTCGGGTTCCAGGCAGCGGCAGTGGCCGATGTCCAGCGTGATGCCGAACCCCGCGGGCTCGCCGAGCTCGGCGTGCAGCTTGCGCCACCCGGCGATCGTCTCGACGAGCATGCCGGGCTCGGGCTCGAAGCCCAGCGGCACGCCGGCGGCGGCGGCCGTCCCGGCGATCCGGGCGCAGCCGTCGACGAGCCTGGCCCAGGCGGTGGCCTCGTCGACCGTCTCCGGGCGCACCCCCGCCCAGAACGACACCGCCTCGGCTCCCAGGTCGGCGCCCACGGCGACCGCCCGGCCCAGGAAGTCCAGGCGCGCCTCGCGCTCGTCGTGCAGCAGCGTGGGGGCGTGCTTGCGCCGCGGGTCCAGCAGGTAGCGGGCCCCGGTCTCGACGACCACGCCGAGCCCGAGGTCGCGCAGCAGGTCGGACACGGCCGCGACCCTGCGGGCCAGCCCTTCCTCGTACGGGTCCAGGTGGTCGTGGTCGAGCGTGAGCGCGACCCCCTGGTAGCCGAGGTCGGCGATGACCCGGAGCGCGTCGGGCAGCCGGTGGTTGGCGAACCCGTTGGTGCCGTAGCCGAACCTCAGCCCGGCGCCCGTGCCGGTGCCCGTTTCAGTGCCGGTGGGGCTCACGTGGGGGACACCTTCCTGGCGAGGGCCCGGCCGAGCGGGACGGCCGCCGCGACCGCGATGCCCTCGCGGGTGGCGCCGCTGCGGGCGACGAGCGCGCCCTGCAGGGCGGGCAGCGCGACGATGCCGGTGCCGACGGCGGCCCGCAGCCGCGAGGCCGACGGCTCGGCGACGGCCTGGGCCTGGGACAGGCCGAACCTGGCGGCGTACCAGCCGGTGAGTCCCGCCTGCACGGCCCGCACCACCTGCGCCGCGCGCGCGGTCTGCGGCCTGGAGGAGGCCTCGCCGCGGCCCAGGGCGGTGGCCACCGCGAGCGCGACGGTACCGGCCAGGGTCGCCACGGGGAGGCTGCGGTCGGAGCCGGACACCTCGGCGCGCGACAGCGCGGTGAGCAGGTAGGTATGGGCGGCGACGGTGAACGCCGAGGGCAGCGCCTCCGCGACGCTCCGCCCCGGCGTGGCGCCCAGCAGCACGTCCAGGCCCCGGCACAGCGCCATCGCCAGCGGTCCCGCCGCCGTGTTCTTCGCCACCAGGTCGTACGACCAGACGGCGGCGGCGAGCGGGACGGCGACCGCGAGGGCCCGGCGACCGCCGGAGAGCCCGGCCGCCGCCAGACCGGCGACGGTGAGCCCGGCGGCGATCCCGAGCGCGGCGTCGGGCGAGATCCGGCCGGACGGGATCGGCCGCTCCGGGCGTTCCACCGCGTCCAGGTGGCGGTCGGCCCAGTCGTTGGCGGCCATCCCCGCCCAGTACAGGCAGACCGAGGAGCAGGCCAGGCCGAGGGTCCTGCCGCCGAGCACCTGCCCGGCGGCGGCCCCGGCGACGACGTCACCGGGGACGGACAGGGCGGCGGGGGCGCGCACGAGCTCCGCGAGGTCGCGCAGCGACGGCATCAGACGGTTTCCTCTCCGCCGAGGCCGCCGAGGGTGCCGGCGAACTCGCGGAGCACCCGCCACTGGTCGGCCAGCGCGTGCGGCACCGTCCCGAGCGGGTCCTTGAAGAAGAAGGCCAGCTCGCCCAGCGGGCCGGTGCGGCCGGAGCGGTGCGCCGCCGCGGTGAGCCTGGCCAGGTCCAGGATCAGAGGCGCGGCGAGGGCGGAGTCGCAGCCGTGCCAGGTGAACTCCATGCGCATGGGCGTACCCAGGAACCCCTCGAAGGTGACGAGGTCCCAGGCGGTCTTGAAGTCGCCGATGTCCTCCACGTACTCGATGCGGGTCTCGCCCTGCGGGGTGTAGCCGAGCGTCTCGCCCAGCACCCGCTGCTTGCTGGCGGCCTTGGCCGCGTTGGCCGCCGGGTCGGCGAGGTTGGCGCCGTCTCCCCCGCCGAGGAGGTTCATCCCCGACCAGGTGCGGACCCGCAGGTTGCGCTGGGCGAACATCGGGGCGAGCACCGACTTGACGAGCGTCTCGCCGGTCTTGCCGTCGTGGCCCGCGTACGGCAGCCCCAGCAGGCCGGCGAGCCGGTCCAGGGCGGGCAGCCGGGCGCCCGTCGAGGGGGTGAAGTCCACGTAGGGACAGCCCGCGCGGAACGCGGCGTACGCCGTCAGGGCGCTGGGCGGCAGCAGGTCCTGCGAGACCGCGAGCTCGGCCTCCAGCAGCTCCAGGTCGGCGTGGGCCGGATGGGGCTCGGGGGCCGGCTCGGTGGTCGAGACGTTGATGACGACGACCCGTTCCAGGCCGTGCCGCAGCCGGAACTCGGTGATGTCGGCGGCGATCAGCTCCGCGGTCGCGGCCTGGTTCTCGGCGAGCGGCACCTGCCGCAGGTTCTCCTCGACCCGGGCGAGCTCGTCGCGCAGCGGCTCGACCAGCCTCGCCGGCACGATGCCGGCTCCGGCCAGCGCGGCCGCCTTCTTCTCCAGCGGGGTCGGGACGATGTCGTGCCCGCCGAACACCAGGTCTCCCAGACCTGGCAGCCCGGCACCGCCGAACTCGGGAAGCTCCGTGACGCAGCCCGTCGGCTGAGCGAGGCCGGCGCGTATCGCCAGCGCCCCGATCACGCTCGTGACGGCGACGGAACCTCGTGCTCCTACCAGCCACACTCCCGTACGCATCTGGCCTCCTGTGGTGAGTCGACTCCTGGGGGATGACGGTCTTCATCCGCCCGGCCGGGGCCGGACGGCGCCGATGACATCACCATTTCGGCCGTCCGGTCGGAGGGGATGTCACGGCGGGTATTACGTGGTCGTTGGAACGAAGGAGACGACCCCGCGGCGGGCCGGTCCGGGAGGTCCGGCTCGCTTGTGCAAGGAATCGTACGTTGTGCGGATATTACGGATATATGTCTCAGGGGTATATTTTTCAGTCAGAGCAGCTCATCGTAAGAAAATTCTGTCAGCGGGTCCAGTCAGAAACCACGGCACGGGAAGTCCGGGCCGAGAGATTCGCCCCGAAGGGGGTCGGCCCGGGTTTCCGGCCGGGTTTCCGCCCGGCTTTCCTGAGGATTTCCTGCGAGGTTTCCGGCCCGCTTTCCGGCCGGGAGCCCTGCCTGATTCCAGCCCTCGGTCTTCGTACCCCGGTACGGGTTCTCAGTCCGAGGAGAAGGCGGCGTCGAAGGCGGCGGTGGGCGGGGTGATGGCGTTGAGCTTGCGGATGACGGCCAGCGCGTCGGGGGCGCCGTCGAGGCGGTCCATGCCGGCGTCCTCCCACTCGATGGAGATGGGGCCGTCGTAGCCGATGGCGTTCAGCGCGCGGAAGCAGTCCTCCCAGGGCACATC
>NZ_JBIAQI010000020.1:0-197923 GCF_042888905.1 Streptosporangium sp. NPDC002721
TCGGGCGGGTAGTTCTTCATCACCATCAGGGACATCTCTTCCCCTGGACCTCAAGATCCAGTCTCTAAGGTGTCCACATTCAAGGGGGAACGTCCGCACAGCCGTAGGTCAGGTTCGGCATCGTCATCAACGTCGCCGTCCCGACCACCTGATCGTCGTCCTCGGCGAGGTAGACGGTGAGATCGTCGGATCGCATCATCCGTGCCCAGGTCCGCTGTTCAAGATCCGAAGCTACGCGGGGAGAGCCATCTTCGGGATCCTGCTCGGCGGCATAGATCCGCAGGACCGCCGACAGGTCCTCCGGACGGGCAGTCCGAACAGTGCACGGTACGACAGCGTCCATCACCTGATCAGCATGCCCGTCTTGAGCGACCATGGCCACCAGGCGCCCGTGAAGCCGAGGGAACAGCCGTTGGCAGACAAGGCGCTAGAAAACTGGCGCGACCTGGGAAAACACGGCCAAGATCATTGCACGCATATTGGTGGAGTGGTGACATGCGGCTGCTTCTGGCTGCCTGCGGCTGCATGTCCCGGAAACGCAAAAGAGGCCCCGGAGGGCCTCTGAGCTGCCAGTTTGGCTGGTGGCAGGTGCAGGACTTGAACCTGCGTAGGCTGAGCCGACGGTTTTACAGAGCCCTGTCTATAAAGCATCTCCATGCACTATGAGCTGCGCAAACAAGGTCCGCGGGAGTGCCTGACCGCCGTAGACGACGCGGATACGACGCGCGCCCCCGCTTGTTTGCCTCAACGGAGCAAAACTGAGCCTAATCCGGCCCTGCTTCTCGCTCGTACCAGTCGGCCCGACTATGCCTCCACAGCAGAGGAACCGCCCATGCCACCACCGCGCCGTGACCCGCGACGACTACCGCAAGGGCAACCCCGCCCACTTGGTACCCACCCTCCCAACCGAGGACCGCCAGGGCGATAACCGTGAATCCGAGGCCCACCCAAAGAGCCCACCCCATGCCGTCGAACGGTAGCCAGCCCATGGCGACCAGGATTATGAGGAGACAGCCCATGGCTATAGGCCCTCCGTAGAAAGCTAGATCGTCATACTCAGCGGCGACTCTGTAAGCCCAGGGAAGCCAGATCACCCAGACCACACCGATGATCGTCGTGAGCGTCAGGCGAGAGAAGCGTGGACGAGGAGGAATCCCATGAGGATTCGCATCGATCTCAGCGAGCTTGGCAGTACGCCATGCTCGAAGTCGTTCAGACCAGGGAAGTCGCACGCACTCACGTTAAACGTGTATTCCCGCCTCGTCACGCCCCTGGCGTCGACAGCTCTCACCTTGAAACGATCAAGGCGAGAGCGAGTGAACGCCTGCACACTCCTCGTCGGATCAGGCAAGATCTATCCATGCCTGAACAATCTCTTACCTCTCCGTCGAGTCGTGGCTACGCCGTCGTCTGGCATGGCGTCGGTCCAGATCAGGTCTTTGAACCATCAGTGAGTGAAGCCATCGCTGACGCCGTACACCGCATTCTCGGTGAAACCGTGAGAATAATATGGACAGAAGGAGGTGAACTGCTAAAAAGTGAATCCGTTGCCAAAGATATCGCCATCCGCCTTGAACGCATCAAAAGAATAGTCATAGAAGAAGCATTCAACGGATTCGACTCATCGCGATACCTATGGGAAATCGTTACCCTCGAAGGGGATTACGAACTTCTCGGCGAGCACCTTTCGACTATTAGTGTCGCCTTCGACTTAGCCGTAGAAAGGGTGTTTCCCGATTGGCTTCCCTTTAGAACGATCGACATTCACAATCTATCATTCTCTGTTCGCAAGCAACCAGTAGAAGTTCCCTTGGATTGGCACATCCAACTTCGAAATCGCCTCTATGCCGAGGGTGGAAACCAGGCCGTACGCCTGCGCACCGAAAAAGCGCGCGCCACATCCGATGGAAATTCGCCTCCTCAACTACCATCCGAAGATGGGCTCGTCTTCTCCAATCAATGGGAGTTGAAAGTTTACCAGTCACTCAAGCGATGGCAAGACAACAAGCCCGACATAGAAACAATCGGCATTTTTCCTCAGCCGGGAGTTCGAGTGAAGAAAAAAACTTTCTTCCCCGACTTTTTGGTCACTTACAAGGGACGCGCAGGGATAATCGAAATCGACAGCCTATACCACAAAGGACGTCGAGACCACGACAAAAGCCGAGAATCCCTTTTGGAGGATGCCGGAATATCTGTCGTGGAGCGCATCGGCGTAGAGGACGTAGACAAAGTAGACGAGCTGGAAGCGACAATTAAACGATTCCTACATCGGCTCGCCAAGTCTTAGACAGATAGCAAGTCGAGCGGAAAGACATTTTTGGCGCATAAGGTGTGCGTGGTGCACGAAACCCTAAATACAGGTTTGAGTAGCTGGCAAGGACAGGCAAGCCCGATTGTTGTTAATGGTTACACGGTCCCCCGAGCCAGATACCTGACGAGCACGATGTCGCCAATCTTTTTGACCTCGGCTACGTCCATCCGGTGCGTCGCGTCCTGCGGGAACACACCATCGTGGACGAACTTCGGGGCATTAGAGTCACCAACGAAGAACGGTGCGATCGCAAGATGGATCTCATCGGCGAGACCCTGCGTGAGGAACTGGGTATGGATCGTCCCCCCGCCCTCGATCATGAGTCTCCGGATGCCACGGCTTCCCATGTCAACGAGCATCGTGGAAAGCGAGACGGGGTCACCAACGTCGATGACCGTGGCGAGGTCCCCCAGTTCCTCCCGTATTTTCTCTACGGCACCCGTGGAGCTGTAAACAAGCTTCTCCCCACCGGTATGGAAGAACTTGAACCTAGAGTCGAGCCCGCCGCTGGTAATAGTTACTTTGGCCGGGTAGGGAGGGAGCCCACGGCGCTCTCGCTCAATTCGACGTTCTTCGGAATTAACAAGCAGTCGCGGGTTGTCGCGCCGGATGGTGTTCGCGCCAATCAAGATGGCATCGCAGCCCGCGCGTACTTCGTCCACTCGGTCGAAGTCTTCCGCGTTCGACAACAGAAGCCGATCGGGCGTTGTGTCGTCGATGTAGCCGTCAATCGACATAGCGACACTCAGCAGCACATAAGGGCGTTCGTTCATGTGGGCACTATTCCATTTCTGCCGACACCGGCGGCTGAGATCACATGGTTCAATTCCGCGGCGAAGTCCTTCACCTGCGGGATAGCTTTCCATTGGCTGAGTGTGCTTCGTAAGGGCGCCAGCTCACCCACGATCCGGGCTGAGTTCGTCCCCCGGGCGATGCCCAACGCGACGTTCGCGGTCTGTACGGCTTGCTCAGGCTCTCCGGCCAGGGCATGGGAGCGCGCCATCCGCCCGAGGTAGAGCCCGCGGTCTCGCTGAAACTCGGCCGGCCAGTCGGTGAGCGCCTGTTCGTACGTGGCTATGGCCTTGTGGTGCTCTCCAAGTTCGGCCCATCCCGCCGCCTCGTGAATGGTGACGTAGGCAGGGGTACACCAGGGTGCCCAGTCGCCGGCCGCGAGTGGGGGCGCGTGCGTCGCGAGATCCCGGGCCAACTCGATCGCCGCACAAAATGCCGTCTCGTCATCAGCAAGAGCATGCCCCCGAGCTTCGTACTGGGCAGCAGCGGAATGTACGCGGTTCGTCAAGCCGCGCCTTCGCTGCGCCGCTTGGGCCAGGCCGACGGCTGACGCTGTGTCGCCAACCTCGCCCGCCCGCTGGGACTGCCGCATGAGCACATAGCCCACGAGTAGGTCATTGTCGGCTTCATGCGCCCACTGAAGCGCGTTGTTGATCCAGTGCTGCCCGGCATTGCGGTCCCCAAGGTCATCGACCAACCAGCTAGAGAACTCCGCGTAGGTTGCTTGAAGGTCCATAACCGTGGCCCGGGATCGGCCCGACGCCGCACAGCTCAGCTCCCGGAGAATGCTGACTTGGTGAACGGCGGTCGATACCACGGCGTGCGCTCCGAGGATGTTGTCCTGTGAGGCGAGGATGCCCCAGAGCTGCCGCATGTTCTGGAGTACGTCCCTCAGATCACCCTCAGAGACCGGTGCCGGGACACCGGCGGGGCCGATTCGGTTCTGACCGAGCCACCCCATTGCTGGTATGGCCGCGATGCCGGACATGAAGGTACGGCGGTCCATGGACACTGCTACCGGCTCCCCCGTGAGGCTCATCATCTGCACGACAATCCTCTCCCCGGCACTCAAGTCAGACATAGCGCCGACAAGGCCGTCGGTACCGACAGATCGTTTGTCGGTATGAGCTGCGTTGTCGGCAGCGCGGCTGGACTCGTGACGTTCGTCTTCGACCGCCTCCCATAGCCGGACCAGAGCTCCAACAGTGTCCAGGGCGTGATCACACCGCTCGGTGAAGTCCCTCGTTGGCCAGCGCTCGGCGACCTCGACGAGGCGAACCAGATCGGCGCTGACGTGCACCTTCGCACCGAGCCGGGCCTGTGAGAGTCCGCGCGCTTTACGCCAGGACCTCAGCTCGAACCCGAAGCGATCCCGAGCCGAGCGCTGGGGGTGAAGTTCCAGTTCAGGGCGGGCCATGAATGGCGCCTTCCTTGTGGATACCGCTGTTGCCGACTCTGCCCGTGTCGGCTTCGGAACCCTTTTGCCGACCTACGACAGCGAGCACTCTTAGTGGTGTCCAACCTAACTTCCCGGCTCAACCGAAGTCGATAACTACGAAAGGAGATGACCGCATGACTATGCAGAGGAAGAACGTCACCGAATCACCGTGCCGGATCTGGCGGTGCTGCATCACGTCAGATAAACGGTCACTCCGATCGAGCAGGCTTCAAACGGGCCTCGATGGCCGTGACCCGCTCACGAAGATCTGCAAGCTGATCTTTGAGATCCGCGACGGTGGCCGACTCTCTCTGTGCAATGGCTGGAGTAACCCCCCTGTCGGCGACCTCTTGAAGGTAGTCGTCGGAGAAGCCGAGTGCCCGAGAGATCGCTGTCAGCACGGCCGGCTGGCGGTTCTTGTTCTGTCCCTGCTGGATCTGCCGAAGGGTCGCAGTCGAGACGCGGGAAGTCTCTGCGAGCTTCTTCTGCGTCAAGCCGAGCGTTGCCATGCGCTCGTTGATCACCTTTGCCACGGCGGGCCAGTCGCCCACACGTTCCTCCAAGTTCGTCCGTAGAAACCGGCTGCTTGCAGCGTAACTAACCCGCTGCGCTATTGACAGCGCTACTTCTAGCGCTCATAGTTGCGCTAGAAGTAGCGCAGGGCGGGATGGCATCACCCACAACCAGCGAAAGGATCAACGCGATGATTCCGACCCCGAAGCCCCGTCGTCTTCTCCCCGTCCTGCTCGTGATCGTGGCCCTGTTCTTCATCGTCAGGGAGCCCGTGAACGCCGCAGCGTTCGCGATGGGCGCCTTCAACGGCCTGATGACGGTGGCCGGCCAGCTGGCGACCTTCGCCGGCGCTCTCGGCTGATCCTCCACACGAAAACGGGGCTGCCCCCTATCCGACCAAGACGCGAGGGCAGCCCACTACTCCGCAAGGGAGCACAACCATCATGACCCGTCTGTTCAGCGTGGCCAAGTCCGAGGTGTGTACGTCGGACTGCCGCAACGGTCAGATCTGGAACCCCGGTTCCGGCCCCTACCCCTGCCCCCTCTGCCAAGGCAACGCCAGTGGGAACGGCGCCAAGCGATGAGCGCCTGGACCGTGGCTTCGTTGGCTTCGTCGCCGTGGCTGCCGCCGGGTACCGCCTCGACGTGGGTGTGCCGGTGTGGAGGGATTAACCCCCGCACCGAGACGACCTGCCAGAGGTGTGGCCGATGAAGCTGCCCTCGCTGCGCGCACGGCCCGCCCCGCTGCCCTGCCCGACCTGCGGTGGCGTGGGCCGTCGTATCACCCACGATGCCGTGATCGGTAAGGGCTGGGTTGTTAAGGGACTCAAGTGCCGGACCTGCAAGGGCCACGGCACCTTGCCGACCCGATGACCAGCCCTCTCCGCCGCCTGGTCGCCCGCTGGGTTGCCCAGGCCGATGAGGTGCTGTGCGCCCGAGATGACCGAATCGCCGAGCGGTTGGGTTGGCAGGTCACTCGGACCGGGTTCGGCGCCCGTACCTACCGCGATCCCCGATTCGACCGCCCGGCGCCCGCTCGTGAGGTGCCGGCGACCTCCGACCGCAACGAACACCACGAGGAGATGACCGTCATGGGTCAGAGCAAGGCTGAGCGCGACGCCGCTATCCAGAAGATCAAGAACAAGGTCTGCGCCGACTTCGCGTCCGACGGCATCCGCCCCGACGAGGTGGTTCTCAAGGACAACGGCGAGATCGTCATCGACCGGAGGAAGACGCACCCGCAGGCCGTGCCCCTGGTCATCGGCACGTGGTCCTAAGCAGCACGAACAAGCACCTGTCCGAGCCGAGAAAGAACGAAGACGCCCCCTCCGTCCACGCTTTCGACTCCCCGCCGCACCGCACCATCCTCACCGATTCCCGCACCGCTTAAGGAGAGCAGCAATGGCAAAGCCCGTGAAGTACCGCACCGCCGGTGGCCAGATCGTGAACTGGACGCCCAAGTTCGCCGGCGACGACTACGGCACGTGGACCTGCGAGGGCTGCGGAGACACCGACACCGGTTTCCGCGACCAGGCCGACAAGCACGCCCTGAACTGCCGCGCCCTCTGACCCCGACCAGCGCCAGTGATCTATGCCGGGGCGGCTCGTATCCGCCAAGACCCGAAGCCGCCCCGGCTCCCTCTCCCACCGTGTAAGCAGTCAAGGAGTTCCCGCCATCATGGCAAACCCCGCAATCGTCGACACCGCATACCCGCCCGCCTCCGGCCGCCGCGCGCCGTCGCGGCACACCGTGAGCGTCGAGCAGGTCGGCGCGCAGCTGCGCCGACAGACCCCCATCACCGGCAGCCCCGCGTGGGCGGTGGTGGAACGCTATGAGGGCCGCCTGGTCAAGGTGTGCGCGACCGGCTCGGCCCTGCCCGCCCTGACCACCTCGGCGCGATCGTTCGCCGCCGCCTACGGCGCGACCTTCATCGGGCTGCGCCTGCCGGCCTTCTCCATCGAGCCCACCCACCCCGCCCGCGGAGTGTTCGGCGAGAGTGCCGAATGCGTGTACGACCCCGAGCTGCACACCGGCCCCACCACTCCGGAGACCGGCCCTGAGCAGCTGGCTCGGGAGATGGTGGCGCGGGAGGTCTGCGCGCCGTGCCCGTTCAAGGCGGTGTGCCTGGCCTACGCGCTGGCCGCCCTGCCCACCTCGGGCATCTGGGCCGCTCTGACCGCCCCGGAACTCGACCAGCTGGCCGACGCCCCCGCCCCCGTTCCCGTCCCGGTGCTGGTCGCGGAGGTGGCGTGATGGACGACGGCAAGTGCCCCGAGTGCCCGTGCTGCTGGGACGAGAACTGCGACAGCACCTACACCTCCGGCTGCCCCACCAACGGCCTGGGCGAGTCGGTATGCCCCTGCACTGCAACCGAGGTGATCTGAATGGGCCGCTACCAGTGCCCGCTGTGCTCGGGCATCCACCGCAGCGAGGACTTGCCGCGCTGCCCGCTGCACACCTTCGGCTACGACCCGAAGTGCGAGAGCTGCCGGGACGCCGTCGCCCTGATCCCGTGCGGGGGTGGTCGGTGATGGGCCGCTTCCAGTGCATCGACTGCGACCGCGAACACCACACCGCGACCAGTTGCCCGCGCTGCCGTACCCGGCGCGGCCAGGTGGAGCTGTGTGGCTCCCACGGTGCCCGGCACGTCTCCCGGTGCGGCACCTGCCGCGCCCTGGCCCGCTCCCACTCCGGTTTCTAACCCCTCAGGAGAACCCGACATGGGCATGTTCGAACCGCGCAAGGACAAGGACGTTCCCGCCCACCGCAAGTCACGGAAAACCACCGTCGAGGGCTACCCCGTCTACCTCGCCAGTTCCTGGCGCAAGGTCGCCAACCTCGGTGAATGGGTCTGCGGCTACTGCCAGGAGACGAGCACCGACCCGCTGTCGCCCCGCCAGGACGACACGCTCGCCGACTGCCGCCAGTGCGGCCGGACCAACCGGATCTCCCTGTGAGCCGCATCCGCGCCGCCTTCTTCGACCCCGCCGGCCAGAAGTACGGCATCCCCACCTACCCCTGGCGCCTGGCCCCGCCGCATCTGCTGACCCGCCGCCAGCTGACGGCCGAAGGGCTACGGCCCGGCGGGCAGGGTGTGCAGGCACAGGTGTTGTGGCGCTCGAAGCGGCACGGCGCCCCCGGCGTGCGCGCCGCCTACCTCTACGACGTGCGGTTCGCGCTGCCCAAGCGCACCGCCACCCCGCCCCAGCTCGAAGCGCTGGCCAAGGCCAACGCCGCCCGCCGCACCTGCCCGACCTGCCGACGTGACGCCGGTTACGTGCTGCCGCGCCACCTGGGCACCTGCCTGGACTGCGCCGAGACGGCGGGGGTGGCCGCATGAAGATCCGCCCGATCGGCACACCACTCATGGTGGCCGCCGACCTGATCACCGTCCCGCTCACCACTGACAGGAGATAGCCATGGCCACCAAGAAGTGCCAGGCCACGTTCATCGCCCGCGACGGCAACGAGTCGGTCACCTGCGACCGCGACGGGCGCCACCTCGTTCACCGCGAGTCCAGCACCAACACCACGGCCGTGCGCGTGCCCGGCGGCGCCCTCATCACCAAGCCCACCAAGTAGGAGGAAGACGGCATGACGACAACAACCCCGACCCCGGAGCCGACGCCCGAGGACGTCGCACGCGGTCTGGCCGAGCTGGAACGCCACCTCGACCAGCAGGCCCCGCCGCTCCCGGCCACCCCGCCCCCGCCCTCTCGGCCGGCCGAGGCCGACGGCCGGACCCGGCGCGTGCTGCGGTTGCGTGCCGAGGTGGCCGAGGCTCACCAGCTCGCCGCCCTTCAGGGTGATGACGCGCCGCTGCTGGTGGACACGGCCAAGGTGCGCAAGCGCCGCAAGCAGGCTCGCGAGGCCGCCCGGCTGCACGAGCTGGGCCAGGACCCGGCGATGCGCGCCTGGCAGGCCGCCCGGATGCGCCGCCTGCTGGTGGCCGCCGCCATGGTGTCGCTCACGTTGGCGCTGGCGTGGTCGACGGCCGGTGTGCAGACCTTCGCCGCCGACGGCGCCGCCTCCTGGTCGCCGGCGTGGGTGTTTGCCTGGTTGGTCGAGCCGTTCATGTCCCTGGCCCTGCTCGTGGTCGTCGGCGCCCGCGCCTACCTGGCCACCCGCGGCCAGCCCATCGAGTCGCCCATCCTGGTGCGGATCGAGTGGCTGTTCCTGGCCCTGACGCTCGGCATGAACGCCTGGCCTTACCTGCCCTGGTCGCTGCCCGCGGGGCAGACGTTCTCCTTCTCCCGGCTGGTGCTGCACATCCTCGGGCCAGTCGTCGCAGTCGCCATCGTGACCGCGCTGCCGATCATCCTGGCCGCCTTCACCCGCCTCGACCACGGCACGACCGCAAGATCCGGTAACCCCCTTACTCCCCCGGAGTACAGCACGAACACCACCCCTGACCCCGACCCGCGCGAGCACTCTGACGGCCCCGGCATCGACGCCGTCACCGCGCACGTGCGGACGCTGATCGCCGCCGGGGAGCTGCCGGCCTACCCCAGCGCGGCAGCGATCCGCCGGGCTGCCCGGTGCGGGATGGACACCGCCCGCGCGGTCCGCGACATCCTCGTCAAGGAAGCCGCCTGATGAGTCTGCGCATCACCGCCACCACCATGACCGAGGAAGCCTCCGGCCACCGCGCCCACCGCGCCGCGGACGGCGGATGGATCGTGACCGGCCACCCCGGACGGATCTTCACCCGCGATCAGGCCATCACCGCCTTGACCATCGCCGAAGTTCTCGCCCTGGCCCCGCCGCCCGAGGACCCGCTGTGGCTGTTCGTCAACGGCTGGCGGGCCGAACTCGACCTGCCGCCCCTCACCCCCGCCAACCTCCTGTACGGGACGCGGCCCCAATCCGCCAAGACAACGGCCGCGCCCCGCAACCCCGCCCGCTCGAACACGTACGAGGTGACCTCATCATGACCGACATCCCGACCACCACCAACGGCCACCACCCCCCGATATCCCCGGACCTGGCCCCGCTGCCCGAGCAGCCGACCGACCCGGCCCCGGCCGCGCCCGGCCAGCCCGACGTGAGCGCCGACCCGGCGACCGGTCCGGCCGCCGATCGCGCGGCGTCGGAGACCTCGTATGAGATCACCCTCGACGAGGAGCCGCCCGCCCCCACCGTACCGACGCCGGTGGACTTGCCCGGCGACGGCACGGTGCCCGGAACCGTGCCGACCGAGGGACGTCGGCCGATCATCCCGACCGGTCTGCACCGCGGTAACCGGCTGGCCAGCGCGCAGGCCGCCGCGCACCGCGCCGGATACGTGGCCGCCTTCCACACCGTGCGCCTGCCCTGGTACGGCATCCAGGCCATGCGGTGGTCGGTGGTCGGCATGGCCCGGCTGATCAACCGTCAACTGCGCTGGTGGTGGGTCAGCGAGCAGTACACCTTGCAGCAGCAGGCCGCCAGCGACAACGACCCCGCGATGTGGCTCAAGCTGCACCGCGAGGGCAAGTCCACCCGCCGCTGGCGCGGCATCATCCTCGCCCTCCAGGTCATCGCCCTGACCATCGCCACCCTGATCGTCGCCGGGCTGCCGCTGTGGATGCAGCTGCTCACCATCGCCGCCCTGATCCCGCTGCTCGCCCACCGCGGACGCCCCGCCGGGCAGCCGATCATCGCCCCGGCGGTGGTGACCCGCCGCTACCGCAAACTCAACGCCGATGTGGTGCTGCGCGCCTACTACGCCGCCGGGCTCGGCCACCCCGACCGCGCGGATCAGCAGATCGAGTTCGGCGCGCAGATGGCCCGCGACGGCAACGGATCCAAGGTCCTGATCAACCTGCCCTACGGCCGGACCTTCGCCGAAGCCGTCAAAGCCCGCGACAAGATCGCCTCCGGACTGGACGTCTCCATCGCGCAGGTGACCCTGAGCAGGGATCCGGCCAGCAACCGCAGCCACTGGCTGTGGGTGGCCGATGCCGACCCGCTCGCCGCCCCCGCGGGCCGTACCCCGCTGCTGGCGTGCAAGGAAACCGACATCTGGCAGCCCGCGCCGCTCGGTATCGACGAGCGCGGCCGGCCGGTCTCTCTGCTCATGCTGTGGGTGTCCATCCTGGTCGGCGCCCAGCCCCGGCGCGGCAAGTCCTTCACCGCCCGCCTGCTGGCCCTGTACGCCGCCCTCGACCCCTACGTGCGACTGGATGTGTTCGACGGCAAGGGGTCGCCGGACTGGCGCAAGTTCGCGCTGGTGGCGCATTCGTGCTCGTTCGGGTTCGCGATGACCCGCGACGGCGACCCGCTGGAGATCTTCGTGCAGATGCTCCGCGACCTCAAAACCGACGTCCAGCACCGCTACCAAAAGCTCAGCGAACTACCGGTAGAGATCTGCCCCGAAGGCAAGCTGACCCGCGACATCGCCCGCGACCCCGCCTACGGGATGCCGGTGCGGCTGGTGGTCATCGACGAGTGCCAAGAATACTTCGACACCGGCGACAAGGAACTGAACAAGGAGATCTCCAACCTGCTGGTCTACCTGGTCAAGGTCGCCCCGGCCGCCGGCGTGATCGTGCTGGACGCCACCCAGAAGCCCGGCGGGGTCGGCACCGGCGACGTCGCGACCGCCTTCACCAGCTTCCGCGACAACCACCAGGTGCGCTTCGCCCTGCGCACCGGCTCCTACACCGTCTCCGACATGGTGCTGGGCGCCGGCAGCTACGCCGAAGGCTTCGACTCCTCCGTCCTGCTGCCCAGCTACAAAGGCGTCGGCATCCTGCGCGGCGCCTCCGATGAGACACCTACCGTGCGCTGCCACCTGGCCGATGCCGAGGACGCCGAGAAGATCCTGACCGCCGCCCGCGCCCTGCGCCAGCGCGCCGGAACCCTGTCCGGGCACGCCGCCGGACAGACCATGCTCCGCGAAACCCGCGACGTCCTGGCCGATGCCGCGAGCGTCTTCCAGTCCGGGGAAACCGGCCTGGACTGGGCGCAGATGGCCGCCCGGCTGGCCGAGCGGATCCCCGAGCACTACACCGACCTGACCGCCGAGACCATCTCCGCCCAGCTGCGCGCCCTCGGGGTGGCCAGCGTCAACATCAAGCGCGACGGCCAGGTCCTCAAGGGCGCCAAGCAGGCCGCCATCACCACCGCCCTGGCCCAGCGCCAAACCCCCGCCGCCTAACCGCGCCGAACCTGCGGCACGCCCCGCCCCCGTGCCGCGCGGGAGCCCTGTCGGCCACCCCGGCAACCGGCCTGCAAACGGCTGGCAGGGCTCCCGCCCCGCCTCTCTTCGCCCCGGCCCGGTGCGGTCGGCAGGTAGCGCAGGCCCGGCTACCGGTAGCGGGCAGGCTACCGCCCCCGCTACCCCCCACATGCGCTCTGATCAGCCCGAATACCCGCAGGTAGCGGGTAGCGGGCACCCCTTCCCACGCCCTGAACGCCCTCCGGAGGCCCTGCCATGCCCTTCCTGGCCGCTACCGCTACCACCCCCGCCGCTACCACCCTCACCCCCCACGCTGCGCTGATCGGCTGGCTGATCCTCACCGCCCTGGCCGCTCTCGCCTTCTACCTCCTGCGCTGCCTGCTGGCCCCGTTCGGCCCCTGCCGCCGCTGCGACGGCGAAGGCAAACACGCCTCCCGCATCGGTTCCAAGCGCCGCTACTGCCGCCGCTGCGACGGCACCGGCCTACGACTGCGCACCGGCCGCCGCGCCTGGAACTACACCCGGCGCCTGTACCGCGACATCACCCACTAACCCACCCCCGCTTTCGGATCGGAGATCCACCGCCATGACCACCCCGCCCGCCATCACTCGCCTGGCCGTCCCCGCCCTGCTGGCCCTCGCCGCGGCTTTCACCCTCACCGCCTGCCTGCCCGCCGAATCCGCCTGCGCCGCCGTCGCGGTGATGGGCACCCCGCCTGAGCCGATCGAGGACGGCACCTATCGCGACGGCTCCCATGAGGAGAACGCGGAGGTTCCGCCGGAGCCTGTCGAGGACGGCAGTTACCGCGACGGCAGCGAGCAGCAGAACGAGCAGAGCGACGCCCCGCCTGAGCCCGGCGAGCACCAGAACGAGGACAACGCGAGCAACTGCTGACCCCTGACCCCGGCCCCGCCGGGCCGGGGTCACCTCACCCGCTTCAAGGAGACCCGCCATGTCCGACCACAGCGCCATCGAATGGACCAACGCCACCTGGAACCCCGTCACCGGCTGCACCAAGGTCTCTCGGGGCTGTGACAACTGCTACGCCGAGACCTTCGCCGAACGCTGGCGCGGTGTGCCCGGTCACCACTTCGAGCGCGGGTTCGACGTCCAGCTCCGCCCCGAACGCCTGGAGCAGCCGCTGAAGTGGAAGCGCCCGCGACGGATCTTCGTCAACAGCATGTCCGACCTGTTCCACGACCAGGTGCCCGACTCCTACATCGCCCAGGTCTTCGCGACCATGGCTCGCGTCCCGCAGCACACATTCCAAGTGCTGACCAAGCGACACGGCCGGATGCGATCGCTGCTCAGCAACATGCTCAGGCTCATCGACGCAGCCGACGCGGCG
Organism: Streptosporangium sp. NPDC002721; assembly: GCF_042888905.1. Lineage (NCBI taxonomy): Bacteria > Bacillati > Actinomycetota > Actinomycetes > Streptosporangiales > Streptosporangiaceae > Streptosporangium > Streptosporangium sp. NPDC002721. Next base: position 13,569 of record NZ_JBIAQI010000020.1, read on the forward strand.
GGGGATGAGAAGACCGGTTGGACGCTGTACGAGGCACCCTGGCCCCTGCCCAACCTCTGGCTTGGCGTGTCCGTGGAAGACCAGCAGCGGGCCGATCTGCGCATCCCCGCCCTGCTGAAGACGCCGGCCGCCGTGCACTGGATCTCGGCGGAACCGCTGCTTGGCTCGATTGACCTGGGCGTTTGGCTCGACAACGAGTGCGGAGAGTGCCAGGGGAGCGGCTCAAAAGGCTACGACGAGTGGCAGTGCCCGAACTGTGCGGGGTCCGGACGCGTGACCGGCCTCGATTGGGTCGTGGCTGGAGGCGAGTCCGGCCCCCGGGCACGACCGATGCATCCGCACTGGCCGCGCGCCCTGCGCGACCAGTGCACCGCCGCCGGAGTGCCGTTCTTCTTCAAGCAATGGGGCGAGTGGGCGCCGTCCGGCTACGTGCCCACGTTGCAACACCGCGCGTTCTACGCGACCGCCGACCAGACGTGGCCGCCCATGCGCCGCATCGGCAAAAAGACCGCCGGGCGCCTCCTCGATGGCCGCATCTGGGACGACTTCCCCGAGGTGGCCGCATGAGCACCCCCGACCCACTGCGTAAGGACGGGCTTCGCCCACCGCCTTCCTGGGTCCTGCCGGGGGTGCGGGAGGGCGCGGACGTGCCAACCACTGCGTCAGGACACTCCGGTGAAGCCAGGGTCAAGCAGGGTGTCGATGACGACCCCGCCATTCCCATAGACCAGGGTGTCGCTGTCCCAGAGGAGTTGGACATCGTCCAGGCCGCGAGAGCGGATCAGATTGTCGTAGTTCTTCAGCGCGATACGCGTCTCTTCGGTCATGAGGCCGAGATTAGCCACGCCCCCCGGACCCCGGAAGGGACAACCGCGTGATGGCTACCGATATCTCCTTGTCGGCAGATGCCCTGCGCCACGTAGCTCAAGGCCGGAGGGTCTTCCCGTGCCTGCCCGGCGGCAAGCGGCCGATCGGAAGGCTGGTCCCGAACGGTTTCCGTGGGGCGAGTGACGATTTTGAGTTGGTCTCGCGGTGGTGGGAGCACTGCCCGAACGCCAACGTCGGCCTGCCCACCGGCCAGGGCTCCTTCGACGTCCTGGACATCGACATCAAACCTGAAGGCAGCGGCTACCCAGCCTTCAACCGGCTCAAAGCGGCCGGCGTCCTGCCGCCGCCACTGGCTGTCGTGGTCACCCCTTCCGGCGGGCTGCACTGCTACTACCCCGGCACCGGCCAGCCCTGCGGCGCCCTGAAAGCACACTTCATCGACTTCAAGGCCACCGGCGGATACGTCCTCATTCCGCCCAGCGTCGTGAACGGCCGCCCGTACCGCCTGATCGCCACCCCCGCCACCACGGGAGACCAACTCAATTGGGGTGAGGTCCGCGCGTTCCTCACCCCGCCCCGCCCCGCGACTCCCCGCCCCGCTTCCGGCCGACCGGCGCCCCCAGGCGCGGGCATCCCCGGCCTCGCCGCCTGGCTGGCCGCCAAGACCAAGCCCGGCCGTAACCAGGCCCTGTTCTGGGCCACCTGCCGCGCTGTGGAGAACGGCGCCCAGGAAAGCGAGCTGCACGAGCTGTACCGCGGAATGCGATTCGGCGACGGGTTCGACGAACGCCAAGCCGCCCGCACCGTGGCCGACGCCTTCCGCACAGTCCGAAAGGCCAGCACCACATGACCATCTCACCCACGCATACGGGAGCTGAACCCATGTCCGAACCCATCGACCACGGCGCGATGTTGCTGGATGCGCTGCTGGCCGCCCTGACCCGCTACGTCATCCTGCCCACCCCCGAGGCCGCGGACGCGGTGGTGTTATGGATCGCCGCCAGCCACGCCCAACCCGCGTGGGCACACGCGCCGCGGCTGGTGATCCGCGCCCCGGAAAAGCGATGCGGCAAGTCCCGGCTGCTGGACGTGGTCGAAGCCTGCTGTCACAACCCGTTCATCACCGTCAACTCCTCATCTGCCGCGGTCTACCGCTCTATCAGCGAGGACCCACCCACGATGCTCGTCGATGAGGCTGACACGATCTTCGGCCCGAAGGCGGACGGGAACGAGGACCTGCGCGGGCTGCTGAACGCCGGACACCAGCGCAACCGGCCGGCCAAGCGCTACGACGCCAACACCGGCCGCGTCGAATCCATCCCGACCTTCGCCATGGCCGCCCTCGCCGGAATCGGCGCCATGCCCGACACCATCGAAGACCGCGCCGTCGTCGTCCGGATGCGCCGTCGCGCGCCCGGCGAAAGCGTCGCCCCCTACCGGCACCGCCGCGACCGGCCCCTGCTGCGCCAGCTCGCCGAAGACCTCGCGCTGTGGCTGCGCGCCGACCTGCCCACCCTGGAGCAGGCCGAACCGGCAATGCCCGTGGAAGACCGCGCCGCCGACACCTGGGAGCCGCTGGTTGCGGTGGCCGACCACGCCGGGGGCCACTGGCCCGAACGCGCCCGCGCCGCAGTGCTCGCCCTCACCGCCGAAGCCGACGACCAGGGGCAGCCCTCGCCCCGGATTCGGCTGCTGGCCGACTGCCGGACCGCGTTCGGTACCGATACCGCGCTGCCCACCGCGACCCTGCTGGAGCGGCTCAAGACCGACCCCGAAGCGCCGTGGGCCGAGTACGGGCCGACCGGCCTAACCGCCATGAAGCTCGGCGCGATCCTGCGGGAGTACAACATCCGCTCGACCACCGCCCGCTTCCCCGACGGGCAAGCCAAGGGCTACCAGCGCGCCGACTTCCTCGACGCCTGGGCGCGCTACTGCCCCACCCTCGACCTGCCCGAGGACGGCGAAGTGCTCTCCTTCGGCAGGGGGAGCCGTACCAGCCGTACCAGCCTCAATTCCGCAGCTCAGGAGCGGTACGGCTTGCAGCCTGGTACGGCTCAAGCCGTACCACTCACCGACCTTGGTACGGCTTGAGCCGTACCACCAGGAAAGCCGTACCAGCCCTGACCAGCCAAAACGAGGCTGGTACGGCTGGTACGGCTACCCCCCTCAGAACCGGCCCCGCACTCTCCGAAACGGCCCCGATCTCCGCCCCATCGAAGCCGCGCTACCGCCGATCGCAGAACCCGGAAGGACATGCGAACCATGGCTACCGCCGTCCGATCCAAGCCTCTCACCGTCGCCGAGTTCTGCGCCGAACTCGACATCTCCCGCTCAACCTTCTACGACTGGCGCGCCAAGCACCGCGCCCCGAGATGCATCACCCTGCCTAACGGCAGCCTGCGCATCCGCCGCGCTGAATTCGAGCGCTGGCTTGCCTCCCGAGAGGACGCCGCTTGATGAACACCACCTACGACGTGCGCGTTTGGCGCGTACTTACCAACAAGAACAAGGGAGGCAGGACCTACACCGTTCGCTGGTTGACCGCTGAAAAGGCATGGCGAGAGACCTTCACGACTCAGGCACTCGCCGAGAGCTTCCGCGCCGAGTTGCTCACCGCCATTCGGCAGGGCAAGGCGTTCGACCTGGCCACCGGACGACCTGCGGAGCATGCCGGGCAGCGTGGCCGTTCGGTCACGTGGTGGACGCTGATGTGCGACTACGTTGACCACCGCTGGGACGATGCGGCCCCGAACACGCGCCGCTCGATCGCCGACGCCCTCGCCACCGCCACACTCTCTTTGCTCACCAACGGCGCCGGTAGCCCGTCCAAGAAAGACGTTCGCCAGGCGGTGTTCAAGTGGGCTGCTCACAAGCCGCGACGCACCGCCGGGGAGATGCCCAAAGATGTGGTTCGGGCTGTGGCCTGGCTGGAGAAGAACACGGTTCCGGTGGCCTCACTCGCCGATGAGGCCACCGTCCTCGGAACGTTGAAAGGCATCTCCAGGACCCTCACGGGAAAGACCGCCGCGGGAACCACCATCGCCCGCAAGCGCGCCGTGTTCTACAACATCCTGGACTACGCGGTAAGTCCGGCCAAGCTGCTGACAAGCAACCCGCTGGTCAGCGTGAAGTGGAAGATGCCCAAGGTCACCGAGGAAGTCTCGCCCCGCCGAGTGGTCAATCCCCAACAGGCCGAGGCGCTGTTGACCGCGGTCGAAAAGACCATGGCGCAACTGACGGCATTCTTCGCAATCATGTACTACTCGGCCCTGCGTCCTGCGGAAGCCGTAGATCTGACGGCTGATGAAGTCGACCTTCCCGAGGCCGAGAACAGCGACGGGTGGGGATGGTTCTGCCTCGGTGGCTCCGCGCCGGCGGTGGGGGCCGACTGGACTGGCAACGGGAAGCGTCGAGAGTCGCGAGAGCTCAAGCACCGGGCGCGTAAAGCCGTTCGGACGGTACCGATCCCGCCGCCCCTGGTTCCCATCCTTCGAAACCACCTCACCGAGTATGGAGTAAGCCCGGACGGCCATCTGTTCGTCGGAGAACGTGGCGGCCCGCTGTCGGAAAGCGTCTACGGCCGGATCTGGCAGAGAGCCCGTACAGAGGCGCTGAGCAAGGCAGAGGCAGCATCGCCACTCGCAGCGCGGCCATACGACCTGCGGCACGCCTGCGTGTCCACCTGGCTCAACGCCGGCGTCCCGGCTCCCCAGGTCGCCGAGTGGGCAGGGCACAGCGTGAACGTGCTTCTACGGGTCTACGCCAAGTGCATTGTGGGACAAGACGACCACGCCCGGAAGCTAATCGCCGAGGCTTTGAAGCCCACGCGAGAGGCCGACTGACTTCGAAGCACATAACGCAAAGTCGCCTCAGGAGTCCTTATGTCAGGACATTCACTATGAGTCAGGGTGGAGAAGGGAGTTCGGAGGCTCCTTGGGGTCGAGATGGTTTTACCACCTCCATCTCAGGATACAAAGGCCAAGCTGGCGCAAAGCGCCCATAGATATCCAAACCTTTTTCCGGAACGATTTTGGGATCAGCGTTAGGCTTAGTCTCGTTTTTCCGGTCAGATCGCCCGATAGCGTTTGCAACCCGTTGAATGTCAGAAGAACCGTACATTCCCCTGACCCCGGAAATGGACATCCCAGCAGCTTCCGCCAGAGGGGCAAGACGATACGGCTCAGGTCGAACGAACTCTCGACCATAGGCCACAAGAAGACGCATCTGCTCTTCGATCTCCCTTTTTGCCCTACCGAGCTCACGTAGCTCTGAGATCAAAGGATCAAACGCGTCGTCGGCCCTTTTGATCTGATCCTTCAACTCCTCCCGTTCCACATCCCTTCGATTGCTCGCCAGGACTCGCCGCTGCACAAAGTCCATGCGCGACTCGTCAGGCTGTGGTGTCGGATCGGGGTAGAGGACGTTGATGATCTCTTCCGTGAAGTCGTTCACGCCTTGCAGTATGTACGTTTTTTTGCGTTGGCTGCAATGCATTGCGAAGGGCGCAGGCTATTTGGGCCACCCAGGTACAGGAAGTTCCTCCCAGGCGCAAGTTTCCCCAACTGCATAGGGGAAGAAGTCATCCAATTAGCTATAACCCAAGTGGCGATAAAGTCGATCATCTGCAACCTTGTTCACAGATGAAGGCTTCGGCCCGTTCTATGCGAATGGCCCCCCGCGGACACGGGGGGCCATTCTGCGGCACTCACACAGTTGACTCCGGAGAGGCCACATGATGAAGATACTCAGACAAGCCGGTCAGAAAAAGCAAGAGGAGCAACCCAAAAAGCCACCCCAGCTCCCACTGCGTTGGGCCGTCATCATCGGCTTAGCATCAGGAACAGGGGTCTTCATAGGAACCCTGACCGGCGGCGTTGCTACCGGCTTCGGTGCAGGTCTGGCCATGGCAGGTCTGCTGCACCAAGTCATGGATTGAGATCATTGAGCGGCGAGTCACTACACCGTCCCTAGACGCCTCAGACCAGCTCTCAAGGCTTGCGCTGGCGGCCTCGGGAGTCCCGGATGGGACGCCTTCAAGCGACACACAAGGCTGGCTGATCACCGACGCGCATACGACGCGAGCACCCATAGAGCGCCGTTGACGACCGTGGACAGCCGGACATACGAGAACAGCCCCCTCACCGCGTTTCCGCTGGTGAGAGGGCTGTTTCTGCTGGTGTGGCAGGTGCAGGACTTGAACCTGCGTAGGCTGAGCCGACGGTTTTACAGACCGCTCCCTTTGACCACTCGGGCAACCTGCCGTGTCTTCCGCTTGCGGCGGCGACAGGAAGAAGAATAGCGGACTTCCGGGGGTGACGTGACATCGGCGGAGGGCGCCTCCCGGTAGCCGGTTCGACCAGGACTTTCAGTGTGTAGGCCGCTGCTCGTGCCGGCGTTGCGCGGGGCGGGAGTGGCGTGGGAGACGCGAGAGGTGGGGCGGCGCCGAGAGGAGAGGGCTCAAGAGGTGGGGCGGAGGAGCGGCGGGAGGTCCGCGAAAGGGGAAGAAGGGGGTGGAGGAGTGGGACACGCCGAGAGAGGTGGAGGGGGAGGTGGGCCGGGAAGGCAGGGGGAAGCAGGAAACGGGGAAAATGGGGCAGGTTGGAGCGGGGTGGGGCCTGTGGGCGGTGAGATGGAGACACGCTGCCGCCTCGGCATCGACGGGAGATGCTGGCTAGGCTGATCCGTTACGTACGCGTCTACCGAACCGGCTCGCGAGAGCCGCCGCGATTCGTGGTTCGCGGCTTTCGGGAGTCGGGCGGCGATTGATAGTTCTAGCAGGTCAGAGGGGATTGAGCTTTGGCGGATTCATCGTTCGACATCGTTAGCAAGATCGACCATCAGGAGGCCGACAACGCGCTGAACCAGACGCTCAAGGAGGTCGGGCACCGGTTCGACTTCAAGGGCACCGGCGCGACCATCGCCTGGTCGGGCGGGCAGAAGGCCGTCGAGATCAAGGCCAACAGCGAGGAGCGCGCCAACGCGGTTCTCGACGTCTTCAAGGACAAGCTGATCAAGCGGGGGCTCTCCCTCAAGATCCTGGACGCGGACGAGCCCAAGCTGTCCGGCAAGGAGTACCGGCTTCTGGTGACCCTCAAGGAGGGCATCGACCAGGAGCACGCCAAGAAGATCTCGAAGATCATTCGCGATGAGGGGCCCAAGGGCGTCAAGGCCCAGATCCAGGGCGAGGAACTGCGGGTGAGCTCGAAGAAGAGGGACGAGCTGCAGGAGGTCATCGCCCTCCTCAAGGGTAAGGATCTGGAGATCGCCCTTCAGTTCTCGAACTACCGCTAGCGGATGAGCGGTCGAGACCCCGGCCACCGGTTCCGGGATCCAGCCCGCCGCAACAGGCGTATCCGGGCACACGGCCGAAGGCGCACGCCTTCGCGTGTGCCCCGGCCGCTTCACCCGCCAGGTTCTGCGAGTGGTGCCACGACTCCTCGCGAGAAGGACCGAGAAGGACTGAGAAGGACCGAGCACGGGAAGACGGTCAAGCGGGAAGCGACCGAGCGCGGAAGGCGACCAGAGGGAAGGCCGCCGAGCGGGCGACCGCGAGCAGGGTGCCGTGGTCGCAGGCGACCACCGGACTCGGCATCGGCCGGCGAACGGCAAGGAATTATCGTCCTGTCATGGGGAAAATTTACGACAGGATCGACGACCGGCTGCGTGAGTTCATCGGAGCGCAGCCGGTCTACTTCGTGGCGACGGCTCCCGAGCGGGACGGCCACGTCAACATGTCCCCCAAGGGATACGCCGACACCTTCGCCGTCCTCGATGACACCACCGTCGCCTACCTGGACCTGGACGGCAGCGGGGTGGAAACGATCGCCCACCTCCGCCAGAACGGCCGCATCACGATCATGTTCTGCGCCTTCTCCGGCCCTCCCAACATCCTCCGCCTGTACGGCACCGGCCGTGTCGTCGTACCGGAGGACCCTGACTTCGCAACGCTGATCAAGAACTTCGGCCCGCATCCGGGGGTACGGTCGATCATCGTCGTCGCCTGCGACCGGATCTCCGACTCCTGTGGCTTCTCGGTACCGTTCATGTCCTTCGACAAGGACCGGACGCTGCTGGACGAGTGGTCGGGACGCAAGGACGTCCAGCAGCGGCGCGCCCACCGGGCGCGGAAGAACCGCGAGAGCATCGACGGCATCCCCGGCCTCTCCCCGGAGGAGACCGACCCGGTCACGCAGCACTCCTGAGACGATCGGCCGCCCCGGACCGGCCCTCGCGAGGGCCGGTCCGCCCACCCGCGCCGGAGGGCCTCGGCGCCTCCCGGCGGCCGGGTGACCTCCCGGTGATCGAACGGCACTCACGACGGTCGGGTGACACCCACGGCGACACCGCCGACCGGCCTTCCCCGAGGCGTACAGTAAGCCCGTACGCGACGGACGCCCCCCGTTTGTCCGTAAGACCCGGGGGGCTTCAGTGGGGTTGTTCTGCCGCTTGAGCGTTTGCGTCGGCGCGGTCGCCGTGGTCGTGGGGGCGGGGGTTCCCGCGGAGGCCGGGCGTGTGAGACCTCCGGTCCGGTACGCGGGACTCGACCGGTGCGTCTGCGCCCCATGGAAACTCTGGGTACGCGGCGGCGGGGTGGTCCCCCTCCCCGACGCCCGGGTGTTCTCCGTGGGGAGGCAACGAGCACCGCTGGCCCTGTCACCGAACGGCAGGTATGTCGCGTACTTCCGGCTGAGAGGCGGGGCGCTGGTGGTGCGGGGGGTGGGCACCGGCGAGGTGCGCGCGGTGCCGGGGATGACGTGGTCGAACGCCATGCGCGCGGCACGGGTCGAACTCTCCCCCGGTGGGCGGTACGCGGTGCTGGGCATCGGCTGGAAACACTGGATCCTGGACACGTACAGCGGGGAGAGCATCCCGGTGCCGCCCGGCCTGCGACCGTGGAGTTTCAGCCCTGACGCGAAGTTCGTCCTTATGGTGGATGACACGTTCCAGGCGGGGATCTACTCGATGTCGCCCTTCGCCGAGCGGGGGAACGTCCCGGTGGGGGGCGCGCTCGGTCCGGGCGGCGAGACCGTCGCCTACTTCACCTCGCGCGACGCGGAGATCCACCTGTGGAACGTCCCCACCGGCGACATCCCCAGGCGCGACGCCATCGCCGTGCCCGTCGACAGGACCCCGACCCGGATGCGCTGGAACGGCGAGGGCCGCCTCGACCTGCAGACGGTCGTCTCGCGCAGGGTCAGGAAGGGGGGAGGCAGCCGTTACACCTGGTATCGGGTCGACCAGGAGTCAAGCCGCACGGTACGGGTGGGTGGTTTCGTCGTGCCCGGATCCGTCCACAACCCGATCGTCGCCGGCCTGACTCCCTGACTCGTCGCGGACCGCGAGGGCACGGGGTCACCGCGCGCAGGAACGCGGGATCAGCGGCGGTAGCCGGCCATGCGCTCCAGGCGGGCGACACGCTCGGCGGTGGGCGGGTGGGTGGAGAACATCCGGCCGATCCCGGCGCCGCGGAAGGGGTTGGCGATCATCAGGTGGGAGGCGGAGGCGATCCGGCCGTTCTCCGGGAGAGGCAGCTGGCGGGTGCCCATCTCGATCTTCCTCAGTGCCGAGGCGAGGGCGAGCGGATCACCCGTCAGCCGGGCACCGGACTCGTCCGCCTGGTACTCGCGGGAGCGGGAGATGGCCATCTGGATCATTCCGGCCGCGACCGGGCCAAGCACGATCATGAGGATCGCGCCGATGAAGCCGGGGCCCTCGTCCTCGTCCCCGCCGCCGAAGAACAGCCCGACGTAACCGAGGTAAGTGATCATCGTGGCGAACGCGCCGGCCACCGAGGAGATCAGGATGTCGCGGTTGTAGACGTGGGAGAGCTCGTGCCCGATGACCCCGCGCAGCTCACGCTCGTCGAGGATCTGGGTGATTCCGTAGGTCACGCAGACCGCGGCGTTGCGGGGGTTGCGTCCCGTCGCGAAGGCGTTGGGTTGCATGGTCGGCGAGACGTAGAGCCGGGGCATGGGCTGGCGGGCCTCGGTGGAGAGCTCACGCACGATGCGGTAGAGAACCGGCTGCTCGACCTCACCCACCGGCCGGGCGCGCATGGCGGACAGCGCGATGCGGTCGGAGAAGAAGTAGGCGACGCCGCTGGTCGCCAGCGCGACCAGGACCGCGATCTGCACGCCGACGCCGCCCCCGAACCACGCCCCAACCACGATGATCACCGCGGACAGTGCGCCGAGAAGGATCGCGGTACGCAGACCGTTGTGGTGCACTACACCCCCCTTTCGGTTGATGCCGATTCACCTGTGACAACGTCTCCGGCCAGGTCGAACGTTCCCAGATGGTTCAGCCCGCGGCGATGAGCCCCGCGGGAACGAGATCGAGGACCAGCTGGGGGGCGACCGAGAACGCGATCGCGACGATCCCGGCCACCGCGACCGCCACGCTCGCGGGTATCCACCCGGTGCCGTGACCACCCGTCTCGGCGCCGCTCCTCTCGGCGCGGCTCCTCTCGGCGCCGTCCGCCACGATGCCGCCCGCCGGGACGCCGCCCGTCGAGGCACCGCCCGTTACGACGCTTCCCGGCATGGCGCTCCCGGTCACGACGCTGCCCGTCATGGCGCTGCCCGGAATGGCGCCGCCCGTTGCGGCGTCTCCGATCGCTGCGCTCTCGGTCACCGGAGCCGACGTGAAGATCCGCACGACCCAGGCGATGTAGTAGTAGAGGCCCACGACCGTGTTGACCGCCATCACGGCGGCCAGCCAGCCACCGCCACCGCCGAGGAGCTCCCGGAACACCACGATCTTGGCGAAGAGCCCGGCCAGCCCGGGGGGCAGGCCCGCCAGGCAGATCAGGAAGAAGGCCAGCGCCAGCCCGGCCGCCGGGCTCCGGAACGCCAGGCCCCGGTAGTCGTCCAGCTCTCCCCTGCCCGACCTTCTCGACACCAGCGTGACCACGGCGAACGCCCCGAGGTTCATCGCCGCGTAGAAGACCAGGTAGGCGATCGAGGCGTTCATCGCCTCGTCGTTCCTGAGGCCGAGGGGGGCGAGGATGTAGCCCGACTGGGCGACGGACGACCAGGCGAGCAGCCGCACGGCGTGGCGCTGGCGCATGGCCAGGAGGTTGCCGACGGTCATGGTCAGCGCGGCGAGGATCGCGACCAGCGGCACCCAGGTGGCCCCCTGACCACCCAGGGCGACGACCAGGATGAGGATCAGCCCCGCGAACCCCGCCGCCTTGGAGATGACGGATAGGATCGCCGCGACGGGGATGGGCGCCCCCTGGTAGACGTCGCCCGCCCACGCGTGGAACGGCACCGCTGCGATCTTGAAGGCGAACCCGGCGAGGACCAGGACCACTGCCACGGTGACCACCGCGGGCAGGTCGTAGCCGATCTGCAGCGAGGAACCGTAGGCGGCGCCGTCGCCGATGCCGACCTGGCCTGGCCCTGCGGGGACGTCGTGTCGCAGGGCGCGGGCGATCCGGTCGAGGTAAACCGTCCCGGTCGTCCCGTACAGCAGGGAGACCCCGAAGAGCATCACCGCCGTGGAGACCACGGAGACCAGGAAGAGCTTGACCGCCGCCTCGGAACTCCGGCCGTCGTAACGCTTGAGCGCGGTGAGCGCGAACACCGGCAGCGAGACGAGCTCCAGCGCGACCACCAGCATGATCAGGTCGCGGGAGGCGGGGAGGGCGACGGCACCCGCCAGCGTGCAGAGCAGCAGGAAGTACCACTCCCCGACGGGGATGTCCCCGGAGGAGAGTTCGGCCGCCGACAGCAGCACCACGACGATCCCGGCGGCCAGCGCGAGCCCCGCGAAGACGAGGGTGAAGTCGTCGACCACGAACGAGCACGGCGCCACGGTCGTCGCGGGGGCGGCCGGCCCGCCGGTCGGGGGGACGATGGCGCCGATCGCCGCGTGGGGGGAGCCGAGCAGCCCCTCGGGAACGCAGAAGGTCCTCAGCGGGTCTCCGGCGCGTACGGCCTGAGAGATCACTACCGCCAGGGCGCCGATCACCCCGGACAGCGTGACCGCGCCGAGTGCCGTCCGGACGTACGGACGGTGGGGCAGGAAGGCGTCCAGGAGCAGCACGAGCCCGGCGGTGAGGGCGAGGATCAGGGGCGGCGCGACCGCGTAGTAGTCGATCGACTGGATCACGGCGCGCCCACCAGGGTCCGGACCACCGGGTCGGTGAGGAGGAGGAGCGCCTTGGGCCAGAGCCCGAACAGCAGGATCAGAGCGATCAGCGGCGTCCAGGCTGCCAGTTCGTAGCCGGTGACGTCGGGCATGCGCGACCTGGCCGTGCTCACCGCTTCCGGAACCACCCGCGAAGCTGCCACCAAAGCCGCCGGAATCGCCGAAGCTGCCGGGGTCGCCGGGGTCGCCGGGGTCGCCGGGGTCGCCGGGGTCGCCGGGGTCGCCGGGGTCGCCGGAGGGGAAGCGTCTCCCCCGTCGGCGGTTGTCATGAAGGGGCCCTCCTTCTCCCCCGGCTCGGCGGCTAGGGCACCGCCCTCGTGGCCCTCATCCCCGGTCGGGCCTGTGGCGGGGAGGCCGCCCGCGGTGGCCGCGGTGAGGACCGGGACGTGGACGGTCTCGGTGCCCCGGCCGTGGGTGACGCGGGAGAGCATGAGCAGGAAGTAGGCGGCGGTCAGCACCGTACCGAGACCTCCGAGGGCCATGAAGACCAGGTAGAGGGGGCGGGACAGACCCGCGGCCGGTTCGAAGGCACCGATGAGGGCCAGCATCTCGCCCCAGAAGCCCGCCAAGCCCGGCAGCCCGAGCGAGGCGACGCAGGCGAAGGTGAGGAGGGAGGCGAGGTGGGGAAGGCGGGTCAGCATGCCACCGCCGAGAGCGGGCATGTCGGAGGTGCCGTAGCGCTCCTTGATCGCTCCGGCGACGAAGAACAACAGGGCGGTGATCAGGCCATGGGCGATGTTGCCGAACAGGGCACCGTTGACTCCGGCCGGAGTGAGCGTGGCGAAGCCCAGGAGCACGAACCCCATGTGGCCGACCGAGGAGTAGGCGATCATCCTTTTGAGGTCACGCTGGGCGAGACAGGCCAGCGAGCCGTAGACGATGCCGATCACCGCGAACGCCCCGAGCCACGGGGCCGTCGCGGCGGCGCCGTCGGGCAGGATCGGGATTGCGACGCGGACGAAGCCGTACGTGCCCATCTTGAGCAGCACGCCCGCCAGGAGCACCGAGCCGACGGTCGGCGCCTCGGTGTGGGCGTCGGGCAGCCAGGTGTGCAGCGGCCACATCGGGGTCTTCACCGCGAAACCGATGCCGACGGTCAGGAAGGCGATGGTCTGCACCGCGGGTGACATGCCCGTTCCCCGCGCTCGCGCGAGGGCGGTCATGTCCAGGGTGCCGGTCTGCGACCAGATGAGCAGCAGGCCGAGCAGGAGGACCACCGAGCCGAGCAGGGTGTAGAGGATGAACTTGATCGCCGCCGCGCGGCGGGCGCGGCCACCCCAGATGGCGATCACGAAGTACATCGGGATGAGGACGACCTCGAAGAACACGAAGAACAGCAATAGGTCGAGCGCGAGGAAGGTGCCGATCATGCCCACTTCGAGGACGAGCAGCGTGAACACCAGCGCCCGTGGCCGGTTGCCGCCGGGTCGGGGGCTCAGCAGCTGTCCGGGACCGTCGGCGCGCCCCCGGCACAGGTAGACGAAGCAGAGGAAGGTCAGCAGCGTGGTCAGCACGACCAGCGGCAGCGAGATCCCGTCCACGCCGAGGTGGAACCTGAGGTCGAGGCCGGGGATCCAGGCCAGGTCGGTCACGAACTGCACCCGAGCGGCGTCGCCGTGGTCGAACGCGGCGACCAGCACCACCGACAGAGCGAACGTGAGGCCGGAGACGACCAGGCCGTGCACCCTGAGCAGCCGCCCCCTGGCCGCGGCGTCCGTGCCGAACGGTGCGAGCAGCGCGGCGGCTCCGGCGAGTGGCACGCCGAGGAGCGCGATCAGCACCCAGCTCATGGCGTGGTCACCTCACCGGAGTTCGGTCCCGAGCTCGCCCCGGTGTCCGGCCCCGAGTTCGCCCCGATGTCCAACCCTGGGCACGGCCTTGCGGCCGATGCCGGGACCGGGCTCGGGTCCTGGTTCAGGTCCGGGCTCGGGTTTGAGATCGGGTGCAGGACCGGGCTCGGGTTTGAGATCGGGTGCAGGGCCGGGCTCGGGTGCAGGGCCGGGCTCGGGTGCAGGGCCGGGCTCGGGTGCAGGGCCGGGCTCGGGTGCAGGGCCGGGCTCGGGTGCAGGGCCGGGGTCGATGTCGGGTCCGGTCCTGTGGTCGGTCGCGGAGAGGAGGTCAACGGCGTGTCACCGCCAGACGGATGAGGAGCAGCACGACGAGGGCCACGACGCCCCAGAACAGCAGAGAGATCATCTAAAAATCACCGCCCCGGCCGCGATCATGAGGACTCCGGCCAGCAGGCCGGTGACGTAGAGCTGGGCGTTGCCGTTCTGCACCAGGCGGACCAGCCCGGCCAGGCTCAGGGTCGCCCGGCCCGAGCCGCGTACGGCACCGTCCACCACGCGGCCGTCGGTGCGGACGACAAGGCCCGCGAGGAGCAACACCGGTTGGACGAACAGCCTGGTGTAGACGGAGTCGACGTGGAACGCCTGCTCGCAGGGGGCCCGGAAGGGGCCGAGCAGGCGAGCCGGGTCGGTCAGGGGGTCGGAGCGCCACACGGCGTAGACCACCCCCGCGCCCAGCAGCGCCACGGTGAGGCTGAGGGCGGCGGCGTCCCAGTGGACGTCGCCGACGCGGGCGAAGCCGAGGAGCAGGGCCGGGACGGCCAGGACGAGAATGGGCCAGCGCATGGTGGCCGGGGCCTCGTGAACAGCGGTGTGGTGGGGGGAGTGGACGGCGTGCGGCGCGCTGGACGCGGGCTCGGGCTGGAGCTCGGCCTGGGGGGCGCGCTGCCCGAAGAAGGTTCGCAGCCACGCCCGGGTGGCGTAGGCACCGGTCACCGCGACCGTGGCGAGGGCGCAGCCGTAGAGCAGCAGGGCCGCGGCACCCGTCAGCGTCCCCGAGGACAGGGAACCCTCGATCGCGACCAGCACCTCGTCCTTGCTGAAGAAGCCACTGGCCGGGGGCAGGCCCATCAGCGCGGCGAAGCCGATCGTCATCGCGGTGAAGGTGACGGGAAGCTCCTTTCTGAGGCCCCCCATCGTGCTCATCAGGTTGGAGCCGACCGCGTGGATCACCGCTCCGGCGCAGAGGAAGAGGAGCGCCTTGAAGGCGCCGTGGGTGATCAGGTGGAAGGTCGCCGCGCTCCGGGACCCGGCGGCCAGGGCACCGGCCATGTAGGCGAGCTGGCTGATCGTGGAGTAGGCGAGGACGCGCTTGAGGTCGTCCTGGGCCAGGGCGGCCAGGGCCGCGCCGAGCATGCCGACGGCGGCCAGGACCGCGAGGACGTCCAGGGTGGGACGGGCATCGAGAAAGACCGGGTAGAGCCGGGCGACGACGAAGATGCCCGCGGCGACCATGGTGGCCGCGTGGATGAGGGCGCTGATCGGTGTCGGTCCGGCCATCGCGTCGGGGAGCCATACGTGCAGCGGCACCTGGGCGCTCTTTCCCGCGACTCCGGCGAGCAGCAGCATGGTCGCGGCGATGAGCGTGCCGGACGACATCTCGGGAACCGCGGCGATGACGTCGGCGATCCTGAAGCTGCCCGCCGCCGTCCCGAGGACGAAGATGCCGAACAGGAAACCGACGTCGCCGATCCTGGTGACGAGGAACGCTTTGATCGCCGCCCGCGAGTTGGCCCTGTCTTCCCACCAGTGCCCGACCAGCAGGTACGAGCACAGGCCCATGATCTCCCAGCCCACGTAGAGGACCATGAGGTCGGCCGCGTAGACGACCAGCAGCATGGCGCTGGTGAACAGGCTGATGAAGGAGCTGTAGGACGGGTAGCGCCGGTCGTCGCGCATGTAACCGACGGAGTAGACCTGCACCGCCAGCGCGACCACGGCCACCAGCACGGCGATCGACGCGGCGAGGCCGTCGACCAGCAGCCCGACCGTGATCGGCACCGAGCCCGTCTCGATGACGGTGAACGTCGCGGTGACTCCGTCGATCACCCCCTGAGGCTTCGGCTCGACCGGCGCGGACGACCCGATTCCCCCGCCGGTGGCCGCCCAGGTGGCGTAGGCCAGCCAGATCGCCAGGGCCGCGGAGACGGCGGTGGGCACCACGGCGATCCAGGCGGCCCGGCGGTTGGCAGCCGTGTCGGCGCCGGCCTTGGAGACATCGGCCTTGGGGGTGGTGCTGTCGCCGGTCTCCGGGGGCGTCACGCCGTGGAGATGCCGGGGGAAGCGGGAGCCGAGAAGGCCGGTGGCAGCCGCGAGGAAGGGCAGCAGGATGACGAGCGAGGCAATGGTGATCATGGCGTGTCACCCGGCCTGGTGTCCGCTTCGGGGGCGGCCTCGGGTTGGGCCCGCCGCGTGCCGGTCCCGGTCCCGGTCTCAGCCTCGGTCTGTGTCTGTGGCCGTGTTTGCGTCTGCGTCTGTGTCTGGGACAGGCTTCGGGACTCGGCTGAGGGCTGGTCCCGGGGCGGGGGGTGGGGGCCGGTGTCGCCGGAATCGGAATCGGCCGGGTTGGTGTGGGCGGTGCCGGTGTCGGTGTCGCCGGAGTCGGACAGGGAGCGGAGGCGGTCGAGGTCGACGGTCCGGCGGTTGCGGTAGAGAGCGAGGATGATCGCGAGACCGAGACCGACCTCGGCGGCGGCGATCACGATGACGAACAGCGTGAGAACCTGTCCGCCGTGCAGGCGGTCGCGCAACCACACGTCGAAGGCGACCAGGTTGAGGTTGACCGCGTTGAGCATGAGCTCGACGGACATCAGCACGAGGATCGTGTTGCGGCGGGCGAGCACGCCGTACACGCCGATGGAGAACAGCAGCGCCGAGACGACCGCGGGGTAGACGACGTGCACGTCAGTCCCTCCCGCGGATGTCCGTGCGGGACAGGACGATGGCGCCGATCAGGGCCGCCAGCAGCAGGACCGAGAGCGCCTCGAACGGGAGCACCCAGTTGCGGAAGATGCTGGAACCGAGTTCGCCGGCCGAGCCACCGCCGGGCTCAAGCGGGACGTAGGCCATGCGGAAACCGTCGATGACGACGGTGACCAGCACGGCCGCGGTGGCGATGGCCACGATCGCCGCGGTCGGACGGTTCGGGCTGTCGAGGTCGGCGCTCCTGCCGATCGGGGCGCGGGTGAGCATGATGCCGAACAGGAGCAGGACCACGACCGCGCCGACGTAGATCAGCACCTGGACCCAGGCGACGAACTCGGCGGTGAGCACCAGATAGCACCCGGCCAGCGCGCCGAAGCAGACGACCAGCCACAGGGCCGCGTGAACGAGCTGCCTGGTGGTCACGACGAGCAGCGCCGACCCGACGGCCACCGCGCCCAGCAGGAGAAAGACGATCTCCTGGCCGGTCGGCGACAGGTAGGACGGCACCTCGGTCACCTCTCCTCCTCCGGCTCTCCACTCGGATCCGTGGGAGGAGTCTGCTCCGGCGTGGCCGCCGCCGGGGGCGCTTCACCCTCGCCTGTGGATAACTTCTCGACGGATGGCCTGCCTGTGGACGGATCGTCTTTCTTCGGCAGGGCACCCGGTGGCCGGATGGCCCGGACGCTCGCGTGCCCCGCCGAGATGCCCGATCTGGACGACCTGCCCGGGGACGGACCGCGCCGGGCGGTCGGCGCGTCGGGGGGGCCGGGCTTGGGCGCTTCGGTGCCGGGCGTGGACGATCCGGGTGTGGACGATCCGGATGTGGATGATCCAGGACCAGGTGTGGGCGCTTCAGGGGCCGATGGGAGACCGGGTTCGGAGCGGGGATCGGCGGGGGAAGCCGGGGCTCCGGATGGGGAGGCCGGCACGCCAGGTGTGGGCGCTCCAGTTTCGGGCGTGGAGGTCACGGGGCCGGGAGAGGCTGTGGAGCCAGGAGCGGTGGTACGACCAGGACCGGCCGTGGCACCGGGGTCAGCCGCGGATCCGGCCGCGGAACCAGAACCGGGACCTGGGCCTCCGGTACGGCCAGGACCGGCCCCGGGACCGGAA
This sequence comes from Streptosporangium sp. NPDC002721, assembly GCF_042888905.1. Classification (NCBI taxonomy): domain Bacteria; kingdom Bacillati; phylum Actinomycetota; class Actinomycetes; order Streptosporangiales; family Streptosporangiaceae; genus Streptosporangium; species Streptosporangium sp. NPDC002721. The sequence continues at coordinate 31,433 of NZ_JBIAQI010000020.1, forward strand.
GCAGCAACAGGGCCAGGGCCAGCCGTGGAACCGGGGTCGGTCGCAGAACCTGGATCAGCCGTACGGCCGGGGCCGCCGGTGCGATCAAGGCTGGCCGCAGGTCCGGGAGTGGCGGCACGGCCGGGGCCGGCCGTGGGGGCGGGACCGGTTCCGGAAGCGGGCTCGGGCGGCGTGGGGCGGGGGCGGACCGGGCGGGAGGTGGCCGCCAGTTCCTTGGGGGGATCGGCGTTGATCTCGTGGGCCGGAGGGGGCGGGACGGTCTGGGCCCAGGTGGCCAGCTTGTCCTTCTCGTGAAGAAGGTTGCGGATGTCGCCCTCGGCGTACTCGAACTCCGGAGACCAGAACAGCGCGTCGAACGGGCAGACCTCGATGCAGATCCCGCAGTACATGCACAGGGAGAAGTCGATCGCGAAGCGGTCGAGCATGTTGCGGGCTCGGGGACGGCCGCCTTCCGGCGCGGGGAGGGTCTCCTTGTGGGAGTCGATGTAGATGCACCAGTCGGGGCACTCGCGGGCACAGAGCATGCACACCGTGCAGTTCTCCTCGACCAGCGCGATCACCCCCCTGCTCCTCGGGGGCAGCTCCGGCCGGACTTCGGGGTACTGCTGGGTCACCGACCTGCTCAGCATGTGGCGAAGGGTGACGGAGAGTCCCTTCGCCAGTCCCACTCCTGGTATCCGTGCCACAACTCAACATCATGGCGCACAGCGGGGCGCTCGGGAATGCGTGGGTTCCGGAGACCGGCACGGCAAGGGGTGTCAGCCGGGAAACGAGGTTATCCACAGAAGTTATCCACAGACTGTGTGTTCGATAACCGCCCTCCAAGCACGGGCTCACCATCGAAGCGACTGCGGACTTCCTGAAAAAATCGTATTGTTCGCCACATGTCCCACCAGCACGGGCCGGCCTGGCAATCACAACCACCGGCGCGATCCAACATGGCACTGAGCGTCATGTGGGCACTGGTACCTCTGCTGACCTGCGGTGTTGGGACGCCGTTCGTCATCGGCCACGCCGCCCGACGATTGCGGAGCCCGTTGCTGGCCGTCGCCGCCGCCGTCTACGGTTTCGGCGTCGGCATTTTCGTGATCATCGCGGCGACCTACGGGGATTCCAACCACACTCCGGTCGTGCTGGACGTCATCGGGACGATCGGCCTGTTCGGCAGCTGGATCGGCGGGCTGGGCCACGCGCTGATCCTCAGGGGGTCGGTTTTCCCGCGGTGGCCGTCCCAGGAGTTCACCTCGGGACCGCCTCCGGGGTACGGCCATTCCCAGGCCCATTCCCAGGCCCATTCCCAGGGCCCTTCGTACCAGAGGCCTCCGTACCAGACGGGTCCCACCGCGCCCTCGATCGTGCACCAGTCCGTCATGCACCCGCCCGCGCAAGGGGCGCAGCCGCACCAGTCCGTCATGCACCCGCCCACGCAAAGGCCGCAGCCGCACCACCCCGCGATGCACCCGCCCACCCAAGGGCAGCAGCCGCACCGGCAGGAGCCCCTGTACCACGGTGGGTACCAGCCGCAGTCGCTCCATGACAGCGGGCCGCCGCGGTACGCGCCCCAGTACCCCCAGGACCGCTTCACCCACACCTCACACGGTCCCCAGGGCCCCCAGGACCCCTTCGCGCAGGGCCGGCCCGCCTACGCCTCGCAGAACCAGAACGCCGCCCCGGCCCCGCAGGGCTGGCTCGGGCCGTACCGGCTGATCGGCAGCCTGGGGAAGGGCGGCCAGGGCACGGTGCACCTCGCGCTCACCCCGCAGGGGCAGAAGGTCGCGATCAAGGTGCTGCACGAGCACTTCACCGGCAACCAGGTGGTCAGGGAGCGGTTCCTGCGGGAGGTGGAGGCGACGCGCAGGGTGGCGACGTTCTCCACGGCACGGGTGCTCGACGTGAACATCAACGAGGACCAGGCGTACGTCGTCAGCGAGTACGTGGAGGGCGACTCCCTGGAGCAGCTGGTCCGCGACAAGGGCCCGCGCGACGAGGACGGCCTGACCAGGCTGGCCCTGGCCACGGCGGGCGCGCTGGCCGCGATCCACCGGGCCGGGGTGGTGCACCGGGACTTCAAACCCGCCAACGTGCTGATCGGCGCCGACGGCCCCCGCGTGATCGACTTCGGGATCGCCCGAGCCCTCGACCAGGTCACCGCGACGTCGGGCAACATCATGGGCACCCCCGCCTACATGTCCCCCGAGCAGCTCTCGGGCGAGACGGTCGGCCCGGAGACCGACGTGTTCAGCTGGGCCGCGACCATGATCTTCGCCGCGTCGGGGAAGGTGGCCTTCGGGGAGGACACCATCCCCGCGATCCTGAACCGGGTGATCAACCACCAGCCGGACCTGGCGGCCCTGCCCCACTCACTGCGCCCGCTGGCCGCCGCCTGCCTGGACAAGAAGCCGGGCAACCGGCCCACGGCCGCCGACATCATGCTGCGGATCGTGCAATAGGGAGAAGCAGTGCAATAGGGAGAAACCCGGCTCAGGGGACCGCGTCCTTCGCCCGGCCCGTCAGGTCCAGGTACTCGTCGCGGGTCAGCGCACGGATCTCCAGCTCCAGGTCGTTCCCGGTGGCGAAGCGCTCGACGTCCGCGGCGTCCCAGTGTCCCGGCAGGTGGAACAGGTCACCGCCCACCATCAGGCCGGTCACCCCGGACTCCGCCGAGTACAGCAGCAGCTCGGACGCGTCCAGTTCGCGGGTCCTGCGCGCGGTCTCCAGCAGCAGGCGGCCGTGGACGACCACCAGGCGGCAGTGCGGCTGCCCCTCGCGCCTGAGCACGCGCCCCTGGGCGGTCTGGTTGCGGGTCCTGCGGCGGCCGACCCCGACCACGACGACGGCCCCGACGACCGTCAGCGCGGCCAGCACCAGGGCGGCGATCCCGAGCGCGCCCATCCCCCGGGTGACGTCGGCGCGGGCCTCGGTCAGGTTGAGGAGCACGAGCGCCACGAAGACCGCCCCGTAGGCGAGCACCGCCCACATGAGCACGTACAGCAGCTGCTCGCGCCACCACACCTTCGGCGAGCTCAGGGGCGGCCTGAGGCTTCTGGCACCGGGGACGCGCAGGCGCGGCAGCGGCGCCGGGGCCCGGCGCCAGGTCACCGCGCGCCACCTCGGCGACCTGCGGGCGAGGGCGACCCTGGCCCGCTGCGGGGTCTCGAACGCCCGGAACTCGAACTCCAGCCCGTTGTCCGAGGCGAACGCCTTCACCGCCTTCTTCGACCGCGATCCCGGGGCCTCCAGCATGACCAGGCCGGACTCGTCGAGCACCGCCAGGCCGTATCGCGTCCTCCCCCTGCCGGGATAGCCGAAGATCAGCAGCGTGCTCGCCCGGCCCTCCCCGGCGAGCGGCAGCCGCACCGGCGGATGTTCCGGCACTTCGACGACCAGTTCATCCTTTTCCACGGCAAGCGCGAGGGTCATGCGTTCCGTCCTTGGCAGGTGGTGTCACAGAGTGTATTTACTCCCTGCCCTGCGTGGGCGCTTCGAACGTCAGATCGTTCGGTACGGCGGCACGGATGGTACGGAAACGGCCCGGAGGAAGGAACTCATCCCACGGCGATCCTGACGATTCCCGTCAGCGCGAGCTGGACCAGGGCCAGCGGCACCAGCCCGACCCAGGCGAGCCGCTGCAGCTGGTCCTCGCGCAGGCGGGGATAGCTCACCCGGACCCAGATGATCACGAAGACCAGCAGGAAGACCTTGAGGAGCATCCACACCGGCCCCGGCAAGAACGGGCCGTGCCAGCCACCGAGGAAGAGCACGCTGGTGAGCGCGGACACCACGATGATCCCGGCGTACTCGGCCAGCATGAACAGGGCGAACCTCATGCCGGTGTACTCGGTCATCGGGCCCATGATGATCTCGGAGTCGGCGATCGGCATGTCGAACGGCGGGCGGCGGAGCTCGGCGAGCCCCGCGACGAAGAAGACCACGCCGCCGATCGCCTGCCAGGGCAGCCACCACCACTGCCAGGCCTCCACGATGCCCGGCAGCGAGAGCGTGCCCGCCGCCATCGCGACGCTGGAGGCCGCGAGGACCAGCGGCAGCTCGTACGACATGAGCTGGGCCGCCGAGCGCATCCCGCCCAGGACGGAGTACTTGTTGCCCGAGGACCACCCGGCCATGATCGAGCCGAGCACGCCGACCCCCATCACGGCGAGGACGAAGAACAGCCCGGCGTCCAGGTCTACCCCGACCAGGCCGGGTCCGACCGGGATGACGACCATCACCAGGAGATAGGGGACCAGCGCCACGCCGGGGGCCAGGGCGAAGACCCGGCGGTCGGCGGCGGTCGGGATCACCTGCTCCTTCTGCATGAACTTGACCCCGTCGGCGATCAGCTGGGCCCAGCCGTGGAAGCCCCCGGCGTACATGGGACCGAGGCGCGACTGCATGTGCGCCATGACCTTGTGCTCCATCTGCCCGGCGACCAGCGGCAGCACCAGGAAGATCGCGACGATCACGACGAGCCGTACCGCGGCGTCGAGCACCTCGGCGATCACGGGCACCTCCGGTCCCCCGGGAGAAGTCCCCGGCCGTCACGGGTATCGCGGGCTTCGCGGCGGGGCGGCCGCCGGGAGGTCTCAGGTGCCACGTTCGCGCCCCCAGTCGGCGGGCACCCCCGGCGGGAGCGTCTTGCGGCGGCTCGGCGAGCCGCCTCCGGACTCCCCTGGCTCCTTCGCCCCCGGCCAGGCCTTGGCGACCCGGGCGGCGAGCACGAAGTCCTTGCGCAGCGGGAAGCCCTCGAAGCCCTCGGGGAGCAGCAGCGGCACCAGGTTCGGATGGCCCTCGAAGACGACGCCGAACATCTCGAAGGTCTCGCGCTCGTGCCAGTCGGCCCCGCGGAAGACACCGACCGCGCTGGGCAGCCGGGGGTCGGCGCGCGGGACCCGGGTGCGCAGCAGCAGATGGGCGTGCGAGACGGGCGAGAAGAGGTGCGCGACGACCGCGAACGCCTCCGGCGGCTCGTCCACCGCGGTCAGCCAGTCGAAGAACTCGTAGCCCCCGGCCCTGGCGGACTCCAGCAGGCCGATCCAGCCCTCGGGCTCCACGTCGACCGTGGTCTGGCCGAAGGACTCCGACACCCGGGCGCCCTCCCCGTACGCGAAACCGGGTTCGGGTACGGAGTCAGATGCGGGCCGGTCAGGCATAGCGTTCACCCAGGTTCTCGGCGGCGATCTTCTCCTGGAGCATCATGATGCCGTGGAGCAGCGCCTCGGGACGGGGAGGGCAGCCGGGGACGTAGACGTCGACCGGGATGATCTGATCGACGCCCTTGGTCACGCAGTAGGAGTCCCAGTACGGGCCGCCGGAGTTGGAGCAGGCGCCGAAGGAGATCACGTACTTCGGGTCGGGCATCTGCTCGTAGAGCCGCTTGACCGCGGGCGCCATCTTGTCGGTCACCGTGCCCGAGACGATCATCAGATCCGCCTGCCGGGGGCCGTTGGCGAACGGGATGACCCCGAACCTCATGAAGTCGTGCCTGCTCATCGAGGTCGCGATGAACTCGATCGCGCAACAGGCCAGGCCGAAGTTGAACGCCCACAGCGAGTAACGGCGCCCCCAGTTGAGGATGAAGCGCATGGGTTTGGGGGCCAGACGCGAGACTGGCCCCACGGTGGGCATCGGGAGATCCGCCATGGCACGCATTCTCCTTCAGAGTCGGTGTTCGCGCTTGCCCGGCCCTTCGAGGCTCCCGAACCCGGGCTCCCGGGCCCCTCGGGTCCGGGCCTTCGATCTCTCAGGTCCAGGTGAGCGCGCGTTTGCGCCAGGCGTACAGGATGCCGAGCGCGATGAAGCCGAGGAAGACGAACATCTCGACCAGGGTGGTCGTCCCGAAGCCCGGCGCGGCGAAGACCGTCGCCCAGGGGAACAGGAAGACCGCGTCCACCGCGAAGACGACGTACAGGTAGGTGAACACGTAGTAGCGGATCTGGGACTGGGCCCAGCCGTCGCCCACCGGGTCGACGCCGCACTCGTAGGTGAGCAGCTTCTCCGGGGTGGGACGGTCCGGCCGGAGCCCCCGGTTGACCAGGAGCGCCCCGGCGACGATGAGCAGGCCGATCGCGAACAGCGCGAGGACCACCACGTAGGAGCCGAAATATCCGCTCATGGCTTCTCCTCCTCGGAACCTCGGAACCTCAGGACCCGGGGGCCTGGGGGCCCGGAAGACCCCGGACCGCCGCCAAGCGCTCCAGGACCTGCCGTACGAGGCTCTCCGCCCTACCTATAGCAGTATCACCCCTCCCGGTCACGCCGGGAAAGTCAGGAAAGCCGGGAAAGCGGCGGTCGCGGAACACTAAAGGCTCCGTGCACTTAATACCAAGCCAGGGCAAATACCCTATTAGGCCATATAGCGTTAGTTTATGTTTAAAGTGCGATTCGTCGGAGGAATCGCCTGCATGGTCGCGACGATGGCCGGTTGCGGCGTGGCCACCGCCTCCCCCCACGCGAATTCCCCCGTCCCCTCGGAACCGACGCTGATCAATTACGTGGACCCCTCCATGGTCCGGGGCCTGAGCACGAGAAGCCTGAACTCGGGAGAGGCCGCGGGCCGTCGCGTGCACGCCACCTATCCGGCCGTCGCCGACGCCCCCCGGCTCACCGAGAAGCTCTTCAAGACGGTGACCGCGAGTCTTGCCCGCTTCGCCGGGAACGACGTCCCCGCCGGCGCCCTGCCCAACCCCGAGTTCAACGTCGACTGGCAGCTCGCCGCCGCGTCCCCCGAGGTCCTGGGGGTACGGCTGCGCATCGGCCAGTCCATGGGCTCCGGCTGGAGCGAGTCACGGACCACCCTCTGGTACGACAGGGCGAACCGACGCGCCCTGGAGTCCCCCGGCCTGATCAGGGACAGCGCGGCGCTGACCACGCTGGCCGGGATCGTCAGGAGGGAACTGGCGCTGCGAGGCCCCCTGGTGAACCCCAACGCGCTCAGGCCGGAGCGCTCGATGTTCGACTCCCTCGGCTTCAACCCGCGCGGCGACCTCGTCGTGGAGTTCGACGACAAGCAGGTGGGCCTGGGCGTCGCCGGGCGGGTGGCCGTCGCCGTGCCGTCCGCGACCGCCGCGCCGCTGCTGTCGGAGACCGGGCTGCGGGCGCGGCGGGCCTCCGTGGGGACCGCGACCCTCATCTCGCAGAAGGACATGCTCGCGGCGAGCATGGACAGGCCCGCGGCGCGCAGCTCCAAGGCCGGCACCGTGGACTGCGCGAAGGCCAGATGCGTGGCGCTGACCTACGAGGACGGGCCGGGCCCCGAGACCGGGCGGCTGCTGAACATCCTCGGCGCGTACAGGGCGAGGGCGACCTTCTTCACCCTCGGCTCCAACGCCTCCGCGCGTCCCGAACTGCTGCGGCGGATGCGTGACGAGGGACACCTGGTGGCCAACCACACCTGGTCCCACCGCGACCTCAGCGTGCTGTCCTCCGCCATGCTCGCCGACCAGCTCACCCGCGCGCAGCACGCGATCGTCCAGGCGATCGGCCAGGTGCCCACGCTGATGCGCCCGCCGTACGGGGGGACCGACGAGCAGGTGACCTCCGTCGCGCGCCGGCTGGGCATGTCCGTGGTGCGCTGGAGCGTGGACGCCGAGGACCGGGACGACCCCGACCCCCGGGCGATCGCCCGCCGGACCGTCTCCCAGGTCAGGCCCGGTTCGATCGTCCTCATGCGCGACTTCCGCCCCGCGACCGTCGACGCGGCCCCCGCGATCCTGCGCGAGCTCGCCGCGAAGGGTTATACCTTTGTCACTGTCCCGGAGCTGTACGGCCCGCGCGCGATGGAACCGGGCCGGACCTACGACTCCGGGACCATGTCGAATGTGCCGGACAGGCGGTCCATGTCATAGCCTGAGGCTATGGGGCCATAGCCGGAGGCGATGAGGGCGTCTTCGCGACGGGACATATAGTTGGGCATCGTGATCCCAACTGTCCTCTTCGGCCGCCTGCACGTCGACCTGTGTCGGCTCGCGGCCGGGCTGTGTCGGGCCGACCGTCCGCGATGGTGACTCCCCCGTAGGCCGTACGACGGCTCCTCGCAGACCGCACGACGGCCGCACCGCGCGATGTCCGCGCCCAGCTTCGACTCAGTTTCGACTCAGCGGCCGTCAAGGATATGCGACAAAGGTCACTTTCCTTCGCCGAGTGGAACGCGAAAAGACTACGCGTGACCCCGAGGATCTAGCATGGAAAAAAGAATGTGCCACGAGCAACGGCGCCCTGTCGCGTCGAGGAGGACTGAGCTGTGACCAAGCAGGTTCAGCAACTCGACCGCGTGATCATCCGGTTCGCCGGCGACTCCGGTGACGGCATGCAGCTCACCGGTGACCGCTTCACCGCCGGAACCGCGGAGTTCGGCAACGACCTGTCGACGCTTCCCAACTTCCCGGCCGAGATCCGCGCCCCCGCGGGCACCCTGCCGGGTGTGTCGAGCTTCCAGCTGCACTTCGCCGACCACGACATCCTCACGCCGGGCGACGCCCCCAACGTCCTGGTCGCGATGAACCCCGCCGCGCTGAAGGCCAACCTCTCCGACCTGCCGCGCGGCGCCGACCTCATCGTCAACACCGACGAGTTCACCAAGCGCAACCTGCAGAAGGTCGGCTACGACGGCAGCCCCCTCGACGACGACTCGCTCTCCGAGTGGCGGGTCCACCCGGTGCCGCTGACCTCGCTGACGGTCAAGGCCCTCGAAGGCTTCGCGCTGTCCAAGAAGGACGCCGAGCGCTCGAAGAACATGTTCGCCCTCGGGCTGCTGAGCTGGCTCTACCACCGGCCCACCGAGGCGACGATCCAGTTCCTCGAGAACAAGTTCGCCAAGAAGCCCGACATCGCCAAGGCCAACATCGCCGCCTTCCAGGCGGGCTGGAACTACGGCGAGACCACCGAGTCCTTCTCGGTCTCGTACGAGATCAAGCCGGCCAAGCTCGCCCCCGGGGTGTACCGCAACATCTCCGGCAACCAGGCGCTCGCCTACGGCCTGATCGCCGCCTCGGTGCAGTCGAGGCTGCCGCTGTTCCTGGGGTCGTACCCCATCACCCCGGCCAGCGACATCCTGCACGAGCTGTCCAGGCACAAGCGGTTCGGCATCCGCACCTTCCAGGCCGAGGACGAGATCGCGGGCGTCGGCGCGGCGCTGGGCGCCGCTTTCGGCGGGGCGCTGGGCGTCACGACGACCTCCGGGCCCGGTGTGGCGCTGAAGGCCGAGACCGTCGGCCTCGCGGTCACCACCGAGCTGCCGCTCATCATCGTCGACGTGCAGCGCGCCGGTCCCAGCACCGGCATGCCCACCAAGACCGAGCAGACCGACCTGCTGATGGCCATGTTCGGCCGCAACGGCGAGTCGCCGCTGCCGATCGTGGCGCCCTCGACCCCCTCCGACTGCTTCGACGCGGCGGTGGAGGCGGCCAGGATCGCGGTGAAGTACCGCACCCCGGTCATGCTGCTCTCCGACGGCTACCTCGCCAACGGCTCCGAGCCGTGGCGGCTGCCCGACGCCGCCGACCTGCCCGACATCTCCACCGAGTTCGCCTCCGGGCCGAACGGCGAGGACGGCACGACCTTCCTGCCGTTCAAGCGCGACCCCGAGACCCTCGCCCGCCCCTGGGCGATCCCCGGCACCTCGGGCCTGGAGCACCGGATCGGCGGCATCGAGAAGGCCGAGAACACCGGCAACATCTCCTACGACCCGAACAACCACGACCGGATGGTCCGGGTCCGGCAGGCCAAGATCGACGGGATCGCGAACGACATCCCGCCGCTGGCCGTGGACGACCCCGACGGCGACGCCCGCGTGCTGGTGCTCGGCTGGGGGTCCACCTACGGGCCGATCGCGGCGGCCGTGCGGCGTGTCAGGAGGTCCGGGGGCAAGATCGCCCAGGCCCACCTGCGGCACGTCAACCCGCTGCCCCTCAACACCGGCGAGGTCCTGCGCGCGTACGACAAGGTCCTCCTGCCGGAGATCAACCTCGGCCAGCTCGCGCTGCTGCTCCGCGCCCGCTTCCTGGTCGACATCATCAGCTACAACCGAGTGCGCGGGCTTCCGTTCAAGGCCGAGGAACTTGCCGGCGTGATCCAGGACGTGATCGACAGTGAGTAGTGGTACTGAGTCGCCCGCGGTGTCCGTCCCCGGAAGGGGCGGGGCGCTTTCGCTGGTCCCGAAGTCCGAGGTCAAGCTCGGGATGAAGGACTTCAAGTCCGACCAGGAGGTCCGCTGGTGCCCCGGATGCGGTGACTACGCCATCCTGGCCGCGGTCCAGTCGTTCGTGCCGGAGCTCGGGCTCAAGCGCGAGAACATGGTGTTCGTCTCGGGCATCGGCTGCTCCTCCCGGTTCCCGTACTACATGGACACCTACGGGTTCCACTCGATCCACGGCCGCGCCCCGGCGATCGCGACCGGCCTCGCCGCCTCGCGTCCCGACCTGTCGGTCTGGGTGATCACCGGTGACGGCGACGCGCTGTCCATCGGCGGCAACCACCTGATCCACGCGCTGCGCCGCAACGTCAACCTGAACATCCTGCTGTTCAACAACAGGATCTACGGCCTGACCAAGGGTCAGTACTCCCCGACCTCCGAAGTCGGCAAGATCACGAAGTCGACCCCGATGGGCTCGCTGGACAAGCCGTTCAACCCGATCTCGCTCGCCATCGGGGCCGAGGCCTCCTTCGTGGCCAGGACCATCGACTCCGACCGCAAGCACCTGCAGTCGGTGCTGCGCGAGGCCGCCGAGCACCGGGGCACCTCCCTCGTCGAGATCTACCAGAACTGCAACATCTTCAACGACAACGCCTTCGAGCCGCTGAAGGACCCGGAGCAGCGCGACGACATCACGCTGCGCCTGGAGCACGGGCAGCCCATCGCCTCGGCGTCCAAGGCGGTTCGCAGGGCGGCCGACGGCGGCATCGAGGTCGTCCCGAGGGCGTCGGTGAGCGAGGAGGAGATCCTCGTGCACGACGCCCACCGCGCCGACCCGTCGCTCGCCTTCGCGCTCTCCCGGCTGGACGAGCCCGCCTTCGAGCACGTCCCGATCGGCGTCTTCCGCAACGTCGACCGCCCCTCCTACGACGAGCTCATGGCCGAGCAGCTCCAGGAGGCCACCGGCGAGCGCGGCCCCGGCGACCTGAACGACCTGCTGCTCGGCGGGGACACCTGGCGCATCGGCTGATCCCCGCACGACACCGAACGGCATCGCACAGCACCGAACGACACCGAACGGCAGGGCCCGCTTCCCGGAAGCGGGCCCTGCCGTTTCGTGTTTCCCGATGACGGCCACTTTCCGGCGAATCACTTTTTCTGGGGATTATCTCCGTCGTCGCCACGGCGTCCCGTACGGCGAGGTATTAATTCCTTGGGCCGCACGGCTCCGCCCGGTCCGCCGGGCGCCACGCGGTGCCGTTCCCGCCGGCGGGAGATCCCGTCCCTCGCGTGAGGACGCCCGGCGAAACTCGCCACGTACGGGACACGTACGGGAAAGGAAAGCGCCCATGCCGAGCCCCGCGGAGGAAGATTACTGGCACGCGAGGCCCGTGCTGGTGACGGGGGCCGGCGGCTTCATCGGGACCCACCTGGTACGGCGCCTGAGCGCGCTCGGCGCGCGGGTGCACGCGGTCGGCCGCCGCTGCAGGGAGAGCTCGAACGGCGAGACGTGGCACGTCGCGGACGTCTCCGACGCGGGCGCGGTCGAGTGGCTCGTCGGCTCGACCCGTCCGGCCGCGGTGTTCCACCTGGCCAGCGAGGTCGCCGGGGCGAGGGATCCGCGGCTCGTGCTGCCGATGCTGCACAGCAACCTCACCGGCGTGGTCAACCTGCTGACGGCGGTCGCCGACGTCCCCGGGACCAGGGTGGTGCTGGCCGGTTCGCTGGAGGAGCTCCGGCCGGACGAGGGCGACAGGGCGCCGTCCTCGCCGTACGCGGTGTCCAAGTGGGCCGCCGACGGCTACGCCCGGATGTTCCACCACCTGTGGGACGTCCAGGTCAGCAACCTGCGGATCGGCATGGTCTACGGGCCGGGCCGCCAGGACACCCACAAGCTCGTCCCCTACGTGGCGCTGTCGCTGCTGCGCGGGCGGACCCCCGAGCTCGGCAGCGGGACACGCCACCTCGACTGGGTGTACGTCGACGACGTGGTCGACGCCTTCCTCGCCGCGGCCGAGACCCCGGACGCGTCGGGCCGCGCCTTCGACATCGGCACCGGGACGGGCACCTCCATCCGCGACACCGCCGACCTGCTCTCCCAGATCGTCGGCGGCCGGGCCCGCCCCCGCTACGGCGTCCTCGCCGACAGGGCCCTGGACAGCGCCAGGATCGCCGACACGACCGCCGCCACCAAGGTCCTCGGCTGGCGGCCCACCGTGGAGCTCGAGGAGGGCCTGCGCCGGACGGTCGGGTGGTTCGCCCGCGAGAACGGCGTCGAGTGGGTCGCCCGCGAGAACGGCTGAGCGGCCGGCCGGACCGGATCGTCCCCCTGAAGACGGCTCGCACGCGTAGGTGCTCCCGACGAAACCGGGACCGGCGGCGTTGATCGTCCCAACGCACTGCCGCTCCGGCCGAGGTCACGACTCCGGCAGAAACAAAGGACCCTGTACGGCAGATTGAAAGGAAAGCTGTCGGCAGATTCAAAGTAGTCATTGGCGAAACGCAACGGACTACGTTCCCAGGCGGGCGGCTGACCTGGTCACAGAGGCCCTGACCGATACGCGGATCGTTGTGGTCAACGGGGCTCGCCAGGGGGCAAGAGCACTCTGGCCGAGCTCGTCCTACGCCAGGGGCCGAACGGAGTGGCACGCTTCCTCAACGATCCGGTCGCCCGGGCGGCCGCCATCGAGGATCCAGTCCGGTTCGTACGCCATGACGGCCTGATGCTCATCAACGAGGTTCAGCGGGTGCCTGCCCTCTGACTGGCCTCGAAGCCGACTCCGGCCAGATCATCGGCATAAAGGTCAAGCCACGGAGACGGTACGGACAGATGCTGTTCGCGGTTTGAGACTCATGTAACGACGGTTCGGCTCACGGTTCCACGCGGGACTCGTCCTCTACTGCGGTACGGAGTCCCTGAGCTCCGGTGACGGCCTGGCATATCTGCTTATTTCCGCGCTGTGGACCATGGACGCTCCTGAGACGGCTCACCGCCATGAACAGCCATAAGAGACAAGACGGTAGAAGCAGAGCAGGCGACTTGCCCTTCTGGTCAAGAAAGGGCCTCCTTGCTGCAGACTTAATGCCAGGGTTAAGCTATGGATGGAGCTGGATGGCAGGTCGTGCTGGATGGCAGGTCGTGCTGGTTGCCGAGGTCGCCGACTGGTACGACCGGTTATGCCAGGACGACTGGAACAGCGCCGATCAGGTTGAAAACGCTATAGACATGCTGGCGCAGACCGGGCCGACACTTGGTCGACCGCTGGTGGACCGCATCAAGGGAGCCGACAATCACCATCTGAAAGAGTTGCGGCCTGGTTCGTCAAAAGGAAGTGAGATTCGCATCCTGTTCGCATTCGACCCGGTTCGCCGGGCAGTGCTGCTGGTCGCGGGCGACAAGGCCGGCAACTGGGACCATTGGTATGACGCGAACATACCGATGGCGGAGAAGCGATACGCCGAACACATAGCGGAGCTGGCCAGCAGGGGGTACGAATGAGCACGGTCAATTGGGACGAGGTGAAGCAGCGGGCGCGAGAGCGGCGCCAGGCTGCGGGACTACCCGTGCAATCGGATGCCGAGAAGTCCGCCGCGATGGAGCAGCTAGCCGCAGAGGTCAGGGCGCACAAGCTCGCGGAGATCAGGCGTGAGCAGGATCTGACCCAGCGCGACGTGGCCACCACCATGGGAGTCTCTGGCCCGAGGGTCTCGGCCATCGAACACGGCGAGGTCGACCGTGTCGAGGTGGCGACCCTGCGCTCCTATGTCGAGGCTCTCGGCGGGCGGTTGCGCGTCGTGGCCGACTTTGGAGACGTCGAATACACCGTGGCATAGCTCGTACGACGGCAGAAGCCTTCAGCCAGGCTGCCGAAGGCTTCTCTCTTTTCCAGGAGCAGGGCCAGAAGTCGAATTCGCTCTTCCTGGCGCTGTCGACGAAGGCATCCAGATGAATCACCGTCTTACCGCGCGTGCTGTCGGCCTACCATCTCGGTGATCCAGACGGGCGCGAACGGAGACGTGCAGCCCGGGGAAGTCGGGTAGTCCTTGAGCACTTCCAGGCGCTCACCGATGTCGATCGCACGGGTGCGATGCTCGGCGTGCTCGATCCCGATCTGGGCCAGGCAGTGGTTCATCGCCCACTGCAGACGATCCGGGGCGTCTTTCATCTCCGTCTCGATGACGTCGAGCAGCACTGCGAGGTCGAGCCCCTCGGGCTTCTTCGCCACGCGTTCGGTGGTCAGCGCCCAACCGGCACTCGCGACCGCCGGATCCGGATCGGCCGACCAGGTCAGGCGCAGCTCCTCGGAGTGCGGGTTCTTCTTCACCACGTAGTTCACGAGCCAGTCGTGCACCTTGGGTGCGCGCGCCTCGCGCAGCATGGCGTCCAGTTCCTTCCGCTCGAACGCCTTCGGGCGGCAGATCAGGATCGCCAGCAGTCTCGCCGCGGTGTCATCCGTCTCCCAGAGCCGGCACGCGAGTTCCTGCCGCGTCTTCAGCCGCTTCGCGAGCGCGCGCAGCTTGCCGAGGTTCACACCGTGATCGTCACCGTGTCTCTCGTTCGCCTCGCGTATCTTCGGGTCCGCGAGCTCGGCCAGCTCGGCCATCACCTCGGCCATCGTCGTCTCGGCCACGTCAGCCTTCCATTCATCGCGTGTGAGACTCAGCCTATGACGGAAGCCGGCCTCCTGCCGTACACCCCGGTTCGGCAGCGGCCACCGGCGCCGAGCCCGTACTCAGCCGGCGCGCGTCCCTGAAGCGAGGAAGATCGGGATGGCGACGAACAGCCGGTTGTCGCGTGCCCTGGCGGCCTGGTCGTCGAACCAGGCGCCTTCTCCCAGGGTGGCGAGCACCGGCAGGCACGCGGCATCTGTCCACACGATCGTGTGGACCTCGACGGTGACGTCGACGAACCCGTTGTCCAGCAGGAGGTTTCGGTACCGGCGGGCGACCCGCGGGTTCGGCATGCCGTCCGCGCGAGCGTGGACGAGCGTACGGGTGAGTTCGGGATCGTCGGAGTCGATCACGAATGTGTCCCAGTCCTGCCCGACGAGCACCGCGCGGCCGTTTCCGGCCAGGACCCGGCGGGCCTCGACGACGGCCCGTTCGGGCTCGGCGAGGACGTGCAGGACCTTGTCGGCGCGGTAGCCGGTGACCGAGCCGTCGTCGAGAGGCAGCGCGGTGGCGTCGGCGACGTGGAACTCGCCCGCGGGCCAGCGCTCGACGGCTGTCTCGATCATGGTGGGGTCCAGGTCGACGCCGATGGCCCTCACCCCGCGGGCGGCCAGCTCCCCGACGGCGCGCCCGCTCCCGCAGCCGACGTCGACGACGGTGTCGCCCAGCGCTCGGTACGTGTGTTCCCGCAGGGCACGCGCCTGAGGTAGGTCATCAAAAGCGTCAAGCATGGTAAGCAACATCGACATGGCCGTCATTGTGCGACTTAATGTCGACATGAAGTCAATCGGCGAGGTGGCGGCTCAGTTCGGGTTGCCGACACACGTGCTGCGTCACTGGGAGGCGGAGGGACTGGTGACACCGGTCCGCGCGGGCGACCGCCGCCGTTACACCGACGCGGACCTGTACCGGGTGGCGGCGATCCTGATCTCGAAGGAGGCGGGTTTCGGGCTCGCGGACATCCGCACGATGCTGGCCGCCCGGTCCGCACCGGACCGCCACGAGGTGATGGCCCGCCACCGCGAGAGGTTGCTGACACGGATCGCCCAGGCACAGGCCGCGCTCGACATGCTGGAGGGCGGTCTGGAATGCCCGCACGACGACATCATGACGTGTTCGCATTTTCAGGGGTTGCTGGCCGACCGGCTGTAACCGTCTTCCGTGACGGGTTCGGATCGCCGTGACGCGGGCCGGGCAGTCGAGCTCGCCGCGGGGAGTCTCGAAGGCGCCCGGACGGACTGAACGCGGTCGGCCGGCCCGCCCCGGACCGCGTCGAGCCGGACGCCGGCTGAGGGACCCGGGAGCGGGAACTCAGGTACGCCGATCGGTGACACGCGTGGGCGCGTGCTCACGGCGAGGGCCGGGGATGACGGTGAGTGCTCGGCCGGCTCGCGTGGCTCGACGAGCACTCACCGTACGCGCAGATCGTCGTGGACCGCGCCGGGCTCGGTGGAGACCGGAGCCTCCATCGAGCCCGGCGCGGTTCGGTCCGAGGTCGTCTCGGGTTTCGTGTGGAGGATCTCGCGGGCATGGTCCGCGGCACGGGCGATGCTCTCGGAGACGAAGTCGACGAAGCGGGCGATGTTCTCCAGGCGGGCGGCGGCCGGGGTGCCGGGGCCGAGGATGCCGACGCCCTGCCGGGCGACCTCGCCGAGGTGGGCGGTGGCGCGGGCGCTGGCCATCGTCGACTGGTACAGGACGTCGTCGTCGACGATGTAGCGCTCGCGGCGGCGATCGTCGCGTTCCCGGCGGATGAGGCCCTGGCTTTCGAGGAACGTGATCGCTTTGGAGATGGACGCCAGGCTGACCTGGAGGCGCCCGGCGAGCTCGGAGGCGGGAAGGCCGCCGCTGTCGGTGGTGTAAAGGCTGGCCAGCACCCGGGCCGTCATCTTGGGCAGGCCCGATTGCATGAAGACGGTGGCGAACACCTCCTCGTACTCGCGCACGGCCTCGGCATCGCGTCCGTGCGCCTGCTGGGGCGCGCCAGGGCCCCGGGGCGCGGCGCGCCTGCGGCGGTGGGTGCGGTGTTCGGTGGCGCGGTGGGCCAGGTCGGCGCGGTAGGCCGTGGGGCCGCCGTTGCGCATCACCTCACGCGTGATCGTCGAGGTCGGCCGGTCGAGGCCCCTGGCGATCTCCGCGTAGGCGAGACCGTCGGCCAGTCCCAGCGCGATCTGCTGGCGGTCCTGCTGGGTGAGTCTGCCTCCCGGCATCGCGGTCGTCCCCCTCGTGGTCTGCGGTGTCCCCACCATAGCGTTCATTCCCAAACCATTGCAACGCCCAGAAGGTGATCATTGCGTTGAATTTAAAGCCATTGCAACATCTTATCGGCTCTCACCTGCACTTACGGGGTACAGAAGCAATAAGTGGATTGCCGCATCTGGAAATGCAACGTAGTGTTTCCAACATCGGAAACAACGAGCCGAAGGAAGACACGATGCAGAAGTTCGACACCCCCGCCCCGGTGACCGCCGTCCTCGACGTCCCCGCCGGCAGCATCCGGTTCATCGCCGCCGACCGGGCCGACACCGTGGTCGAGGTCCTGCCCGCGAACGCCTCGAAGAGCCGCGACGTGAAGGCGGCCGAGCGGACCGAGGTCGCGTACGGCGACGGCGTCCTGCGGATCAAGGCCCCGGAGGCGAAGAACCAGATCCTCGGCGCCTCCGGATCCGTCGAGGTCACGGTCCGGCTGCCCGCGGGCTCCCGCGTCGAGGCGAAGGCGGCCAGCGCCGAACTCCGGGGCGTCGGACGGCTCGGCGACGTCGTCTTCGAGGGCGCGCAGGGCTCGGTCAAGCTCGACGAGGCCGCGAGCGCCCGCCTCACCCTCCTCGCGGGCGACCTCTCGGTCGACCGCCTGGGCGGTCCCGCGGAGATCAGCACCCAGAAGGGCGACCTCCGCGTCACCGAGGCCGTGCGCGGCACGGTCACGCTGCGCACCGAGTCCGGCGAGATCCACGTCGGTGCCGCCCGCGGAGTCTCCGCCACCCTGGACGCCGGCACCGCCTACGGCCGGATCCACAACGCGCTCAGGAACACCGACGGCGCCGACGCCGCCCTGACCATCCACGCGACCACCGCCTACGGCGACGTCACCGCCCGCAGCCTGTAAGAGGCCCGCGGCTTGTAACAGACCCGCAGCTTGTAACAGGCCCGCAGTTTGTAAGAGGCCCGCAGTTTGTAAGAGGGGCGCCCCAGGCGCGGCGGCCCTGTCCGTTCAGTCGAATTTCGCACCGGTTCCGAAGGAGCACACCACCATGTCCATCACCCTTACCGACCAGGACCGCCCGGAGCTGCGTAAGGTCATCGAGGAGATCGTCGACTCCGGTTTCACCGGGATGACGCTGCGCGTGAACGACGAGCGGGGCGAGTGGACCGGCAGCGCCGGGGCGGCCGAGCTGGGCGGGACCGCCGGGCCGCCGATCGACGGGCACGTCCGGATCGGCAGCAACACCAAGACCTTCACCGCGACCGTGGTGCTGCAACTGGTGGCCGAGGGCAAGATCGGGCTGGACACCCCGGCGGCGGACTACCTGCCCGAGTTCGGGCTGGACGAGCGGATCACCGTGCGGATGCTGCTGCGGCACACCAGCGGGGTGTTCAACTTCACCGGCGAGTACTACGACGACGGGACGTACGCGCCGGGGATCCCCGCCACGACCGCGGGCCAGGAGTGGGTGGACAACCGGTTCAGGACCTATCGGCCTCAGGAGCTGGTGGAACTGGCGCTGTCCAAGCCCGCGCGGTTCGAGCCGGGCGCGGGCTGGAGCTACTCCAACACCAACTACGTGCTGGCCAGGCTGCTGATCGAGAAGGTCACCGGCCGTTCGGTCGCCGAGGAGATGCGGCGGCTGATCCTGGGACCGCTCGGGCTGACGGGCACCACGGTGCCGACCACCGAGTCGGAGGTGCCCGAGCCGCACGCCCACGCCTACTACCGGTACGAGGACGGCGGGGAGCAGAAGACGGTCGACGTCACCCGCCAGAACCCCTCCTGGATCTCCAGCGGCGGCGACATGATCTCGACCACCCGGGACCTGCGCACGTTCTTCTCCGCGCTGCTGGGCGGCAGGCTCCTGCCGGCCCCGCTGCTCGCCGAGATGTGCACCCCGCACCCGACGGGCGCCCCGGGCATGGACTACGGCCTGGGGGTGTTCGTCCTGACCACGGAGAACGGCGGCACCGTCATCTCCCACAACGGAGGCATGGCGGGTCACGCGGCGCTGATGTACGGCACGCCCGGCGGCGGCACGACCCTGATCGCCGCGCTGAACTACGTGGACGACGTCGAGATATCGCTGGGCGAGGCGTTCCAGAGGGCGACGCGGAGGCTCGTCGAAGAGGTGTTCGGCGGCGGACAGGCCTAGCCGGTCGGCACGGGAATCCGGCGACGCGCGCCTTCGTCGCCAGGACCGGCCCGGCTCTCAGGCCGAGCCGGTCAGCACACCTCGGACTTTCACCATCAGCCGGCCGACGACGAAAACCCCTGGTCAGACGACCAGGGGTTTCAGGTGTTCTCGCAGTGTGGCTCAGAAGTCGAACTCGCCCTTCTTGGCGCCGTCAATGAAGGCGTCCCACACGCTCGCACTCACCACGAAGGGCGCCCGCTCGGGGGCCTCGGTGTCGCGCAGGCCGACCCGGCCGCCCGACAGCGGGGCGACCTCCAGGCAGTCCCCACCATTGGGCCCGCTCTTGGTGGCCTTACGCCAGTCAGCGGTCCTCAGCTCCTCGCTCAGATCCACGGCTTCTCCGCCTTTCTACTGTTGGCGGTACGGACGAGAAGGCCTCTGGCGGTGACCAGAAGGCTTCCCATGTTCCGAGGTGAGGTCAGAAGTCGAACTCGCCCTTCTTGGCGCCGTCAATGAAGGCGTCCCAGACGCTCGCACTCACCACAAAGGGCGCCCGCTCGGGGGCCTCGGTGTCACGCAGGCCCACCCGACCGCCTGACAGCGGGGCGACCTCCAAGCAATCACCCTGGTTCGACGCGCTCCTAGTGGCCTTACGCCAGGCCGCGTGCCTCAACTCATCGCTCAGGTCCATAGCCTCTCTGCCTCTCTGATTAATTCGATCGAGACATACTGAGGGCTTGCCTCAGCTCGGATGCTGTCGTATCGGGTGCAGACAGCCTCGACATCCTCTGGCCGATTTGCCACATGTCCGCGCGTTACGGACTCGACATACACCATATCCGGGTTTCCCGGAAGCTGAGCGATCACAAATCCTCCCGAAGTCCCTGTGGTCGACCCTCGCACCAAAGGAAGGACCTGGATACCGATTCTAGGTCGCTCGACCATTTCCAGAAGATGCTGGAGTTGGTGTTGCATGACCTCTTCTCCGCCGATCGGGCGGTGCAGAACCCCTTCGTCGAGGATAACCCAGAGCATAGGCGGCTTAGATCGAAGTAAGATCTTCTGTCGCTCCATGCGAGCCGCAACAGCCTTTTCCACCTGTTCGTCAGTTATGCCTGGCTCTCCACGGATAACCGCCCGCGCGTACTCCTCGGTCTGGAGAAGGCCAGGCACGACGATCGGTTGCCAGGTGTGCAGGGCGTGCGCTTCCAACTCGATGTCGAGCCAGTCACGGAACCAACGAGGGCTCGCCGCATGGGTGATGTGCGTCCAGCACTGGACGAGTTCCCCGTTCGCGCCCAGAGCGTCGTCGCAGCGTCGTGCCAGGTTGTGGCTGGGGTTGCGCTCGCCTCTCTCGGTGAAGCTCAGCAGGCTCCTGCTGAACTGAGTCACCTCGGCTAGATCATCCTGGGTCATTTTCGCCTTTTTTCGGTACTTGCGGAGCTCCGCGCCGAAAATAACCCATTTTTCATTTTTCGGGTTGAGTTCGGGACTCTTGGACATCCTGGCTCCGTCCAGCGGGAATTCCACACACGGCACAAGCAGAGCAGCTTTTCCACAAACTGTCACACTGATGTGCCTCGACTTTCGATACCCAAAGTAGCCATTCGAGGGCACCCTGTGAAGAGGTTCGATCGGGCGAAAACGCCACCGGGCGTCCTCTCCCGCGCACGGTAAGCAAACTTTCGAAGCCATCGGAAAAAATCGCCGCGTATGCCCAGATAAAGGGAGTGGAAATGTCCGTTGTTTCGATGGAAAACACAGTCTTGGTTACCAGCGGCGCCTCTTCTAGACACACACCTGTCACCGCTGAGTAAGTCCTGCGGAGTCGCCTCCTTGCAAGGCGAACCCACCAAACCAAATGGGGCCTGCCACGGCACGGAACGCCATGATAAGCCCCTCGACCGGACTCTGGAGGTCCGACCTGATGCGTAACCATAGAGGAAACCCCAGGCCGATCAGGGTGCGTTGGCACGCTAACCGGCCGCCGATGCCGCTCGGTTGCCGTTGGTGCGGCCATCCCCCGTACGCGCACGAGGCCGCCAGCCTCCCGCACCGCGCGCACCATCACTGGGAGCAGCCCACCACCGCCCAGGTCCACGCCCGGATGACCGCCCGTCGCCGCCTCAACCTCTCCGGCCGCCCAGCCGTCGTAACGCCCAGCCGCCCGATCCCCGTCCCAGCGGCCCCCGTCGCCTTCCCCGCGCGACTTCCGGAGGTCTCCCCCGGTCGGCATCGGCGGCCGGAGCAGGCCGTGGCCACGGCCGCCGTGCCGTACCGGCGTGGACGGCCGCCGAGCACCCGTACTCCCTCCGGCAAGCACACTCCGTACCGGCAGGGAGCGAACGCGTGAACGGACGGGAGCCCCACGCCCGGCAGAGCGGGCGGCATCGGCGCGGAGTGGACATCGCACAGGTCGACTCACGGTCCTGGGACCCGGCCGAACGAGCCGCCGCCGAGCGGCTCGACCGGATCGAGCCCGCCTGGACCGTCTGGTACGGCCCCGGCACCCGGTGCTTCCACGCCGTCGCCGTCTGGCCCGCGCCCGAACCCCTGATCGTGCGGGCCCGCACCGCCGACGAGCTACGCGGCCTGATGCGCGAGGCCGAAGACACCACACCGCCACCCCAAGGAGGGCCCATGCCCGATATCCCGGACGACTCTCGGACCGTCTGCTGGGACCTGCCGCATGATCTGCCGATCGTCGGCAAGGCTCGCGCCATGGTGCGCGAGACCCTCGTCGCCTGGGAGCTGTGTCACCTCGTCGACGACGTCGTCCTGGTGGCCGACGAGTTGCTCGCCAACGCGATCGTTCACGGTGAGCCCGTGGTCAGGCTCTCCCTGTGGGCGGGCGCGGACGAGTTCCGGGTCCAGGTCACCGACCGGGGAGCCGGGCAACCCCGCCAGCTCGCCCTCGACGCCGAGGCCGTCCACGGTCGCGGCCTGGCCATTGTCGAAGCCCTCGCCCACGACCACGGCGTCACTCCACTTTCCGACCACCCCGGTAAAACCGTCTGGGCCCGTTGGCACCTACCGTCACATGGTGCCCCGTCGACTCCGTGAACCGGGTGTCCGAACCCGACGAAGACATACGTACACACTCTGCTCGCCGTCGAGTAGGCGGCCACGCGCAGAGCTTTGCCGTCGAATGCGGCCGACGGCCGCCGCCGCTCAGAGACTAACCCAGACGAATCCTCAATACGCAGGAGCCTGACAAGAGGGCGACTTACGAGCCCCCTCAGATCATGCCCTGGTTGGCCGCCCACTGTCTGAAACCGCCAGGAATGAAAGGAAGACGATATTCGCCTTCGATCAGATGGTCGGCAAATGCTGAGACCAGGTCGACCGTGAGCAGTTCAGATCGAATGCTCTCACAAAGGAGAGCCAGTGTTCCCTGGTGATGCACATTATGAGACTTGGCCGCTCGACGTGCCGGACCGTCGTCGATGATTGCCATGGCGCCGTGTGCCTTGGCGTACGCCAGCACACCGGCTTCGCCCAGGTTGCGATTACCGGCGCCGACCAGCAGCGCGCTGAACGTTGCGAACTCTTCGTATTCGTCGATGAGATCGCGCTGCTCTATCCAGGACGCATTCAGAACGGAATGAAGGTATACGTGTTCACGGACACCGTTTTGAAGCTCGTAGACCACGGTGTCCGGGATCACAGCGGTTCTCTCACCGACAACCGCGCGCAGCACCCCGAGCCAGCTCTGCTTGGCGAAGTGGCTTAACGGGCCGGTATCGAAAACCAGGGTGTCAACTTGATCCGCCATGGTCAGACGTACTGCCAGATCGCACCTTCGGAGCGCCTGGGCAGCGGGGGCAACATGCTCTCGTCCCAGGTGTCGAACAGGAGATCCAGAGCTCGATCCGCAGAGATCACCTCGCTACGATACAACCCCAGAACGGCACGCTCGTAATTTCGCGGCAAACTGGGTGGAATCAGTTCGTCCTTCGCCACCACAAGATCGAAATCTACGATATCCGCCCGTGTCGTCCTGATCAGCCGGACTTTTCCGGCCTCGCCGTGACTGATGAGACCGAGTTCATTGAGCCGTCGAGCAAGCGTTGTCATGTCGACACGATACAAACTGGCAATGCGCACGGCAGCCGTTCGCAGTTCGCCTTCGCTGTCGGCCACAAGTTTCTTCCAGTCACGCTCAATGCTCATCCTGGGTAGCAGTAGAGCGCGCGCGAAACGATCGAACAAGCCCTCGCGCTGTTCGACACTTTGCTGCTCGGCGATGCGCCAATCCACGGTGTATTCATCGGCCACAAGATAATGCCCGAATTCATGGGCGAGCGCGAGACGCCTCCTGCCCACACGCCGCTGACCGTTGATGATCGCTACACCTCCACTGCGCAGCAGGACCGTCGCCGCGTCGGCCGTGTCGGTACCGAGGTCATATGAGAACACAAGCAGGCCGATCGAGGCCGCCTTCTCGTCCAAACCCACGATCGGGCCGTCACCGTCCACGCCCAGCAGCGCTCGTGTGTCCGAGGCGAGTTTCTCGGCCTGAGCATTGGTCGTAGGCATCTTCTTGCTCGGCGTAACGGGCAGGACGAAGTGCTCCGCCTGTTCGGCAACGAACTCGACCGCCCGGGTGAGCCGCTCGACCATCAGATCGATCTTCGGGCTGGGTGTGCCCGGTTCCTGCGCATTACGCCGGGAGACGATCGCAGCAGGTGCGTCCTGGATGAACCACTCGATTCGCACACCGATCACGTCAGACAGCTTGGCCAGCTCCAACGCCGAGATCCGACGATCTCCCCCTTCGATCTTCGCCAGAGCCGAACGATCCAATGGGATCAAGGCGGCCAGTTCGGCCTGCGTGAGACCGGCTCGCCCACGCGCCTCGGCGATCCGCCGCCCCAGCGTCTCCGCGTCAATCATCACGTGTTCGATAATAGAACATTGCCTTCGCGCCGCCGAGCGGGACGCTCCAAGTGATCCGCCTCGTTCACCGGTGCCGCGGCTGGACGGCCCGGCTGTCGTTCTCGGCGGGCCGCCCTACCTCGACGGCTCCGGCCCGGACGCGCGCGAACCCTGCCCCAGGTCTCTCAGGGGTACGTCGGCCGGTGCCGTTTGCCGCTTCTTCGTGACCGGGAGGGCCGGGAGTCGGAAGGATGGGCTCATGAGAGTCGAACGCGGCGAGATCGACGATGTCCTGCTCTTCGTTCCCACCCAGCACAGGGACGACCGCGGGCTGTTCACCCGTACCTTCGACGCGGCGCTCGCCGCCGCTCACGGGCTGCGGCCCGAGGCGTTCGTCCAGGACAGCCAGTCGCGGTCCCGGCTGGGGACGATCAGGGCCCTGCACGGCAGGGGCGGCCGTGGGGAGGCCAAGCTCGTCCGGTGCGCCCGCGGGGCCGTGCACGACGTGCTCGTCGACGTCCGGCCGGGCTCGCCGACCTTCGGCCGCCAGATGTCTGTGGTCCTCGACGACGAGACGTTCGTCCACCTCTACGTCCCTCCCGGCCTGTTGCACGGTTACCAGGCACTGACCGACCAGGCCGACGTCTGCTACCGGATCGACCGGGAGCACGACCCCGCCGAGGACCTCGCCGTCCGCTACGACGATCCCGAGCTCGGCATCCGGTGGCCGCTTCCGGTCACCGCGATCAGCGAGCGGGATCTGGCCGCGGGTTCCTGGGCGGATCTGCGTGCCCGGCTGGCCGGCTGACCTTCCGGGCTTCTCACCGGGCTTCCCGACGGCTTTCCCGGGCGGCCGCATACCCCGATGACCAGGAACGACAGGCCGGGCACGGTCGCGAACGGTCGCGGACGGGCGCGGGTCGAAGGTGGCCGCCCCGGCCTGGCGGGTTCCGGGTCTTCACCGCCTGCGCGGGCAGGCCGACGCCGACAGAGGCGGAGCGGGGCGACACCGCGTGCCTGTAACGATGGCTTCCCTTCCTCGATATGCCTCAGGAACGGAATGCCGCGTGAATTCCCCTGCCCGCAAGAGAATCGTGGAACCAGAAACGAGGGCGCGAGTGCGTTCGGTCGTCAACCTCACGGTGCACGGGATCGGCGCGACCAACCGCGAACTCGACCCCGGTGAAGACCTGACCTGGGTCGGCGTCGAGCAGTTCGAGCGGGTTCTCGACGCGGTGGCCGGCCGCCGGGACGTGCGGATCACCTTCGACGACGGCAACGCCTCGGATGTGGAGATCGCTCTTCCCCGGCTTCTCGATCGCGGTCTCACCGCGGAGTTCTTCGTCCTGGCCGGCCTGCTCGGCGAGCCGGGCAGGCTCGACGAGGAGGGGGTACGGGAGCTGGTCGCCGCGGGGATGTCCGTCGGCTCCCACGGCTGGGCCCATCGCGACTGGCGGCGGATGGACACCGAGCAGTCGGCGCGGGAGATCACCGGCGCCTGCCGGGCCCTCGCGGAGCTCACCGGACGGCCGGTCTCCAGGGTGGCCATCCCGTTCGGCTCCTACGACCGGCACGTGCTGGCCGGCCTGCGAAGGGCGGGGGTGACGCGCGCCTACACCAGCGACGGCGGTGGCGCCCGGCCCGGCTCCTGGCTCCAGCCGCGCAACAGCCTCCGCCACGACCTCGACGCCGGATGGACCGCGCACGTCCTGGACGGCCGTCCCTCACCCGTGCTCCGCGCCCGCCGGTTGGCCGCCCGCGCCGTGAAGCGCACCCGTGGCCGACCTTCCTGATCACCTTCTCCCGATGGAACGTGGTAAAAGCATGCCGACGCAGAGCAAGGACGATTCCCGGGTCGCCGTCGTGATCGTCACGTACAACAGCGCGGACGTGATCGAAGGCTGCCTGCGTTCCCTCGCCGAGGGTGCCCGGGGCGTGCGGCTGGCCCACGTCGTCGTGGCCGACAACGCCTCCAGGGACCGGACCCTCGAAATCGTCCGGGAGACGACCGATCTCCCCCTCCAGGTGGTCCAGCTCGGCCGGAACGCCGGCTACGCCTCGGCGATCAACGCGGGTGTCGACGCGCTGGACCTCGACCACCTAGACGCGGTGTTCGTGATCAACCCCGACTGCCGGTTGCTGCCGGGATCGCTCGTTCCCCTGGTGGAGAGGTTGCGGCAGCCGGGATGCGGTCTCGTGGTTCCCCGCCTGGCCAACCCGGACGGCAGCCTCCAGCCCTCGCTGCGCCGTACGCCCACGGTGGGCAGGGCGATCGCCGAGGCGGTGATCGGCGGTGACCTCGCGGGCCGGATCGGCACGCTCGGCGAGCTGGTCACCGATCCCCGCGAGTACGAACGGCCCGGCCCCGCGGCGTGGGCCACCGGCGCGGCCATGCTCATCTCCACGGAGCTCGTCCGCGAGATCGGACCGTGGGACGAGTCCTTCCTGCTCTACAGCGAGGAGACCGAGTACGCGCTCCGCGCCGCCGACCGGGGCTGGACGCTGTGGTACGAACCGGCGTCGACGGTCGAGCACATCGGGGGCGACTCCGGCGTCAACCCCACGCTCGCCGCGCTGCTGACCGTCAACAAGGTCAAGCTGTTCCGGCGGCGCAGGAGCAGGGCCGCCTCGCTCGCCTACTATCTCGCGGTCGTCCTCGGCGAGGGCGCGCGCGCGCTCACCGGCCGCCGGACCTCGCGGGCCTCGGTCACGGCGCTGCTCAGACCGTCACGCCGACTGCGCAAGCTCGCCGACTGACCGGACGACCTGAGGGAATCACGATGAGCGGTGCCGTGGGCGAGCCGTCCACCGGACGAGGGACGACAAGGTTGCGGACCGTCGGGTTCGACGCGCTCACCGCACGGGAGCTGGACACCTGGCACGCGCTGCGCGCGGACAACCCTCTGCTGGACAGTCCCTGCTTCCATCCCGGATTCGCCGCGGCCGTGCACGCCGGTGGGCGCGAGGTACGGGTGTCGGTGGGCACGGACGCCTCGGGCGGGGTGCGCGTCCTGCTTCCCCACCATCGCGAGCGGTCGCTGATCAGGCCCGCGGGCTGGCCCGCGGCGGACTTCCAGGGCCCCGTCCTCGCGCCGGGTTCCGCCTTCGACCCGCTGGATCTGCTCACCGGCGGGGTGCGCGCCTTCGAGTTCGACCACCTGGTGGAGAGCTGTCCGGAGTTCGAGCCCTGGGTGGAGTCCCGGCGGACGTCTCCGTACGCGGACACCTCCGGCGGGTTGGAAGGGTATCTCGGCCGGGCCTCCCGCAGCGGCAAGGACAACATGGGGCAGGCGCGCCGGCGCGCCGCCAAGGCCGAGCGGACCCACGGGGCGGTGCGTTTCGTCGCCGACGCGGTCGACCCACAGGCGCTGGACCGGGTCGTCGCCCTCAAGCGGGCCCAGTACGCCGCCACCGGTGCCCGGGACTACTTCGCCGAATCCGGTCGTCATGACCTGCTGACCCGGTTGCTCCACACCCGCGACTCCTCCTTCGGCGGCGTGCTGTCCACCCTGCGCGCGGGCCCCCACCTGATCGCGGCACATTTCGGGCTGCGTTCGGAGAACGTCCTGCACTGGTGGTTTCCGGTCTACGATCCGGCGTTCGCCAATCTTTCCCCCGGCTGGATGCTGCTGCGCGAGATCGTGGCCGCCTCCCCCGCCATGGGCATCACGCGCATCGATTTCGGTCGGGGTGACGACGAATATAAAAGGCGCGCGAAAACGGGCGAGACCCTGGTGTGCCAGGGAATCGTGACGCGGAGTTCGACCAGAAGGGCCCTTAGGCGGGCACGTGGTGTCATGGTCACCGCGGCAAAGTCGTCCACATTTGGACATAACCTTCGCAAGGCGCTACGAATATTTCGTGATATAAAGCGATAAAATCGCCTGAACCGCCGAGGTGAGCGCTTCTCGCAATCGTAACGATCGAGAGGAATTCCCCGAACAAAGGGTGAGTCGGGCGAGGCTTAGTAAATCGCCTCCCACACCGGGGCTCGCGGAAATGACGCGATGGAGGCAGCGCAGGATGAGAATCAGCGTGTTCGGGCTGGGCTACGTGGGCTGCGTCTCCGCGGCCTGTCTCGCGGCCGGCGGACATGAGGTGGTCGGCGTCGACGTCAATCCGGTGAAGATCGACCTCATCACCCGGGGCCGGGCACCGGTGGTCGAGGAGCGCATCGGCGAGCTGACCTCGGAGATGGTGCGGACCGGCGCGTTGCGGGCCACCGCCGACGTGGCGGAGGCGATCGAGGCCACCGAGATCTCCCTCGTCTGCGTCGGCACGCCCTCCGCTCCGAACGGCAGTCTGTCCACCGTCCATCTGGAGCGGGTGGCCGAGCAGATCGGCCGGGCGCTCGCCACCCTGGACCGCCGGCACACGGTCGTCTTCCGCAGCACCATGCTGCCGGGCACCTGCGCCGAGCTTCTCGTCCCGATCCTGGAGCGGGCGTCCGGCCTCCGTGCCGGGGCGGACTTCGGGGTGGCGGTCAATCCCGAGTTCCTGCGCGAGGGAACGAGCGTCCGTGACTTCTTCGAACCGCCGAAGACGGTCATCGGCGAGTTCGACACGGTGAGCGGCGACCTGGTGGCCGCGCTCTACGACGGCCTTCCCGGCGAGATCTTCCGAGTGCCCCTGGCAGTGGCCGAGATGACGAAATATACGGACAACGCCTTCCATGGCTTGAAGATCAGCTTCGCCAACGAGATCGGGGCGATCTGCCGGACCCTCGGGCTGGACTCCCACCAGGTCATGGAGGTCTTCACCGCCGACCGCAAGCTCAACATCAGTCCCGCCTACCTGCGGCCCGGCTTCGCCTTCGGGGGCTCCTGCCTGCCCAAGGACCTGCGGGGCCTGGTCTACGCGGCCCGGCGGGCCGACGTCTCGGTGCCGCTGCTCTCGCACATCCTGCCCTCCAACGAAGACCATCTGCGGCGCGCCTTCGAGCTGGTGGCCTCGGCCGGCAGCCGCCGGGTCGGGCTGTTCGGGCTGTCGTTCAAGCCGGGCACCGACGACCTGCGGGAGAGCCCGCTGGTCGAGCTGGCCGAACGCCTGCTCGGCAAGGGATACGAACTCCGCATCTACGACGCGAACGTCTCGCTGTCCCATCTCATGGGGGCGAACCGCGACTACATAGAGAGCAGGTTGCCGCACCTGGGCGAGCTGCTGACCAACTCCGCCGACGAGGTGCTCGCCCACGTGGACGTCTGCGTCGTCGGATGCGCGGACCCCGCCGTGCTGAGCGCGCTCGACAGGGCGGGCGACCGCACGATCATCGACCTCGTCCGCCTTCCCGACGCCGACGCGCGCCGGGCACATCCTGGATACGTGGGCCTTGGCTGGTAAAGCACTCATTCTCGTCGAGAATCTCTCCGTACCGTTCGACCGGCGGGTGTGGCAGGAGAGCACCACGCTGCGCGACGCCGGGTGGGAGGTGCACGTCATCTGCCCGCGCGGCACCAGGCGCGACAGTGAGCCCTACGTCGAGCTGGACGGGGTGCGGATCCACCGCTATCCGCTGCGGGCGGCGACCGGCGGGCCGCTCGGTTACCTGCGTGAGTACGGCTCGGCGCTGTGGCACACCTTCCGGCTGGCACGCCGTGTCGGGCCGGTCGACGTCGTGCACGCCTGCAACCCGCCGGACCTGCTGTTCCTGGTGGCGAGGACGCTCAAGCGGCGCGGCGCGCGGTTCGTGTTCGACCAGCACGACCTCGTGCCCGAGCTCTACCTGTCCCGCTTCGACCGCGGTGAGGACTTCCTCTACCGCATGGTGTGCCGGCTCGAACGGCTCACCTACCGCGCGGCCGACGTGGTCATCGCGACCAACGAGAGCTACCGCGAGGTGGCGATCGCCCGGGGCGGCAAGCGGCCAGAGGACGTGTTCGTCGTCCGGAGCGCACCCGCGGTCGAGCGGTTCCACGAGGTGCCCGCCGATGAGTCGATCAAGCGCGGCAAGCCGTACCTGCTCTGCTACCTGGGCGTGATGGGCCCCCAGGACGGCGTGGACTACGCGCTGCGGGCGCTGGCCAGGCTCCGCGACGAGCTGGGCCGTACGGACTGGCACGCGGTGTTCGTCGGAGGCGGGGACGCCTTCGACGACTCGGTCGCCCTCTCCCGCAGGCTGGGCCTCTCTGGCAGCGTCGAGTTCACCGGCCGGATCCCGGACGAGGACCTGCTGCGCCACCTGTCCACGGCGGACGTCTGCCTGGCCCCGGACCCGCTCAACCCGCTCAACGACGTGTCCACCATGAACAAGATCATGGAGTACATGGCGATGGCACGCCCGGTCGTCTCCTTCGACCTGCGGGAGGCGAGGGTCTCGGCCGGCGAGGCGGCGGTGTACGCGCCCGCCAACGACGAGTCGCAGTTCGCGAAGCTGGTCGCGCGCCTGCTCGACGATCCCGGCGAACGGCGCCGGATGGGAGCCGCCGGGCAGGCCCGCGTCCGGGGGCCGCTCTCGTGGGAACGTTCCGCGGCCGCGTTGCTCGCCGCCTACGAGACCGCCCGCTCCCGATGATCGAACGCTCCTGATGACCGGACGCTCCTGATGATCGGACGCTTCTGGCATTCGCACGAGAACGAATGGGTGGTCATGGAAACAGTGCCTGGAACCCGTACCTCACGGACATCTCCGGCGGTACGCGGATGAGCGCCTCCGGCGGGTCGTCGGCACTCATCCGGCGGCCGTACGCGTGGTTGCGCCGGAGCATCGGCCGGCTGCTCTTCGAGCGCAGGTACGGCGTGCGCACCGCGGAGTTCGTGAGCCTTGAGGAGTTCGGCCTGGCCCACCGGGACCGGGTCTACTACTCACCGGCGAACTGGCAGACCCTGCGGCGCGCGCTGCCCCGCCACGAGGTCGGCGAGCACGATGTCTTCATCGACCTGGGCTCCGGCATGGGACGGATGGTGCTGGAGGCCGCTTCGCACTACCCGTTCAAGAAGGTGATCGGGGTCGAGCTCTCCGAGGAGCTCAACGCCATCGCGCGCGAGAACGTCACCGGCACCCGGCTCCGCCTGCGTTGCGAGGACATCGAACTCGTCCGGTCCGACGTGCTCGACTACGAGATCCCCGACGACGTCAGCGTGGTGTTCCTCAACAACCCCTTCCGCGGCGAGGTCTTCAGCACGGTGATGGAAAGGCTGATCGCCTCGGTGGACCGGAACCCCCGGCGAGTCACGGTGCTCTACTTCAATCCGGTCGAGGAGGCGTTCCTCCTCGGCACCGGCCGCTTCCGGCGGCTGCGCACGGTCCGGCGGGGGCGTAAGGCGGTGGAGGACGACCCGTTCGGCTCGACCCGGGTCTACGCGATCATCGAGCCGCCCGATGCCTGACCGCTCCGGTGCCGGGAGCGCCCCGCTAACCGCCGGGGCCGGACCGGCTCCCGGTGTCGGTCCCCCACCGCACCTGACCACCGCGCAGGGTCCGCACCCGGGTGAGCGTCCGGTCCATCAACAGGACGGCGAGGTAGCAGCCCGCGTCGAGCGGGCTCACCTTCCGCCCCGCCACGAGCGCCCCGAGGGAACCCAGCCGCAGGCGGCCCTCGGCCGCGGTACGGCCCAGGGCCGCGAGCTGCCGGTTGCCCATCCGCACCCGCACCCGCCGCCTCAGGTGCGCCGCGACCGTCCTGGCCGGGCGCACCAGCGAACCGGCCTCGGGCACCACCACCCGTTCGTGGGGCGCGAAGGCTCCGTGCACCCAGCCGTCGTCGGAGATCACGTCCGGCATGGGGAAGACCCTGCCGTGCCCCTGCTCGGTGAGCACGTAGACCCCCGCCCCGGCCAGCGCGCGGAACGGCGCGATCAGCTGATCGTGCACCCTGTGCAGGCGCCGGGCCATCCAGCCGACCCCGTCCAGGTCACAGACCGGGACCGGGGCGCAGGCGAGCACGCCCGGCCGGCCCGCCGCGGCGACGAGCGCGCGCACCGAGGCCGCGCCGAGCTCGACGTCGGCGTCCAGATACACCCGGGGGAAGGTGCGGCAGGCCTCGTCGCCGAGGCGCAGGGCGTTGGCCTTTCCCGCCACCGGGGTCTCCAGGACCCGCACACCGGCCCGTCCGGCGGCCTCCGCCGTGCCGTCGGAGCACGCGTTGGCGACCACCACGACGTCGAACTCTCCGGGCTCCGTACCGGCGAGCAACCGGCTCAGGCCGGTCGCGATGACGGCCTCCTCGTTGTGCGCCGGCACGACGACGCTGACAAGCGGTGATCGTTCGCCGGGCTGCCCCGCCGGGAGCGGGACACCCTCCTCCACAGCGTCGTTCATCGGAACGCCTCCGGATCGCCGTTCAACGAAGGATGACCAGATGAGAGTAGAACGGGCGGCACTCGACGGGGTGCCGTTGTCCACACCGACGCCGCACCGTGACGACCGGGGATGGCCCCGCCTGCTCGCGGCCGTCTGCGTGGCCGGGGTGACGCTCCTGACGGCGTGCGGCCCCTCCCCGGACGTGACGCCGACGAGCGCTCCCGCCACCACCGGCAATGCCGTCGGACGCTGCCCGGAGCACCCGACCCCGGCGTGCACCGGTGTGCCGCCCGGTGCGAAGCTCAGCACGCCGGCCCTGAACGAGGACGGCGCGGCCTACCGTGTCAGGACTCCGGGCGCCGTGCTCGACGGCGTGCACATCACCGGTGACCTCCTCGTCCACGCCGACGACGTGGTCATCAGAAACAGCCGGATCGACGGCGGAGTGATCAACGCCGACGGGGACAAGACCTTCCGCTTCACCATCACCGACTCCACCGTCGGCCCCGCCCAGGGCTGCCAGACCCTCCCCGGCGTCGGCCAGGACAAATACACCGCGACCCGCGTACACGTCCGCGGCCACAGCGACGGCTTCCGAGCCTCCGGCGACGACATCGTCATCAAGGACTCCTACATCCATCTCTGTTCCAACCCCGGAGACCACTCCGACGGCATCCAGACCTACCACACGGGAAAAGGCCTGGTCTTCGACCACAACACCATCGACCAGCGCGACGCCGAAGATGCCACCGCCCCCATCTTCCTCGTCGACGAGCAGATCGTGGACGCCTCGATCACCGACAACCTCGTGATGGGTGGCACCTACAGCATCCAGCTCAGGAACGGCCGCGGAAAGCTGATCATGCGCGACAACAAACTGGTCGACAAATCCTGGATCTACGGACCGGTCGATTCCGAGTGCGGGGCCATCGACTGGGCCGGGAACTCCCTGGTGACGATCGACCAGAACTACCGGATCACCTCCACCGTCGGCCCGCTGGCCTGCGAGGGATGATTCACATATCGATATCCCCATCTTGCCGCGGTCAATTGCGAATGATCATTCATGTTAATGTCGTTACATAATGCCCCTACCGGAAAGTCGATATTTGATGACATTTAACCGCTGATACTGCAAACCCGGCACGCGTCTATGACCTCAGTCGCAACAATGGCCTCTGTACGGGGACCAGAACGGACATATTGTCGAGCCGATCTCGCATCGGCACGGAGGTCAGAGAAATGGCCAGTACAAACTCCCCAGGCCACGGCGACGCCGAGGGCGGGTCACCCCGCCGCCGGCGATCACAGCGGGGCCTTTTCATACCGGCCCTGGTCGTGGCCCTGCTGGCGGTCTCCATCCCCGCCGCCTGGATCGTCACGCGCGACTCCGTCACCGTGGAACAGGTGGCGGCGGCCGAACCGGCACCCACCGAGCACGCCCCGGAATCCCCCAGCCCCAGGGAGACGAGTTTCTGGTCCGCGGCGAGCGAGGTACAGGCGCCGAGACACACCGGTCGCGCGCCCGTCGAGCTGGGCATGCGGTTCACCCCCGCCCGGAACGGCTGGGTGACCGGGATGCGGTTCTACAAGGCCGAGGGTGAGAGGGGCAGGCACACCGGAAGCCTGTGGAACGCGGCCGGGCAGCGGCTGGCGCGCGTCGTGTTCGCCGAGGAGAGCGAGTCCGGCTGGCAGCAGGCCCGGTTCGCCACGCCCGTCCACCTGAAGGCCAAGCGGCTTTACACGGTCTCCTACCATAGCCAGGGCACCTTCGTGGGCAGCACGGGCTTCACATCCGCCCGCTCGGGCCCGCTGTCCACGACGCCCCGCGGCGCGGGGGTGTTCGGGTACGGCGACAGCGCGTTCCCCCGCAGGTCGAACCCCAAGGGTTACAACTACTGGGTGGACGTCGTCTTCCGCTGGCACGACCGCGGTCCCGGACCGCGAGTCACGAGGTCTCCCGGCTCCCGGCCGTCGACGGGTCCGAGCCCCGCTCCGGAACAGACCGCGACGGCGCCCCCGACGGTGACCCCGACCGGCACGACGCCCTCGGCCCCCGTCTCAAGCCCCACCCCGAACCCCACCCTGAGCCCCACCCCGAACCCCACTCTGAGCCCAACCCCGGGCCCGGCCGTCACCGCGACGCCGACCGTCACCGGGCCGGCCGTCACGGCGACGCCCGGCAGAACCCCCACCCGGAGCACCACCCCGAAGCCGAGCGCCACCCCGACGCCGACATCGAAATCGACGGTGACGCCGAGCCCGAGCGGCACCAGGACGAGCGGGCCGACCCTCACCCCGGGCGCGACGTTCTCCCCTCCGCCAGGCGGCGGTTGCCCGAGTCATCCGACTCCGGCGTGCACCGGCGTGCCGAACGGCACCGAACTCACCGAGAGAGCCCTGAACGAGGACGGCGCGGCCTACCGTGTCAAGACTCCGGGCGCCGTGCTCGACGGCGTGCACATCACCGGTGACCTCCTCGTCCACGCCGACGACGTGGTCATCAGGAACAGCCGGATCGACGGCGGAGTGATCAACGCCGACGGAGAGAAAACCTTCCGCTTCACCATCACCGACTCCACCGTCGGCCCCGCCCAGGGCTGCCAGACCCTCCCCGGCGTCGGCCAGGACAAGTACACCGCGACCCGCGTCCACGTCCGCGGCCACAGCGACGGCTTCCGAGCCTCCGGCGACGACATCGTCATCAAGGACTCCTACGTCCACCTGTGTTCCAACCCCGGAGACCACTCCGACGGCATCCAGACCTACCGCACCGGGAAAGGCCTGGTCTTCGACCACAACACCGTCGACCAGCGCGACGCCAAGAACGCCACCGCCCCCATCTTCCTCGTCGACAAGCAGATCGTGGACGCCTCCATCACCGACAACCTCGTGATGGGCGGCACCTACAGCATCCAGCTGAAGAACGCACGCGGGGAACTGGTCGTGCGCGACAACAAACTGGTCGACAAATCCTGGATCTACGGACCGGTCGAGGCCGACTGCAAGGCCATCGACTGGGCCGGGAACTCCCTGGTGACGATCGACCGGAACTATCGGATCACCTCCACCGTCGGCCCGCTGAAGTGTGACGGCTGAGGCGCCTCGAAACACGCGGACGCCGCGGGAGGCGCGGGCGGTCAGGGCACGACCTGACCGCCCGCGTCGCGATTCGCACCGGCCGGATCCCCTGAACCGGAAGCGCCCGGGGACGCGCCGGGGTCGCGCGGACGGGAGCCGGCCGGCTCGGTGGCGGCGCGCAGCAGCGCCCCCGCGGCGCCGATCAGCAGGAACGACAGGCCGGTGGCCGTGTCGAAGGACATCAGGTCGAAGGTGGCCGCCCCGATCAGCGGGACCACCATGCAGGCGGCGAGGGTGAGACCGAGGTCGCGGGTGCCGGGATCGGTGCTCAGATGCCGGGCCCGGAGCCCCGCGTAGAACGCGCAGGCGAACATGCCGACGATCGACCCGATGCCGATCAGACCGGTCTCCACCGTGGACAGGATGTACTGGTTGTCGAACACCTGGTGTTTCGGGGCGTACCAGGTGCCGGCTCCGCGTCCGAGCCACGGATGCTTGGCGATCTCGTGGGCGGCGACCTCGTAGTCGTGCGTGCGGTAGCGGATGCTGTCGTCGTTCCCGAAGTTCGCGAACAGGCCGTAGAACGTGCCGAGCAGCCCCGGGACCATGACCCTCATCAGGGCCAGGAAGACGAGGACGACCCCCAGCGCGTGCAACCGCCGCCGGGCGGGCCAGCCGAGGAACAGGACGACGGCGACACCGGCCAGCCCGAGCACCGCGGATCGGGAGACCGAGAACATCAGGCCCATCGCGATCAGCCCCGAGCAGGCCCACCAGCGCAGGGTGGGCTCGGAGCGCTCGCGGGCCTGGAACCCGTAGTGGATGGCGATCGGCAGGAGCATCGCGCACACGACGCCGAACTCGATGGGATGGCCGGTCGTCGCCGCGACCCGCCGGAAGTCGGACCTCTGGGTGATGAATCCGTCCTCCGCGGTGTAGCGGAGCCCGGGGAACTCCATGTAGCGGGTGAGGTCCAGATCGAGCAGGAACTGGCAGGCTCCGATCACCGCGATGACCGCCCCGGCCACCACGACGGTCTGGAGCACGAAGTCCAGGCGGGCGGTGCCACGGACCCCGTCACAGACCAGGAGCGCGAGGCCGGCGTTCGCCACCAGCAGGATCAGGGCGTGATCGGCGAGGTTGAGCTCGTCGGACGGCATGTATCCGAAGGTGGCGTAGCCGAAGGTGGCGACCATCGCGGTCAGGAAGAACAGCAACGCGGTGCGCACCGGACTCCGGCCCTTCGCCATCCCCAGGGTGAGGGTGAGGTGCGCGCACAGGCACAGGAAGGTGGCGGCGAGGGCGACGAGGCTGGCCGGTGTGATCGACAGTGGCAGCCCCCGGAACACCATGCGGGCCGGGACGATCAGAAGGGCCACCGCGAAGACGCAGGCCAGGGTCGCGGCGTCGGCGCGCCGTCGCGGCGGCAGGGCGGGTCTTCCCGCCGCGCTGGGATCCGCCATCGGGTCAGTGCCTCACAGCCGGGTCGGCGGGCAGCCGGCCGTTGAGCGCGGCCGCCACCTCGGAGGGTTCCGGGGCGGGAGGTGGACGCCGGAGCCGCCGCCTGTGCAGGAAGCTCTCGGCCATGAACGTGGCACACAGGCTCGTCATGACGCCCACGCCCGCCGCCGCGGCGACCGCGCGCAGTTTCCGCCCCCGCTGGGCCAGCGGGGTGGTCGGCGGCACCGCCTCGTAGGTGGTGATGTAGGTCGCCGAGGGAGCCCGCACCGCCTTCTGCCGGAGCTCCAGCTCCCTCTTCGCCCGCGCCAGGACCCGCCGCACGACGTCCTGTGCGGCCGCCGCCGAATGTCCCTCCCCCTCGACGAAAAGGAACGGTCCAGTGGCGAGCGACTCCAGGTTGCTGCCCCCGTTGGTGACCTTGAAGGTGACATCCCCACCGTCTCGCACGCCGATCTCGGCCGCCATCTCCGGCGTCCCCATCGCCGCGATGAGAATCGAGGCGGAGATGCTCAGCCCGTGGTCGAAGTTGAGCATGGGGTTGGTCAGGCCGTTGGGGATGTCCGGGTTGCTCGGCAGGCTGCCGCCGGTGGTCGGCGTGGTCAGGATCAGCACCGCGTTCGAGACGTAGGTCGTCGGGACCGTGGAGTAGAGGCTCGCGGCGGCGGCGACGGACAGCGCGAAGACCGGCAGGAAAACGTACCAGCGTCGGAACACAACGAGGACCGTCCCCCAGAAGTCCATGCGCTTCCTCTCCCGAATCGGGCGACCGTGCGACAGCCCACCAATGGTCATCGCCCGGACCGGGGCAGGGCGTTACTCGGAATGGGCTGGAAGATGTGCGTAATGCACACCGTAACGAATCGTTTAATGTGACGATACTGCTTGCGGATGATTCGTGACCATCGATGCCACAGGACTGGGGTTCATCGTCCATGACCAAGCTGGCCGTCATCACTCCGACCCACGGGCCCGACGCGGAACTTTTCGCCGATCTGCATCGGTCGGTACTGAAACATACCTCGGACGAGACAGTGCACCATGTGATCATATCTCCGGCCTGGACGAGCATTTTCGCCAAGTACGCCGGCCCTCGCTGTCGCATTTGGACGTACAACGAGCTTCTTCCGAAATACTACATACGTCTGGCCCCTTACCCCCTGTGGGTCAATTCCCGTAGACCGTGGCCTCCGGTCAGGGGCTGGGTCATGCAGCAGACACTCAAGATCGCGCTCTCCGCCCGGCTCGACGTGGACGCCGTGCTGATCGCCGACTCCGACGTGGTGCTCGTCCGCCCAACGAGCGCGGCAAGCTTCACCGTCGACGGACGGCTCTGCCTGCACCGTGAGGAGAAGGGGGTGACCTCCGACATGGAGCGGCACGTCATGTGGCACCGGGTCTCCCGTGAGCTGCTCGGTCTTCCTCCCGCCCCTCCGCCCCCGCTGACCGACTACGTGACGGCGATGAACTTCTGGGTTCCCGCCACCGTCCGGGCCATGCAGCGACGGATGGCCGAGACCACCGGCCGGCACTGGCTGGACGCGTTCAACTCCCGGCTGCACATCTCGGAGTTCATGCTCTACGGGGTGTTCGTCGACGAGGTTCTGGGCCAGACCACGAAGCCCCCGCCCTCCAACACCACCATCTGCCACAAGAACTGGCAGCGGACGCCGCTGGACCACGAGGGGGCCGTCGCGTTCGCCGATCGGCTCGGCCCCGAGGCGGTGGCGATGATGATCTCGGCGAAGTCGGAGACGCCGTGGGACGTACGGCAGACGGCCATCAGGCGATGCGCCGAGATCACTGGTTGACCGTCTCGGTCTCCCGCACCTCGCCCGCGCGCTTCGGACGATCGGCCGGCCGTCCGCTCCCGCGCACCTGGATCAGGCCGTACGCGATGGCGACACCGATCACGAGCACCAGGACCAGCGCCCCGCCCGCGGCCGTCACCTTCGCGGAGAGCTTGGCCTCTGGGGTGGTGGAGGGCACCACGTCGACGACCGAGATGAAGGTGGACCGCGGGGCCCTGAGCTCGTCCTGGCGGGTGGCCAGCTCCTTGCGGACGCGTTCCTTCGCCTTGGCCACCACGTCCCGGGCCGTGGTGGCGGAGGTGCTCTCGACCTCCACGTAGACGAACGGGCCGTTCGTGCTGATGCCCAGCAGGTTCGGGTTCGTACGGCCGTCGTTGACGGTGACCTTGGTGCTGCCGTCCGTCACCCCCAGCTCGGCCGCGATCTCCGGGGTGTTCAGCGACAGGATGAGAATGCCCGCCGTGACCCGGAGACCGTCGCTGAACTGCAGGAGCGGGTTGGTCAGCCCGAGCGGCCTGGTGGACTCGGTCGGGAGCGTCCCACCGGTGGTGGGGGTGGTCAACACCATCGACGCGCTAGAAACATACGAGGCGGGCACCAGGAAGAAGACCAGAACGGCCACGGCGAGCGCGGACAGGACCAAGGGGGGACCGACGGTTCCGCGTCTGACGATACCGAATACGGCTTTCCAAAAGTCCATATTTTTCCGCCCCTTGTTAGCAACGGGGCATTTCCAATCCCCGAGACAGTACAGTTACGAATCGGGAAGTATACGCTTACCGTTACATTGGCCGGAGACAGAATCAGCCCGTGCGCCATTTCCTCATTTGATGTTACGTCTGGCGGTCATACAACGATAGACCCGTCGATAGGCCGAAAAGGGCGGTTGAGTGAGCCCGACATCGGCCCGAGATGGGAGTTGATCAGGTGAAATCACCCGAAAAGGGCGAGCAGGATAATCCCATCGACAATCCGGAGCGGCCGCCCGGGGAGCGCGGCAGGCTGGCGGGGCTGGACGGGATCCGCGGCGTCGCGGCCCTGTTCGTCGTGGTGCACCACTGCTGGTTGATGTCCTTTCCCGGGTATCCGGCCAACACGGGCCCGAGCTGGCTCGGCTGGCTGCTCTACGGGCACTTCGCGGTGGTCGTGTTCATCGTCCTGTCGGGTTTCTCCCTCGCCGTCTCGCCCGCGCGTTCGGGATGGCGGCTCGGCGACGTGCGCCGCTTCGCCCGGCGCCGCGCCTGGCGCATCCTGCCGCCCTACTGGGCCGCCCTGACGTTCAGCCTGGTGATCGCGTGGACCCTGGTCACCCAGCCGGGAGAGGGACCGCCCACGGCCAAGTCGGTGGTCGTGTACGGCCTGCTGCTCCAGGACGTCTTCGGCGCGCCCAGCCCCAACGGGGCCTTCTGGTCCATCGCCATCGAGGCCCAGCTCTACCTCGCCTTCCCGCTGCTGTTGCTGATCCTGCGCAGGGCGGGCGCGGCGGTGATGGTCGGGCTCGTCACCGCGGTCGTGGTGGCGATAGGACTGCTCGCGCCCGGCGTGCCCGCGGTGGACATGCTGATGCGGCTGACCCCCCAGTTCGCGGTGCTCTTCGCCCTGGGCGTGGTCGCGGCGGGTGTCGTCGGCGCGGGTGAGCGGGCCCGGCGGCTGCCCTGGCACTGGCTCGCGCCGCTCGCCGCGGCCCCGGTGCTGGCGGTGATCGTCGTGCGGGGTTCGGTCTGGACGGTGGCGCACTACTTCTGGATCGACATCGCGCTCGGCCCCTCGGTGGCCCTGCTGCTCGCGGCGGTGGCCACCGGCCGGCCGGCGCTCCTGGTCCGGGTGCTGGACCTGCGCCCGATCCGGGCCCTGGGCTCCTTCTCCTACACGCTGTACCTGATCCACGCCCCGATCGTGGTGGCCGTCCACCAGCTGGTCGTCACCCCTCGGGTGCCCGCCGGCCTTCCGGCGTTCCTGGTCGCCCTGGCACTGGCCGTACCGGTGACCCTGCTGGCGGCCCGCCTGTTCGCGGCGGTCTTCGAGCTGCCCTTCCAACGCCATCGCGACCGGGCCGCCCTGCTCGCGGCGGCCCGGACCACGCTGTCACGGAACCTCACCTCGGGCGGGTGAGCGCCTCGGCCTCGTACTCCAGCGCCAGTTCCTCCGGCATCGGATCGAGGTCCGCGCAGCGTACGAAGTCACGCAGGGTGGTTCCGGTGCACGCGGCGTCCACGTTCACCGCGCCCCGGCGCGCACGCACGTCGTCGATGTTCACCGACCGGAAGTCGATGCTGAAGCGGGTCCTGCCCGAGGTGTTGGGGACCGTCGAGTGCAGCTGGGCACCGGAGAAGAGCAGCACCCCACCGGGCTCGGGCACCACCCGCACCTGCGGGTCGAGCTCGATCGGCTCCTCGGGCCTGGGCTGCTCCCTGCTGTCGGTGCGCACGTGCCGGGCCGCGGTGAGCCTGCTGGTCCGGTTCCACTCGGCGTAGTCGTACCGGGCGCTGCCGTTGCGTACCGGGTGGTCGAAGTACCGGGGGTGGAAGGCCATCACGTTCTCCGGCACCACCGGGTAGATCGGGATCCACCAGTTGAGCTGGTTGAACGGCGCGGAGTACCAGCAGTCGCGATGGGGGTGGAAGGCGTAGGAGATACCGGAGGTGAGGTAGTCGTCGGAGGTGGAGGTCCGCAGCCGGGGAACGTCGAAGTAGGTCCGGTCGAGCGCGCAGCCGAGCTCCTCCAGGACGGCCGGCAGCAGCTTCTTGCACTCGGGGTGGTGGATGAACCGCGGCTTGAGGGTGGCGAGCAGGGCGGCGAACTCCTCGACCGGCAGGTCGAACTGGGCGGTCTCGGGATCGCGGTCCCCGAACGCCTCGGAGATCAGCTCCCGGGCGAGGTCGACGAGGCGGCCGGAGGAGGGCGTCGCGGAGTAGACGAACACCTCACCCCCGTAGAGCAGTCCCCTGCGGGTCTCGTCGTTCACGACGCTGTTGGAGAAAACTGTGGTCATCGCTGCACGGTCTCCCATTCACAAGGTGTGGATCTTGATCGGTGCCCTTCGAGGCGGTCAGCTCCCCGCCGGGGAGCGCCCCGGGGTACGGCCGGCGAGATCACCCGCCAGCCGCGCGAGCTTGCGGCCGCGGTGGGACACGGTCCGCCGCTGGCGGCGCAGGTACATCCGGTGCGCGGCGGCGCGGGCGCGATGGCGCTGCTCCGCGGTGAGGTCCCACTCGCGCAGCGTGCGCAGGATCTCCAGATACTGCAGGGTCGAGGAGAAGTACGCCTGCCAGCCGGGCACGCCCAGGCGCCGGCCGACCATGCCGATGCGTTCCGGCCGCCAGTTGCGGTGGGCGAGCACCTCGGGGACGTGACCCCACGGTCCGGCCAGCGCGAGCTTCGCGGCGAACACCTCGTCCTCACGGAGCATGTTGCGCCGGGGGATGTCCACCACGGGAACGCGCCGCATCAGGCCGTACAGCGGATCGATGAGCAGATGGCTCTCGTTGAGCATCCGCAGCATCTCGCCGAAGCGCTCGACCGGATCGTCGGAACGCAGTCCCGTGCCGTCGTAGGGGACGCTCTCGGTCACCCCGTCGGGGCCGGTGTAGGCCACCCCCGTGGTGACCAGGACGAGCCGTTCGTCCTCGGCCAGGACCCGCAGGGAGCGGGACACGCAGCCGGGATCCAGCCGGTCGTCGTCACCGACCCAGCGGAAGAACGTCCCCCGGGCGAGCCGGCCCACCCGGATGAAGTTGTTGAGCAGCCCGATGTTCTCCGGGTTCCGGTGGTAGGTGACCCGGCTGTCGGACTCCGCCAGGTCGCGGCAGTACTCCTCGGTCTCGTCCGTGGAGGCGTTGTCGGAGATCACCAGCTGGATGTTCTCGTGGTCCTGCGCCAGCACCGACCGGACCGCGCCCGCGAGCCTCGCGGCACCGTTGCGCACCGGCAGCCCGACGGACACCAGCGTGTCGGTTCCCACCATTTTTCTTCCTTCGTGTTCTGGATCGGTTCTCTCATCGGCGTCGACGCGAGCCGACGTCAGCGCGGGCGTGCGGGGATCAGCCCGGCCACCCGTCCGCCCAACTGCCTGAGCACCGCCCTCGGCACGACGACGAGGACGTAGACGAGCAGCCCGGCACCGCCCGCCACACACAGCTCGACGAACGGGAACCCGTCGGTCAGCCGGGCCAGCGACGCCATGACGACCGCCGCGAACGCGCCGCCGAGCAGCGGGCGCACCAGTGAGGAGGCCACGGGCCGCAGTTCCACCCCGGCCCGGTGCAGGGCCAGCGTCGCCAGCGGCAGCGCGACCAGGAGGGCGACCACCGCGTGGCCGATCGCCGCGCCGCGGATGCCGTCCAGCCGGGCGCCGGCCGCCAGCGCCGGCAGCAGCACCGCGACCCAGCTCAGGTTGAGCCAGACGGTGGCCCTGGTGGCACCGAGGGCCGCCAGGATGTCGGTCGTCAGGGCGGTCAGCATCCGCACGGCCATCACGACGGCCAGGAAACGCAGCACCTCGGCGGAGGGCGCCCAGCGCTCGCCGTACAGGAAGGCCACCATGGCGGGGGCGAGCGTCCCCATCGTCACGGCGACCGGCAGCACGATGGAGACCAGCAGCGGGACCACCCGCTGCACGCCGAGCGAGAGCGCCTTCGGATCCTCCTCGGCCAGCCGCGAGAAGCCGGGCAGCGCGACGTAGCGGACGGCGGTGCCGATCAGGCCGGGCACCCAGCTGGAGATGTTGAGCGCGAGCAGGTAGAAGCCGAGCAGCGTGGCCCCCAGCGCGTCGCCGACGATGACGGAGTCGGCGTTCAGCAGCACGCCCTCGATGCCGAGGCTCGCGCACAGCGGGAGTCCGAAGACCAGCAGTCGCCTGGCGACCGCGCGGTCGAGGCGGAGGCGGATCCGCAACCTGGCGAACACGACCACCAGCACCCCGGTGACCGAGGCGCCCGCGAGCTGGCCCCAGGCGAAGCTGAAGGCCCCGGCGCCGTTGAGGGCGAGCGTGATGGAGACCGTGGCGTTCACCAGGAATCCCACCAGGTTGGCCTTGGTGAGCCTGTCCTGCTCGAACCTGCGCAGCAGCGCCGCACTGCGTACGGCGGTGAGACCGTAGACGAGGTTGGTGGCGCCGAGCACCCGGATGACCCAGGTGGCCTCCGCGCTCCCGGACAGCTCCGCGAAGAACGGGGCGATCACCCAGAAGATCCCGTACAGGGCGGTGCTGGACACGATGGCCACGACCGTCGCGGTGGGCGCCATGTCCTCAAGCCTGCCCCGCCACTGCACCGTCGCCGCGATGACGCCCGCGTCGTTGACGTGGATGACGAACTGGCTGGCCGCCAGCGCGATGGCGAAGACGCCGAAGTCCTCCGGCACCAGCAGGCGGGCGAGGACCAGGCTCACGACGAAGGAGCCGGCCTTGATCACCAGGTTGCCCACCAGGCTCCAGCGCAGCCCGCGACCGGCCTGCTCGCCGATCGCCCCGACCCGCGCGGCGGCCTCTGCCCGGTCGCCGGGAGCGCCACCCGTCGCCGCCGGTTCCGCGTCCTGTCTCTGTTCCACCTGTCGCCTCTCAGCACCTGCCCGCCGAACCCGGTCCAGCACCTCGGTGTGCGCCGGACCGCCAGGCCGGCTCCTCGATCCGCTCGCCAGAATGTGCGCCGGACCGCTATGCGGGCCCCTCGATCCGTTCCAGCCAGATCTCCCGCCAGAAGGGGACGAACTCCCGGGGACAGCCGACGCTGTACGCGCCCGCGCAGACGACGCCCTCCAAGATGATGCAGGGGCTCTTCATCTGGAGCATCCGGCCGGTCTTCTCGTCGAGGCACCGGTCGACCCGGGAGAGCACCCGGGCCGTCTGCCCGCAGTAGCGGGACATCTCCTCCTCGAACCCCATGCCGCGGTTGAGCAGGTCCCGGTTGAGGGTCTTGACGATCTCCCGCTTGGACTTGATCCGGACGAGCTCTCCCGGCCGGAGGTCGAGCGTGGCGGTCGGCGTCCTGCCGACGGCCGTCCCCCGGACGAAGCCCCACTTGAGGCCGCCCCTGATCCGCAGCCACTTCGGCAGCACCCGTCCGCTGCGGTCCTGGAAACGGTTGAACAAC
Source organism: Streptosporangium sp. NPDC002721 (assembly GCF_042888905.1). NCBI lineage: Bacteria > Bacillati > Actinomycetota > Actinomycetes > Streptosporangiales > Streptosporangiaceae > Streptosporangium > Streptosporangium sp. NPDC002721. The sequence goes on from NZ_JBIAQI010000020.1 coordinate 76,132, forward strand.
CCGACGAGAACCGCGCGGAGCACGAAGACCGGGCCCGCGTTCCCGGTGCGCACGTCGGCGACGTACTGCCCGACGTCCTTGAACGGCAGGCAGGTGGGCGCGGCGCGCAGCAGCTCGGTCGCCTGGCAGGAGAAGCGCTCCTCCCCGTCGGGGCCGGGCTCCTTCCTGGTGGCGGCCTGCAGGATCGGCAGCAGGGGTCTTCCGTCCGCGAGCCCGGCGGTGGCAGGACCTGCGGGGGAGTCCGGGTCCACCCGCTTGAGCCAGGACTCCTTCCAGTAGAACTGGCAGGCCGTCTGGCAGCCGCCGTGCGCCTGCCCGTCGCAGCGGGCCCCGGTCAGGTGGACGGCGCGCTCCATCCGCCGCATGCCGCTGCGGCTGATCGTGTCGCAGAGCTTGTGCGCCACCTTGTGCACCGTGAGCCGCCGCCCGCAGAAGGCCAGCATCTCCGGCATGAAGGGCAGCTCGTCCAGCTCCCCCCGCTCGTCCAGCGTGGCCATGATCTCGGCCTCGCCGAGCACCTCCACCGTCTCGCCGACCCGGAGGTTGAGCGTTCCGGGACCCGTGCCGGTCCGTTGCAGTGTCATTTCCCGTACTCCTTGAGCAGTCCCGCGCCGCACAGCGCCCGTGCCGCGTCGGCCACCGCGGTGAAGGGAAGATCGGATCGTTCCGCGATGTCCAGGAGGCTGTGCCTCCCGTCGGAGAGGTTCAGCACCCACAACATCGCCATCTGGGCCTCCTTGGTGTCGCTGCGCCCGCCCAGCGATCCGTACAGGCCCCGCCTGCCCAGCTGCGGTTCCCCGTACGGGCTGAGGTTCAGGTACGCGCGGTTGCCCTCCAGCACCCGGGTGACCTCCCAGCAGGTCTCCAGGGTGTCGGCCATCGCCTCGTCGGAGACGAAGTCCGGGTCGTCGGCGGAGGTGTGGTACTCCGGGTAGCCCGCGTACGGGGTCCTGGTGAGCGAGCCGACGGGCAGGTCGAAGCCGGGCGAGCAGAACTGCCGCTCGTCGTAGCCGTACGGGGAGAAGTCCACGACCGTGTGCGCGCGCCCGGAACTGCGCAGGACGTGCCGCACGGCCCTGTCGATCTCGGCGTCGCCCCGCCTGCTGCGCTTGTACGTCAGCGGGCCGCGGTCTCCCGCGCAGGCCAGCACCAGGCCGTGCCTGATCCGCCCGGCGCGTTCCCGGTTGCGCGCCAGCCAGGTGATCGCACCGATGGTGCCCGGCGCGAACAGGAAGCGGTAGGTGTACCACGGGTCGGCCCCGGCCAGCCGCCGCGCGAGCCGGACCGCCACCGCGACGCCCGCCAGGTTGTCGTTGGCCAGCGAGGGATGGCACACGTGGCAGGAGACGAGCACCTCCTCGGCGACCCTGCCGGGCACCACGTGCTCGCCGTAGGTCAGGTGCCCGTCGGCGAGCGTGGAGTCGATCATGACCTCGTACGGCCCGTCGGGGAGGCCCTCCAGGGTGTCGTGGGCCAGGCAGAAGCCCCACGTCTCCGCGTAGTAGCTCGTGCGGTACGGGACGAGGGCGGGCTGCTCGGGAAGGGTGTGCAGGTGCCCGCGCAGCTCGTCCAGGGTCATGGTGGCCGACACCGGGACGCTGTAGCCGACCACGTGCAGGTTCGACGCGGCGAAGTCGACGACCCTGTTCCCCGAGGCGTCCTTGACGTAGGCGTCGCGGATGTTCCACTCCCTGGGCACCGTCCAGTCGAGGACCTGGGTGCCCGTCGGCACCTCGTGGACCCGCAGGCTGAGGGACTCCCCGACGATCTCCAGGGTGCGGCGCACGCCGTCGCCGGTGATGCTCCTGCAGAGCGGGTAGAGCCGCTCCACGAGCTCCCGCATCTCACCCGCCTCGCCGCCGCTCACCGTCTCTTGAGCCTCGTCACCGGCCGTCCCCGAAGCCCGGCTCCCGTCCCCCGGAGTTCCCTCGCCGCTCACCGCCCCCGACGCCCGGCTCCCGTCCCCCGCCCCCGGAGCCCCCTCGCCGCTCACCGTTCCCGGCGCCCGGCCGCCGGTGTCACCCGCCACCGTTCACCGCCCCGCGTGGTCGCAGCGCCCCGTCGACGGTTCCGGCCTCGCGGCGGGCCGACAGCCAGGCCAGCCTGGTGAAGTGGAGCCGGAAGCCGTCCTCGGTCAGGCCGAACCGCTCGTACGCCTCGGTCAGCTCAATCGCGCCCGCCTTCACCGTCCACAGCGCCCGGTAGCCGGGGAGCGCGTCCCGGATCCGGGAGAAGTCGACCCGGTAGGAGCGCGGGTCGGCCCCGGTCTCGCCGGTGATCACGACCCGGGAGCCGGGCACCGCCTCGGCGACCTCGGCGGCGATCTCCGCCACCGTCACGTTGTTCTCCTCGGTGCCGACGTTGAACGCCCTGGCGTGGACCGCCTCGCGCGGGGCGGTCAGTGCCATGGCGAAGGCGTTCGCGATGTCGGCGGCGTGCACCAGCGGGCGCCACGGGGTGCCGTCGGACAGCACCTTGACCTCCCCGGACAGGAGCGCGTGCCCGACGAGGTTGTTCAGCACGATGTCCGCACGCAGCCTGGGCGAGAACCCGAACGCGGTGGCGTTGCGCAGGAACACCGGGCTGAAGTCGCCGTCGGCCAGGTCGAGCAGGTCGTTCTCCACCCGGACCTTGGAGTCGGCGTACGGGGTGACCGGGCGCAACGGAGCGTCCTCGTCGACCAGGTCCGAGCCGGAGGCGCCGTAGACCGAGCAGGTGGAGGCGTACAGGAAACGGCGCACGCCCGCGTCCCGGGCCAGCCGGGCCAGCCGTACCGCGGCGCGGTGGTTGATGTCGTAGGTCAGCTCGGGCGCCAGCGCGCCCAGCGGGTCGTTGGACAGCGCGGCGAGGTGCACCACCGCGTCCACCCCCGCCAGCAGCCCGGGGGTGACGTCCCGAAGGTCGAGGGCGTATCCGGGCGGGTCGTCGGGCGCGGGGCCCAGCACGCGTCCGGCGAAGAGCCCGGAGTCGAGCCCGGTCACCTCGTGGCCCTCGGCGGCGAGCGCCGGGGCCATCACACTTCCCAGGTAGCCCTGGTGCCCGGTCAGCAGCACGCGCATCCGGTTCAGCCTCCAGCCAGATCTAAGGTCAGCTTGTTGACGTGGAACCCCTCGGCGTAGCGGGCGTGGCACTCGATCCCGCGGATGCGGGCCAGTCCCAGGAACGCCTCGCGGTCGTACCAGGAGCGGTGCCGCTGGGAGGGGTAGTGGCGGTGCAGCAGGCCCACCTTCGCCTCGGCCACCTCGGGCGTGAGCGGCTGGTAGGCCGAGGGCCGCCCGAGGTCGCCGTCCCACTTGGCGATCTCGTAGCCGAGCACCTGGTGGTCGCGGAAGGCCGTGGGCACCAGCCTGGCCAGGCCCCGGTGGTCCTGGTGGGCGTCGGCGGGGTTCGGCGCGAACAGCAGGTCCGGGTCGGTGCGCGCCCGCAGTTCCTCGACCGCCTCCTTCGCCTCCTCCCAATGCGCGGGCAGCCGCCCGTCGGGCAGCTTGAGCACGGTGAGCCGCAGGTCGGCGCCGGGACAGAAGGCGGCCAGCGCCGCGCGTTCCTCGTCCTCCCGCTCGGTCCCGCCGCCGGAGAGCACCAGGGCGTCCACCTGGACGCCGGGGCGCGCGGAGCAGAGGGTGAGCAGGCTGCCGCCCGCCCCGATGGCGAGGTCGTCGCAGTGCGCGGCGAGCAGCGCGATCCGGCCCGTCCCGGCCGGCCGGAACCGGATCACGTGGCCGTCACCGCCGCGGGCTCGCGTTCCCACAGCGCCCAGGGCCGGTCGCCGCGCGAGTAGGCCTCGTCGAGGGCCACCCGCTCCTTCACCGTGTCGGTCGGCCGCCAGTAGCCCCGGTGCGGGTAGGCGAGCATCCTGCCGCGCTTGGCCAGCTCGGCGCAGCCGTCCGCGACCAGGTCGCCGCCCACCGGGATGTGGTCGAAGATCTCCTGGCGGAGCACGAAGTACCCGCCGTTGACCCAGAGCGGCATCTCGCTGACCGGGGTGATCCCGCCGACCGTGCCGCGCTCCCCCAGCTCGATGCAGTGGAAGGTGTCGGAGGGCGGCACCACCATCATCGACGCGCCCGCGCCCGACCGGGTGAAGCGCTCCACGATCTCCGGCAGCGGCGCGTCGGTGAGCACGTCGGCGTAGTTGGCCAGGAACATCTCCTCGCCGTCCAGGTGGTCGCGGACCCGGCGCAGCCGCTCGCCGATCGGCGACGCGATCCCGGTCTGCACGAACGAGATCGACCAGTCGGAGATGTCGGTGGACAGCAGCTCGACCCTGCCCCCGCGCAGCACGAAGTCGTTGGACGTCGTCTCCTGGTAGTTCAGGAAGAAGTCCTTGATGTGGTGCGCGCCGTATCCCAGGCAGAGGATGAACTCGGTGTGCCCGAAGTGCGCGTAGTAGCGCATCACATGCCAGATGAGCGGCCGGGGCCCCACGAGCTGCATGGGCTTGGGCGCGTCACCGGGGGTGCCGTTGCGCATCCTGGTGCCGTATCCGCCGCAGAAGAGAACGACCTTCACGGGTTCACCTCGACGATCTCCAGGTTGGGGATGGGGAAGACCAGCCGGCCTCCCCAGTCGTGTACGAAGGACAGCTGGCCGACGAGTTCCTCGCGGAGGTTCCACGGCAGGACCAGCACGTAGTCGGGCCGCTCCTCGGCGAGCCGCTCGGGCGGCAGGATCGGTACGCGCGTGCCGGGGGTGAACCGGCCGTGCTTGTACGGGTTGCGGTCGACGGTGAAGCGGAGCAGGTCGGGCCGGATGCCGCAGTGGTTGAGCAGGGTGTTGCCCTTGCCCGGCGCCCCGTAGCCCGCGACGGTCCTGCCCTCGCGGGCGGCGTCGAGCAGGAAGCCCAGCAGGTCGCGCCGCACCCGCGCCACCCGCTCGCCGAACTCGGCGTACCCGGACAGCTCGTGCAGGCCGGCGGCCTTCTCCCTGGCGAGCAGCGCGGCCACCCGCTCGCTCGGCTCGCGTTCCCCCACGGCCTCCACCGGCCTGGCCCACAGGCGGATCGAGCCCCCGTGCGTGGGCAGCGACTCGACGTCCACGAGCGCGAGCCCGCCGGTGGCGAGGGCGCGCTGGGCGGAGGCGACCGTGTAGTACTGGAAGTGCTCGTGGTAGATCGTGTCGTACTGGTTACGCTCCATCAGGGTGAGCAGGTGCTGGACCTCGACGGAGACCCAGCCGTCGTCGGCCACCAGGGCGCGCAGCCCCCGGGTGAACCCGACGACGTCCGGGATGTGGGCGTAGACGTTGTTGGCCACCACCAGGTCGGCGGGCCCGTGCTCCACGCGCACCGAGGCGCCGGTCTCCGGGCCGAGGAACGCCGTGAAGGTCGTCACCCCGGCGTCCCTGGCCGCCCGGCCGACGTTCTCCGACGGCTCGATGCCCAGGCAGCGGATGCCCCGCCCGACGACGTGCCGCAGCAGGTACCCGTCGTTGCTGGCCACCTCGACCACGAACGACCCCGCCCCCAGCCCGAGCCGGTCGACCGCCCCGTCCACGAACTCCCGCGCGTGCTCCACCCACGAGGTGGAGTAGGAGGAGAAGTAGGCGTACTCGGTGAAGGTCTCCTCCGGCGTGATCATCGGCGGGATCTGCGCCAGCCAGCAGCCGGTGCAGACCCGCAGGTGCAGCGGGTAGGTGACCTCGGGCTCCTCCAGCTGCCGCTCGGTGAGGAACCGCTCGCAGGGCGGTGTCGCCCCGAGGTCGACGACGCTGGCGAGGCTCGTCGAGCCGCACAGCCTGCAGGTTGTCATGAATGCGCTCCCTCGCCGCGTGACGCGGTCCGACTCTTCTCCGACCGGGTCCCTCTCGTGCCCCGCCGCCGGGGCCCGCCGGGCCCGTCCCCCCTAGCCCGCCGCGAGCACATGGGACTCCCTCAGCGCCTCTCTCCAGTGCCGCATCGGCGGCAGCCCGGCCGCGCGCCAGCCGCCGTGTCCCAGCACGCTGTACGCGGGCCGGGGCGCGGGGCGCGGGAAGTCCTTGGAGGAGACCTCGGTCACCCGGGCGGGGTCGGCGCCGAGCAGCGTGAAGACCTCCCCGGCCAGGCCGAACCAGCTCGTGTGGCCCGAGTTGGTGGCGTGGTAGACGCCGGGCGGCGCCTCGCTCCGGACCAGGTCGACGATCCTGGCCGCCAGGTCCCCGGCCCAGGTGGGCTGGCCGCGCTGGTCGCCGACGACGTCGGGATCCGCCCCCTCCCCTTCCAGGCGGGCCATCGTGCGGACGAAGTTGTGGCCGGTCGCGGCGTACAGCCAGGCGGTGCGCACCACGTAGCCGCCGCGCGGCAGCACCTCCAGCACGGCCCGTTCGCCGGCGAGCTTGGTCCTGCCGTACGCGTTGACCGGGCAGGGCCGCGCGTCCTCGGGATAGGGGTCCAGCGCGGTGCCGTCGAAGACGTAGTCGCTGGAGGGCTGGATCAGCCGCGCGCCCGTGTGGCCGCACGCCTCGGCGAGCGCGCGGACCCCGGTGCCGTTGACCGCGAGCGCCTCGTCCTCTCGCGTCTCCGCCTCGTCGACGGCGTTCCACGCGGCGCAGTTCACCACGACGTCGGGCCGCAGGGCCGTGACCAGGCGGTGCGAGGCGGCGGCGTCGCGAAGGTCCAGCTCCCGCCTGCCGAACGCGAGGACGAGCTGCCCCTCGGCGCCCAGGCGGGCCGTCAGCTCGGTCCCGAGCATGCCGGAGGCCCCAATGATCATCCAGCGGGTCATCCGGTCTCCCCTCCCCGCCGCCCACCCGCCGGACCGGCCGAACCAGGTGAACTCCCCGGGCCGGGCGGGCCGTCGTCCGCCTCCACGGCCGCCTCCCACCAGCCCGGGTTGTCCTCGTACCAGCGGACCGTCTCCGCCAGGCCCCGCTCGAACGGCACGGACGGCCGGTAGCCGATCGCGCGGAGCCGGGAGTCGTCCAGGGAGTAGCGGCGGTCGTGCCCCTTGCGGTCGGGGACGCGCTCGACCATGTCCCACCCGGCGCCGCAGGCCTCCAGGAGGCGGGCGGTGAGCTCGACGTTGCTCAGCTCCGCCGTACCGCCGATGTGGTAGACCTCGCCGGGCTCGCCGCACTCGGCGACGAGGCGGATGCCCGCGCAGTGGTCGTCGACGTGCACCCAGTCGCGGACGTTGCCGCCGTCGCCGTAGAGCGGGACCCCGCGCCCCCGCAGGAGGCGGGTGACGAAGCGCGGGATCAACTTCTCCGGGTGCTGGCGGGGACCGTAGTTGTTGCCGCAGCGTGTGATGGAGACCGGCAGGCCGTGGGTGACCGCGTACGCCTGGGCGACCATGTCGCCGCTCGCCTTGGCCGCGGAGTAGGGCGAGCGCGGGCTGAGCGGCGCGCTCTCGTCCCAGGACCCCCTGTCGATCGACCCGTACACCTCGTCGGTCGAGACCTGCACCACCCGCGGGGTGCCCGCGTCCAGGCAGGCCTGCATCAGCGCCTGCGTGCCGAGGACGTTGGTCCGTACGAAGTCGGCGGCACCGTCGATCGACCGGTCGACGTGGGACTCGGCGGCGAAGTTGACGACGAGGTCGTGCCCGGGGACCAGGCCCGCCAGGAGCTCGCCGTCACAGACGTCGCCGTGCACGAAGTCGTGGGGCGTCCCCTCCAGGTTGGCCGGGTTTCCCGCGTAGGTGAGCTTGTCGAGGACCGTCACGGCGGCCCCGCTCGCGGCGACCACGCGGGCGAAGTGGGAACCGATGAAACCAGAACCACCGGTGACCAGGACTTTCATCGAATACCTCCAGTGTGGAGACTCCGGGGTTCGGTCTTGGGAGAAACGTCGGGAGAGAGCCCGGGGGAAGCCTTGGGAGAGACCTTGAGGGGGGCCTTGGGAGGGGCTTCGAAGGGGGCCGGTCCGCGCGGACGAGGACCCTCCGGCTCCGGCCGTGGGATGGATGTCAAGAACTGATCTGGACCTTGCTGTGATCGCCCAGCACGAGACGGTGGGCTCTGGGGGTGGTGGGTGCGGGGGTGACCTCGACGTCGTGGCCGATGAGGGAAGCCTCGATCCGCGAGACCCCGGCGATCGACGACCTGGGCAGGACAATCGAGTACTCGATCTCGCTGCCGTCGACCGCGCAGCCCGCCGCGATCGAGGTGAAGGGGCCGATGTAGCTGTCGCGGACCCGGGCTCCGGGACCGATGATCGCGGGCCCGACGACGCGGGACCGCTCGATCTCGGCGCCCGGCTCGACGACCACCCGGCCGATCAGCTGGCTGGCGTCGTCGACCAGGCCGTCCACCCGGGGCTCCAGGGACTCCAGCACCAGCCGGTTCACCTCCAGCATGTCGGTGACGTCGCCGGTGTCCTTCCAGTAGCCGGAGATGACGGAGGAGTCGACCCTCCGCCCACTGGAGATCAGCCACTGGACGGCGTCGGTGATCTCCAGCTCTCCCCGCCACGAGGGCTTGATCTCGGCCACCGCCTCGTGGATCTCGGCGGTGAACAGGTAGACGCCGACCAGCGCGAGGTCGCTCTTGGGGACGGGCGGCTTCTCCTCCAGCCCGGCCACCCGGCCGGTGGCGTCGAGCTCGGCGACCCCGAACTGCCGGGGGTCCCCGACTTTGGTGAGCATGATGTGGGCGGCGGGCCGCTCGCGGGCGAAGCGTTCGACGACGTCGTCGATGCCGCCGACGATGAAGTTGTCGCCGAGGTACATGACGAAGTCGTCGTCGCCGAGGTAGTCGCGGGCGACGAGCACCGCGTGGGCCAGGCCCAGCGGCGCCCGCTGGCGGATGTAGGTGACCTCCAGGCCGAACGCGCGTCCGTCGCCGACGGCCGCCTCGATCTCGGCGTGCGTGTCGCCCACGACGATCCCGATCTCGCGGACGCCCGCGGCGGCGATGGCCTCCAGGCCGTAGAAGAGGACGGGCTTGTTGGCGACGGGTACGAGTTGCTTGGCGGAGGTGTGGGTGATCGGCCGCAGCCGGGTGCCCGATCCTCCGGCGAGCACGAGCGCTTTCACTAGTAGGCCCCTTCTCCGCCGGTCACGGCGCTCCAGGTCTTCCAGAGGATCTGCAGGTCCAGGAAGAGAGACCAGTTCTCGACGTAGCGGAGGTCCAGGCGGACCGACTCCTCCCAGGTCAGGTCCGAGCGGCCGCTGACCTGCCACAGGCCGGTCATGCCGGGTTTCACGACCAGGCGGCGGCGCACGTCCGCGCCGTACTGCCTGACCTCGTCGGGCAGGGGCGGGCGCGGGCCGACGAGGGACATCTCACCGCGCAGCACGTTGAGCAGCTGGGGCAGCTCGTCGAGGGAGTATCGGCGCAGGAAGGCGCCCACGCGGGTGATCCTTGGATCGTTCCTAATCTTGAACAGGACGCCGTCGAACTCGTTCTCCCGCTCCAGGTCGATCTTGAGCTGCTCCGCGTCGACCACCATCGTGCGAAATTTCACGACGCGGAACTCCACGCCTCCCTTACCCACCCTGACCTGGCGGAAGAGGGCGGGTCCCGGGCTCGTCGCGCGGATCAGCGCGGCGATCACCAGCATCGGCATCCCCAGCGCGAGGAGGGCGAGGCCCGCCCCCGTCCGGTCGAACAGGCTCTTCGCCAGCCGCCGGGCACCGCGGAAGTCGGGGTGCTCGACGTGCAGGAGCGGCATGCCGGCGACCGGGCTGATGCTGATGCGCGGGCCCGCCACGTCCATGAGGGCGGGCGCCACGAACAGGTCGGTGCGGGCGTCCTCCAGCCCCCAGGCGAGCCTGCGCAGCGCCGCGCCGTCCAGTTCCGGACAGGCCAGAACGGCGACGGCGTCGGCGTTGACCTCGGCCACCACCGTGGCGACGTCGGAGAAGTTGCCGAGGACCGGAACCCCGTCGACCTCCACCAGGTCGGGCCCCGCGGGCAGGCACGCGGCGACGACGGTCATGCCGTGGTAGGGCTGCCTGCGCAGTTGCATCACCAGGTCGAGCACCGACTCCCGATGGCCGACGGCGACCATGTGGCGCATGTGGTCGCCGCGCGAACGCCCGCGGTGCAGCCGCTTGCGCATCCGGTAGCGGAAGAAGAGGGTGAGGGCGAAGGCGAGGGGGAACATCGCCATGACAAAGCTGCGGGCGATCGGAGTTTGCGTGATGTACGCGCCGATCGCGACCGCCGCCGTCAGGCCGGCGGCACCGTTGAAAACCGCTCGGAATTCATCCGTTCCCTCGCCGTGCGTACGCTTGCGATAGGCGCCCCCCGACGCCAGGGCCAGCGGCCAGACCAGGGCGAGGCCGAGCCCGAGCAGGGCCTCGGTCTCCGGGATAAAAGCACCGAACCATAACCGAACGCCCAGAACGGCCCCGCAGGCGACCACGGAACACGCGATGTCTCCGGCAAGCAGAATACGGGCATAAGAGCGCGTCCAAATGCCCGGAGCAGTGCGTGCGGGACCTTTGAGAAGACCGACGGTGAGCTCCTCGGTTTCTACTCTCATATCACCCCGTCCCCCCCAAGACGCTCAGGCGCGACCGCATAAGGTGCCGCGCATCTCATTCAATGGTTGACAGTATTCCCTTATGCATCAGGAGCGTGGATACCCATGGAAATCCTAGTGATCACCAATGAGTAGGGGAATACCGGCCACTGTCCACTATTGGCCGAACTACGGAGAGATGGCATCTTGACGGAACGGTCCAAACGTGTAACTTTGACCGCCACATATTGGAAATAATCGGAAATTAGTCGTATTCAAAATCCGGCAGAGCCGAAGGTGGTTCGGGGCTGCGCCATACGACGACGTAATCCTCCCGCGCCGACTCCACCGCCGCACCGAGCCGGTCGAGGTCGAAATCCGGGAGATACCGGAGACGGGCGAGGAAGGTCGCGTCGGTCGCCGAGTCGGGCACGACACACCCCTGACCTGCCCGGTCGAGAAGGATGTACAGAATGTCCGAGTCTGTGTCGCCCGCTACCCGCACCTCGACGACGTCCTCCCACGCGAGGGCGTCGACGCTGCCGTCCGCGTAGTGACGGGTCACGCCTTCTTCGGTGACATATACGTAGGAGTCCGGCACTGCGTTGCCGTGCATGGGCGCGATTGTGACGACTTCAGGGCTCCGGGTGCAATAGAGCCATGCAAGTCGAGTCCCTAATGATCGCCCCAGCTGTGGTCGAGGTGCCCGGCGACCGCCTCCCTGGCGGCCTTCCCGGGCCCCCGGCCGATCGCGTCGAGCAGGTCCCGGTGCTCGGCGACCAGCACGTGCCGGTCGGGATAGACCGAGCGCAGCCTGACCAGGCCGAGCCTGGTCTCGGCGGCCAGCATGCCGTAGAGCCGCTCCAGGCGGGGGCTGCCGACCGCGACGACCAGCGCCTGGTGCAGGGCCATGTGCTCGGCCACCGTCTCCGACCAGGGGGCGTCGGCGGGCAGCGCGGCCATCCGCGCCAGCGCCGCGTCGGCCTCCGCGACCCGCCGCCCGGCCAGCGAGGTGGCCATCAGGTCCTCCAGCGGGCGCCGGACGAACATCAGGTCGTCCAGGTCGGCCACGGTCACCTCGGCCACCTGGGCGCTGCGGTGCCGCTCGCGCCTGAGCAGCCCCTCGTGCACGAGCACGGCGAGCGCCTCGCGGACGGTCGGGCGGGCCACCCCGTACAGGGCCGAGAGCTCCTGCTCCGGCAGCGTGGTGCCCGGCGGGATCTCGCCGGACAGCACCCGCCGGCGCAGGGCGTCGGCGAGCGCGCCGACGGCGGAGACGGGATGGAGCGGGAGGGTCACGCCGACGACCCTATTGCCCTCCGGCCCCGGCTTCCCTGACGGACGCGCTCGGGCAGGGAGACCGCGACCAGGCTGGCGCCGAGCAGGACGAGCCCGGCGACCGAGGCGGGCGCGAGCCGCTCGCCGAGCACGACGACGCCGAGCAGGGCCGCCACCGCGGGCTCGGCGAGGGCGAGGGTCGCGGCGGTCGCGACCGGGGTCGTGCGCAGCCCCCTGCCGTACAGGAAGTAGGCCAGCGCGGTGGTGGCGCAGCCCAGGTAGAGGGCGGTGAGCAGGCCGCGCGGCTCGGCCAGCCAGCCGATGCCCGTCCACAGCAGGACGGGCGCCATGACGACGGCGGCCCCGCCGAACATCAGTCCCATCACCGCGTCGGAGGGCGCCCCCACGCCGATCGCCCGCGCCGCGGTGACCGCGTAGGACGCGTACAGCAGGCCGCCGAGCAGCGCGAGCAGGACACCGTCGGCCCGCACCTCGCCTCCCCCGCCGGTGAGCACGGCGCAGCCGGCGATCGCCACCGCGGTCGCTCCCGCCCAGCGGAGGCCGGGCCACGCGCGGTCGAGCAGCCAGGACAGCAGCCCGGTGAAGACGGGACCGCTGCCGATGGCGACCACCGTGCCGACGGCCACCCCGGTCCTGCCGACCGCGGCGAAGTAACACAGCTGGTACGCGGCCACGGCCACCGCCGCCGCCACGAGCGGGCCCGGCCGCGCCCTGCCCCCGGGAGAGCCCCCGGAAGAGCCTCCGGGGGAGCCCGCGAGGGCGCCGCCGGGGAGGAGCAGGAGCCGGGCCGCGGGGGCGGTGGCGATCGCGAGGACCAGGCCGCCGATCACCAGGCGGGCGGCGGCCAGGGAGACGGGCTCGACCCCGGTGACGAGCAGGCCCGCGGTTCCCGCGGTCCCCCAGAGCACGGCGGCCCCGATCACGGCGATTCTCATGGGCCGATTGTAGGCAGATTGTATGACAACCAGACAATCCAATAAGGAGCAGAAGGCGAGGAGGACACGCCCGGCACCCCGTTTTCACGGGTCGGCGCGCGGGTAGTTCGGCGGGGTGAGATGTCCGAGAAGGAGCAAGAACCAGCAGCTCAGAGGGCACGACCGGACACAGGCTCCGGGCGTCGCCCGCGAGAGGACCAGTACGGGCGCACCCGGCCGGGGGCGAGGATGACCACGGTCTCCAGGGGGACGTTCCGCCACGGGGCGGCCGACGAGGTCGACTCCATGCTCGGATCCGCCACACCCCACCCGCTGGACGGCGCGAGGATCACCACCTCCGCCGAGGCGATGGACGCGATCATCGAGGCCCTCGACCTGCCCGACCATTTCGGGCACAACCTCGACGCGCTCTACGACGTGCTCACCGACCTGTCATGGTTGCCGCCGGGCGAGCACCTGCTGATCTGGTCGGAGCCGTCGACGCTCCGGGCCGGGGACCAACCGGCCTACGACGCGATCCGGACCGTTCTCTCCGAGGCGGTCGCCGACGGAGCGGCGGGAGAGTCCTTCCTGTCGGTCCTGATCCTGACCGACTGAGCCGTCGCCACGCAGTGGGCGCAGAACGCGCCGTCCCTGCCCGCCGGACAGCTGCAGTGCCAGACAAGCGCCCCCTCGACGAGCCGGAACTCGACGCACGCGGCGCCGTCGTCGACCTCGGCGGTCACCCTCGGCGGGCTGAACCGGACCAGCTGCACCGCGCCCGCCCCGGCCAGCTCACCACCGCGCGCCAGCGCCGCCCGGTCGGCGCGCTCGGCCTCGGCTTCGATCAGGTCCGCGATCTTCTGCATCGTTGACCCCTCTCCTCTCCAAGAGAGACGTACGCGAGGAGTCGGCGGTTCCGAACCAACAGATCGCGATAAATCATCTCAATGTGACTCACGTGCATGCCTGGTCCCAAGTGACCCACATTGCTATGTTTGGCCATTGTCAACCACGCATCTCAAGGTGTGCGAGGTATTATGGCCACCCGAAAATACTCAATCAGGGTAAAGATTTTTACCTTACTCCTGGTACCCATTATATCCCTTGTCGTGATTTGGGTATTTGCGGCCAACCTCACGGTCCAGGACGGGCAGCAGCTGCTCAAGATACGTGGCGGTTACGAGCACGTGGTGGTGCCCGCCAGGAAGGTGACCACCGCGCTCCAGCATGAGCGGCTGCTGTCACTGTCCGTCCTGGGGGACGTCGGCGTATCGCGCACGGAGCTGGACGCCCAGCGCCTGCGGACGAACGCCGCCCGGGCCGAGCTGGACCGCCTCACCACCGCGGTGCGCCCCGACATCGACCCCGCCACCTGGGGACGCCTGAGCCGGCTCCTCGCCTCGCTGGACCGGCTCACCGAGATCCGCAGCGGGGTCGACACCCGTACCGAGACCAGACTGCGGACCCTCGACGCCTACAGCGGGATCGTCTCGGCCGCCTTCGACGCCTACGAGAAGATCCGGATCTCCGCCGACGTCGAGCTGAGCGACCAGACGCGGGCCATCGTCACGATCGGCCGGAGCCGCGAGATGCTCAGCCAGCAGGCCGCGCTGATATCCGGAGCCGTCGTCGAGGGGGCCATGCCCCCCGCGGAACGCGCGAGGTTCGGCCAGCTGGTCACCGGCCGCAGGCTCCTCTACTCCATGGGCTTCGACCAGCTCGACTCCGGGTTCCAGTCCCTCTACACCCCCCTGCGCGACTCCTCCGACTACTCCTCCTTCGAGAGGATCGAGGACGCCATCACCGCCTCGGCCGTGCCCGAGCCGTCCTGGGCGGGTATCGCCGCGCGGGTCTCCGACGACTTCGACAGGCGCGCCGGGGATGCCGGCAGGCGCATCAGCGAGCGGTCCATGCCCCTCGCCAGGGACATCATGGTCCAGATCGGCCTCGCCGGGGGGCTCGGCCTGGTCGCGGTCGGGCTGTCCGTCTTCGTGTCGGTACGGTTCGGCCGGAGGCTCGCCGGCGAGCTCGTCGGCCTGCAGAACGCGGCCCTCGACCTCGCCGACAGGCGGTTGCCGGACGTGGTCCGGCGGCTCCGCCGGGGCGAGGACGTCTGCTCCGAGGCCCCCGAGATCAAGGTCGGCGACACCGCCGAGGTCGCCGGGGTCGCCGAGGCGTTCTCCTCCGTGCAGCGGACCGCGGTCGAGGCCGCCGTCGGCCAGGCCGAGATGCGCAAGAGCGTCAACAAGGTCTTCGTGAACCTGGCCAGGCGCAGCCAGTCCCTGCTGTACCGGCAGCTGGCCATGCTGGAGGCGATGCAGCGGCGGGCCGACGACCCGGCGACCCTTGAGGACCTCTTCGGCCTGGACCACCTGACCACCCGGATGCGCCGCCACTCCGAGGGCCTGATCATCCTGTCCGGCGCCGCTCCCGGCCGGGGGTGGCGGAACCCGGTCACGATCTACGACGTGGTCCGCGCCGCCGTCGAGGAGGTCGAGGACTACCCGCGCGTGACGATCGGCGTCCCGCACGGCCCGTCCGTGATCGGCGCGGTCGCCACCGACGTGATCCACCTCGTCGCCGAGCTGGTCGAGAACGCCGCCGTGTTCTCTCCCCCGCACACCGCCGTACGCGTCCACGGCGACCTGGTCGCCAAGGGCTACGCCATCGAGGTCGAGGACAGGGGGCTCGGCATCTCCGCCGAGGAGACGGCGCGGCTCAACGCGCTGCTCGCCGACCCGCCGGAGTTCGACCTGGCCGACAGCGACCGGCTCGGCCTCTTCGTCGTCGCGCAGCTCGCCGTCCGGCACGGCATCCGCGTCTCCCTGCGGCCCTCCCCATTCGGCGGCACCACGGCGATCGTGATGCTCCCGAGCGAGCTGGTGGTCGAGCCCGCCGATCCTCGGTTCACCTACTCGGTCGAGGTCGAACGGCTGCCCGAGGCCGACGACGGACTGCCCAGGCGGGTGCGCCAGACCGTACCCGCGGAGCGGGCCGCCGCCGGCACCCCGGGGACCCGCGAGGGCGGGACGGGCGAGGGCGCCGTCCCGGGCGACGCGTTCGGGACGGCCCGCGACGGATGGCGGAGCACCGGGCGGGAGGGTGGACCGTGACAGCGGAGCGCTCACCCGGCCAGGAGGCCGGTCCGGTCGTCCGCCCCTACACGATGACCCGCGGCCGGACCAGGCACGCCGGAGCCCATCTCGACCTGATGGCCGTGGTGGTGGCGGTCAGGGCACCCCACCGGGAGCTGCAGCCCGAGCACCTGTCGATCCTGGACGCCTGCCGGACGCCGATCCCGGTCATCGAGCTGGCCGCGCGGACCGCCCTGTCCGTCGGGGTGCTCCGGGTCCTCCTCGGTGACCTGCGTGACAGCCATCTGATCACCGTACGGCCGCCCGCGCCCCCGTCCGCGACCCCCCGCGAGCGCCTGCTCCGCGACCTGCTCGCCGGGCTCAGAACCCTCTGAACCCTCTGAACCTTTTGGACCCTTTGCACCCTTTGGACCCGGCCCCGCCTTCGTGGTCGGTGGCCGGGGCGGGCGTGCCGGTCAGTCGGTGGCCAGGCGGGCGTGCCGCTCCACGTCGTGGCGGACGCCCTCGTAGCTCAGCTTGGCCCGCTCGATCCCCTCCGGCAGGAACCCGGCCCTGGTGGCCACCGCGCAGGAGGCCTCGTTGGCGACCCGGTGTGCCAGCTCCAGGCGGAACAGCCCGCGCTCCTTGAACGCCCACTCGGCCATCATCCTGGTGGCGGCCACCGCGACACCCCGCCCCCTGGCGCGCGGGAGCGTCCAGTAGGAGACCCAGCCGGTGTCGTGCGCGTCGATGTTGCTCACCGCGACGTTCCCCACGACCTCGCCGTTGGACACCACGGCGAACGCCCGCGCGTCGTCGCGGAACCCCCAGACCCCCATCCACTCCAGCGCCGCCTGGGCGGTGTCGATGGGCCGGGCCGCCTGCTCCGCCATGTCCGGGGAGCTGAACGCGTCGAGCACCACCGGCATGTCGTCGGGCCGCCATCCGCGCAGCTCCACTTCCGTCACCCGTGCAGGGTAGTGCCCGGCGACCTGCCCGTGAAGCGCGCCGGCGACCGGATCGGGTACGGGAGGGACAGGTGGTGTGAGAGCGGTTTCACCGGCGCCGGGACGGCCCTCCCGACGGCTGTCCGGCCCTACCGCCCGGCTCCGGGCCGCTCACCTGCCTCGATCGGAGAAGGGGCCGGACAGCGCCGCCCACTGCAGCAGCATGATGGTCTTCGCGTCGGCGATCTCACCCGAGGCGATCATGCCCAGGGCCTTCGCGAAGGGCAGCTCCACCACCTCGATGTCCTCTCCGTCGTCGGCGAGCCCCCCGCCGTCGGAGGTCCGCCGGTCCGCGCTGTAGGGGGCGGCGAAGAAGTGGACGCGCTCGGTCACCGAGCCGGGGCTCATGTAGACGTCGAAGACGTGCTCCACCTCCCCGATGTCGTAGCCGGTCTCCTCCGCGGCCTCCCTGCGGATCGCGGTCTCCGGGTCGTCGTCGTCGAGCAGGCCCGCCGCCGTCTCCAGCAGGAGCCCGTCGGGATGGCCGTTGACGTAGACCGGGTAGCGGAACTGCCTGGTCAGCAGCACGGTCGCCCGCTCGGCGTCGTAGAGCAGCACCGTCGCGCCGTTGCCCCGGTCGTAGGTCTCCCGCTGCTCGGTGCTCCAGCCGCCGTCCCTGCGCCGGTAGTCGAACGTCGTCTTGCGCAGCACGTACCAGCTGGACGAGAGCAGCCGCACCTCCCGCACCCGGACCCGGGGGTTGCCGGTCAGGTCCAGCCCCGCCCTGTCCAGTCCCGTACGACCCCGCCCGTCCGGGACATCCACCCCGGGTACCTCACCTGACACCGGCTCCCCACCCTCCTCTTGACACCGCGCCGCCCACCGGTACGGCCCGTCCGGCCGGGCCACCGCCCGGTAGGGGGTGGGCCGCCGAAGGACAAGTCTGCACTAATAGGCGAGAAGGCCCACGAACCATCACGCGTACGGGGTGGACGAGGACATGGCCCGCAGTGACGCGGGGACGTCGGGGTCGAGGGAGAACGCGCCCGCGAGGCCGGTGATCGTCAGGATCCGTCCCAGGACCCCGTGGACACCGGCCAGCCGCAGGCAACCCCCCGCCGCGACCGCGCGCCGCTGGAGTTCGAGCATGATCCACAGGCCGGTGGAGTCGCAGAACCTCAGGCCGGTGACGTCGAGGACCAGACGGCACACCCCGTCGTCCAGCTGCGCGACCATGACGTCACGGAGCCGAGGGCCGGACAGCTTGTCCAGCTCACCGGTGAGCGCGATCACCGAGGCGCCCTCATGTCTGTGGACCGAGAGATCAAGCCGCGTCGTCATCCCCCACGATCCTTAGGCCGGTTGCGTCGAGGCTATTTTAAAGATCTTGGTGAGAAGAGGCTCTCCGGCTAACCGCAACACGCCCGTAAGTGAATCGCGCCCTGGACATGGCCCACGGCTCTCACGTCGGGAAATCGTCCACATCGGATCGTGGGTCCCAGATAGATCTAGGACTTGCGGGGCACTCAGCAGCTATGAGCGACGATTCGGAGAGCCGCGACTTCATCGGGAAGGGGTTCGGCAACGAACTCTCGGGCCGGCCCAAGACAATGGGAGAGATAGCCGTGAACCTGGCGGTCAGCGAATCACTCGCCAATCACGGCCACCACGCGCTGGTCAACGCCCACGAGGCGGCGGCGAGCAGCCACCAGCTCATGGCCGAGGCGGGTGTCGGCGATGTGGACGAGCACCTGGACCTGGCGCGGTGGCACCGCTGGTGCGCCATCGTCGAGGATCAGCTGGCCGACGAGGCGGACCAACGGACCCCCGCCAGACGGAACAAGGAAGGCTGATCCCGGCGAGCGCCCCGGGAACACCCGGGGGCGGGGCGGCGCGCACCCACGTCTCCACCTGCTACCGGTGGGAGGCGCGGTCACGGTGAAGGTGACCGCGCCTCCCACCGGTGTGCGAACGGCCCCGGGAACGATCACGGGAACCGTCCGGGGAGCCTTCCGGCTACGCGGTGTTCCGGTTCACCTCCCGCAGCACCCCGCCGTGGAGGGAGCAGGCTCCCTGGATCCCGCCCGACAGGCTCACCCTGTTGTCCTTGCACATGACCAGGTAGCCGGTCCCGTTGCGGAAGTTCTCGATGCACGGGAAGACCTGGCAGGCGTCGGTCGCGGGCGGGTACACCCTGGCCCCCGTGGAGCAGAACGTGAACCCGTAGGGGTTGGGGGGCGCGTTGCAGAGCGGTCCGGTCACCGTCGCGGAGGGCGTGACGGAAGGGGTCGGGGTGGGTGTGAGGGTGGGTGTGGGGGTGACGGTGACCGTCGCGGTGGCGGTGACGGTCGCCGTCGCGGTGGCCGTCACGGTCGCGGTCACCGTGGTGGTCACGGTCTCGGTGATCGTGACCGTGGTGGTCACGGCCGGGGCGGTGGGCCGTACGGTGACGGTCACCCGGGGCGCGGGGGTCGTCCGCGCCGGCTGCGGCGTCTTCACGGAAACAGAGGATTTACCGCTTTTCTTATAGGTGCCGGTACCGAGATATGTTTCGTGCCAGGCCGTCCGCCCGGCATTCACCGACAGGACGGCCGTCACCGTCCGGCACTTCTTCTTCACGCAGACACGTTGTTTCACGGAGAAGCGTCTGGTGGTGTCGTACCCGCTCGTCACCTGCACCCTGAGGTAGGACTTGCCCCCGGCCTTCGTCACGGAGGTCTTGACCACCCGCTTGTCCGTCGCCGTGGGAGCGGCGTTCGTCCCCTTGTCCACCAGGGCGGAGGCGCCGGCCGCCCCCTTCTCCGCCTCCAGGAAGCTCCTGATCGCCCGCCTGTCCGTACTCGCGCCGGGACCTGTGGCGGAGCTCACGGCCGAGGCGGAGAAGGTGTCCCGGACGTCGATGGCACCCAGCCAGCCGATGACGGCGATCAGGGTGCCGACGGCCGCCACGGACAATATGAAAACTCTCATACCACCACAAATGTCCCGTATGTCAGAATTGGGCTGATAAATAAATTATCAGCACTTATATCACTTCTCTCCGTTGATTTCAGCCGAACGGAACGTCCCGACGACCCGCGCTTTCATCGGCGGAAGGCCCCGGGACCGGCGCCTTCCACCGACGGGCTCTCCTCTCGCCCTCCCGTCAAGTCGTCCTCCCGTCAAGGAAGCAGCAACCCCCAGTAGAGGGCCCACGGGACGAACGCCGCTCCACCGGCGAGCAGGAGGCCGAGCCGCACGCCCTCCCCTCGCGGCACCGAGCCTCGGGCGCGGCGCCAGGCCAGCGCGGTGAGGGCCGCCGCGACCACGGAGACCACCGCGAGGGCCTGCAGCGCCAGCCAGAGCACCGGGCGTTCCGCCACCACGGGCCCCGGAGCGGCCAGCTTGCCTCCGGTCATCACCAGGTAGAACAGGTAGGAGAACGACCCGAGCACCGCCGCGAGCCCCGAGGCGCCGACCAGCCACGCGGGCCCGGTCGGCGAGGGACGCGGCCGGCCGCGCAGGCGCCGCACGAGGGCGACCACCGGGTAGGCGGTGAAGGCGACGAGGATCAGCAGCAGGACCGCCAGCTGGACCGGCGCCGACTCCCACGGGGCGGAGGGGTCCACCGGCACGGTCCGCGAGGCCTGCACGGGAGCGGGCCCGGACGTCCCCGACGCCGGCGGCCTGCCCGCCGTGACGTCGCCGACCCAGGAGCCGACCAGCTCCGCGTAGCCGGGGGCGAGCTCGGGCGACCGGGTGACGCCGCCGTCGGGAGTCCGGTGCGCGGCGTGATCCGCCCCGGCGAAGAAGCGGAACGTGTAGTGCCGGTTGCCTCCCTTCTCCAGTGCCCTGGCGAAGAGCGGCGGGCTCTCCTCCGGCGGGGTCAGCAGGTCGTGCGTGCCCCAGATGGCGAGCACGGGCTGGCGCACCTTGGCGATCGTCGGCCCGGGGTCGTAGTACGGCTCGGGGAACATGCCGCCGTCGGCGATCGTCCGGTACAGGTTGAACTCGGCCCGGTCGATCAGCGACCCCGACACCCCCGCCTTGCGCAGCCCGGCCGCCACGGCCCAGGTCTGCTGCCGCAGCGGTGACACCCCGTTGGCGCCCACGAGCACGACGAAGGCGATGTCGCTCGACCGCGCCGCCGCGATGGGAACCACCCAGCCGCCCTCGCTGAGCCCCCACACCCCGACCTTCGCCGGGTCGACGCCCGGCTGGGAGCGGAGGACGGCCAGGGCGCCGAGCGCGTCGTCGGCGAGCAGCGGGTAGGAGCGCTCGAAGAGCGAGTAGTCCTTCGAGCGCTTGTCGTAGATCAGCACGGACATTCCCTGGCGGGCGAACGCGACGGCCTCGGCCATCAGCTTCTCGCGGGGCGTGCCGGTGCCCGCGCCGTGCACCAGGACCATGCCGGGCCGCGCGGACCCGGCACCGGCGGGCGAGACGACCGTGCCGCGCATGGCGAGGCCCCCGCCGCCGCGGAAACCCACCTCCGTCGCCACGAGGTCGGACGGAACACTCGGGGCCCCGGTTGTCGAAGCCACGGCCGTTGAAGCCACAGCCGGGAGGACCGTGGCCGAAGGGACCGAGGGCGCGGCCCCGGACACGGGCCCGGACGCGGCGGCGGAGACGGGAGCTGTGGACGCGGTCCTAGACGCGGCGGCTGCGGCGGAGACGGGGGCTGTGGACGTGGGCCCGGACGCGGCAGCGGCCGCTGGAGTCGTGAACAGGCAGAGGGCGGTGGCGGCGGCCACCGCCCGGAGTCCCAGGGTGACGAAGGGGACCGGGGGGATTCTTCTCATATGCCGAAATTACTTTGCAGAGAGTTCTCGGCAAAGCTTTGTCTGCAGATATCGTTCTGCAGGACTAGGCTGATCCTCATGAAGGATGACGAGACGAGGGATGACGAGCCGTTCCTGCTCGACGACCCCGGGAAGCTCAAGGCCCTCGCCCACCCCATGCGGCGGCTCATGCTGCGCCATCTCAACGTCCACGGCCCCGCGACCTCCACCACGCTCGGCGAGCTGCTCGGCGCGAAGACCGGCACGACCAGCTACCACCTGCGCCAGCTGGAGAAGTACGGCTTCATCGAGGAGGTCCCCGAGCGCTCGACCGGCAGGGAGCGCTGGTGGCGCAAGGCGAGGGGCCCGCGTGACCTGCGGCTCCCCATGCCCGAGCAGCTCGCCCCCGAGGACCGGCCCGCCCTCGCCGAGTTCCACCGGATCGGCATGGAGGAGGACCGCGAGCTGATCGAGCGATTCCCCGAGGCCTACCTGCGCGATCCCGAGTGGGCCACCGGGTCGCGTGGCCTGGGCCGGATGACCAAGGCCGAGTTCAAGGAGTTCTTCGAGGCCTACATCGCGTTGCTGATGAGATACAGCCCCCTGCCCGAGGACGCGTCCCCCGGCGCGCGTCCCATGCACATCCGGCTCTTCGCCATGCCCGCCGACGAGAACTGACACCGGCGGTTCACCCCTCTCCCGAGCCTGCGGCCGGGACGGTACCGGCGCCCGACCAGGGGGTTGACGAGCCTTCCCTCCCAAAACGGCCATCCATGACTTTTGACCCATTGACGTCATGTTTCCGACTAGTTAAATTAAGTGTAGAAATAAGGCGTTGATTTACCGTTCCCCGTAAGTCGCCCTTCACCTGCAGTTAGACCTTCCACCCCCCGGATCCGCAGTGGAGACATGCATGAGAGGTCTGTTCCGTCCTGCCGCCTTATGGACTGCCACGGCAGTCGCGGCAGCTCTGCTCGCAGTACCGTCGACCCCCGCCTACGCCGACACGTTGTTGTCGCAGGGTAAGGCCGCGACGGCCTCATCGACCGAGAACGCCGGGACGCCGGCGAGCGCCGCCGTCGACGGCGACGCCGGGACCCGCTGGTCCAGCGCCAACACCGACGCCCAGTGGCTCCAGGTGGACCTCGGCACCTCGACCAGCGTCAACAAGGTCGTGCTGAACTGGGAGGCCGCGTACGGCAGCGGATACAAGGTTCAGATCTCCACGAACGGCACCACGTGGACGGACCTGAAGACCGTCACCGGCGGTGACGGCGGGATCGACACCTGGGACGTCACCGGCACCGGCCGGTACGTCCGGATGCAGGGCGTCACACGGGCCACCGGCTACGGCTACTCGCTGTGGGAGTTCCAGGTCTTCGGCCCCGACGGCGGCCCCGGCCCCGGCGGGCCGTGCGGGACCACCAACGCCGCGCTGAACAAGACCTACAGCGCCTCGTCGATCCAGGGCGCCGGCCTTCCCGCGAGCGCCGCCTTCGACGGCAACAACGGGACCCGCTGGGCCAGCGTGGCGAGCGACCCGCAGTGGGTCCAGGTCGACCTCGGCTCGGCACAGAACCTCTGCAAGATCGACCTCAGGTGGGAGGCCGCGTACGCGAGCGCCTTCAAGCTCCAGGGATCGACCAACGGCACCACCTGGACCGACCTGAAGACCGTCACCGGCGCCACCGGCGGCGTCCAGTCGCACGACGTGACCGGCTCCGCCAGGTACGTCCGGATGCTGGGCAGCGCGCGGGGCACCGGCTACGGCTACTCACTGTGGGAGTTCGCGGTGTACACCACGTCGGACGGTCCCGGTCCCGAGATCCCAGGCGGCGGTCCGCTGGGCCCGAACGTCCACGTCTTCGACCCGTCGATGTCCAGCGCCACCATCCAGAGCCAGCTGGACGCGGTCTTCACCCAGCAGGAGTCGGCCCAGTTCGGCACCGGGCGCCACGCCTTCCTGTTCAAGCCCGGCACCTACAACGTGAACGCCAAGGTCGGCTTCTACACCTCGATCATCGGCCTGGGCCAGAACCCCGACGACGTCACCCTGAACGGTGTGACCGTGGACGCGGGCTGGTTCAACGGCAACGCCACCCAGAACTTCTGGCGCTCGACGGAGAACCTGTCGGTCCAGCCTCCCGGCGGCACCAACCAGTGGGCCGTCTCCCAGGCCGCGCCGTTCCGCCGCATGCACATCAAGGGCGCGCTGAACCTGGCCCCCACCGGCTACGGCTGGGCGAGCGGCGGCTACATCGCCGACAGCAAGATCGACGGTGCCGTCGGCCCGTACTCGCAGCAGCAGTGGTACACCCGTGACAGCTCCGTCGGCGGCTGGGTCAACGGCGTGTGGAACATGGTCTTCTCCGGGGTGCAGGGCGCTCCCGCCACCGACTTCCTCGGCAAGTCCTACACCACGCTGGAGAACACCCCGATCAGCCGCGAGAAGCCGTACCTCTACGTGGACGGCGGCGGCGCCTACCGGGTGTTCGTCCCGGCCCTGCGGACCAACGCGCGCGGCGTGAGCTGGGCGAACGGCTCCACCCCTGGCAGCTCGCTCCCGCTCAGCCAGTTCTTCGTCGCCAAGCCCGGCGACTCGGCCGCGACCATCAACGCCGCGCTCGGCCAGGGTCTGCACCTGCTGCTCACCCCCGGCATCTACCACCTCAACCAGCCGATCAACGTGACCCGGGCGAACACCGTGGTCCTCGGCCTCGGCCTCGCGACGATCATCCCGGGCGGCGGCTCCACCGCGGTCAAGGTGGCCGACGTGGACGGCGTGAAGCTCGCCGGCTTCCTGGTGGACGCGGGCACCCAGAAGTCCGACGTGCTCATCGAGGTCGGCCCGCAGGGGTCGAGCGCGGACCACGCCGCCAACCCGACCACCCTGCAGGACGTCTTCGTCCGCATCGGCGGCGCCTTCGCCGGCAACGCCACCACCAGCGTCGTCGTCAACAGCGACGACGTGATCATCGACCACACCTGGCTGTGGCGCGGCGACCACGGCGAGGGCATCGGCTGGAACGTCAACACCGCCGAGACCGGTCTGATCGTCAACGGCGACGACGTCCTGGCCACGGGCCTGTTCGTCGAGCACTACCGCAAGTACGACGTCGAGTGGTACGGCGAGCGCGGCCGGACGATCTTCTTCCAGAACGAGAAGGCGTACGACCCGCCGAACCAGGCGGCCTACATGAACGGCACCAGCAAGGGGTGGGCGGCCTACAAGGTCGGCCCCGCGGTCAACAACCACGAGGGCTGGGGTCTCGGCAGCTACGTCTACTTCAACGTCGACCCGACGATCGAGGTGGAGAACGGCTTCGAGGCGCCGGTGAAGCCGGGCGTGAAGTTCCACAGCCTGCTCACCGTCTCCCTGGGCGGCAACGGCCGGATCAACCACGTGATCAACGGTGTGGGCGGCCCCGCCTTCGGCACCGCGACGATCCCGTCCAAGCTCGTCTCCTACCCCTGAGGTCCTGAGCCCGCCTGATCAGCGGTGGTCACAGCGCTCTCCTCGCTGATCAGGCGTTCCACCCCACGCCGTGGGTCTCCGCCGGACGCGGAGGCCCACGGCTTCTCCATGCCGGGGGCTCGCGTCAGGACGCGGCGGGGGCGGCGGGGGCGCGGTAGCGCAGGCCGTCCATCAGCAGGTCGAGCAGGCGGCGAGCCTGGTCGCGCTGCTCCGGCTCCCCCGCGGCGAGGGTCACGCCGCTCATGCTCACGACCACGTCGACCGGATCGACGTCCGACCTCAGGGTCCCGGCGGCGGCGCCCGCCCGGAGCAGCGTCGTGATCGCCTCGATCAGCCGGTCCCGGCTCTGCTCGTACGGGTTCCCGCCGGACGCGATGACCACGCGCAGCGCGTCGGCCATGCCGCGCTTGGTCGTCATGTAGTCGACGAAGTGGTCCATCCAGGTGCGCGTCGCCTCGTCCGGCGGCAGGGTCTCCAGCAGGTCGGGCACGACGTCGCACAACCTGTTCAGCTCGCTGCGGTACGCCTCCTCGATGAGCGCCTCGCGCGTGGGGAAGTGGCGGTAGAGGGTGCCGATGCCGACGCCCGCGGCCTTCGCGATCGCGTCGAGCGTCACGTCCGGCCCCTCGTGGGAGAACGCGCGCACGGCGACCTCCAGCAGCCGTTCGCGGTTGCGCCGCGCGTCGGCGCGCAACGGTCGGGGGCCGGTGGCCGACACTGTCTCTCCTCGTCAGTCCCTGCGGACATGGTGGTGGGCATGGTGGTGGGCATGGTGGCCGGCGCGCTGGACGCCGGGGCGGCTTGCTAAACGGAGGAATCTCCGCTTACAGTGGTTCGTAGTGGAGGGTCCTCCGTTTCCACATCGTACCGGCCGGGCCCTCGTTCGTACAGCCGAGCACATCGCCGACAGGACAGGCATGACCATGACCGAGAACAGCCGCATCACCACACCGTTCACCGCCACGTCCACCGCCGCCGAGGTCGTGGACGGCATCGACCTCACCGGCCGCCGCGTCGTCGTGACCGGTGGAGCGTCCGGCATCGGCATCGAGACCGCGCGGGCGCTCGCCGGAGCGGGCGCGGAGGTGACCCTGGCGGTACGCGACCTCGACGCCGGGGAGCGCACCGCGAACGACATCGTCGCGACCACCGGCAACAAGCAGATCCTCGTCGCCCCGCTGGATCTCGCCAACCAGGCCTCCGTGGCGGCGTTCACGTCCGCGTGGGACGGCCCGCTGCACGTCCTCGTCAACAACGCCGGCGTCATGGCGTCGCCCGAGGCGCACACGCCGGAGGGCTGGGAGCTGCAGTTCGCCACCAACCACCTCGGCCACTTCGCGCTCGCCACCGGGCTGCACCGGGCGCTCGCGGCGGCCGGCGGCGCCCGCGTCGTGTCGGTCAGTTCGAGCGCGCACCTGCGCTCCCCGATCGTCTTCGAGGACATCCACTTCCGGGAGCGCGCCTACGAGCCGTGGTCCGCGTACGGGCAGTCGAAGACGGCCAACGTGCTGTTCGCGGTCGAGGCGACGAAGCGCTGGGAGAGCGACGGCATCACCGTCAACGCGCTCATGCCCGGCGGCATCCGTACCAACCTGCAGCGGCACGTCTCCCAGGAGGACCTCGACCGGGCGGTCGCGGCGGCCGGGGGCGCGAGCGGCATCACCTGGAAGACGCCCGAGCAGGGTGCCGCCACGTCCGTGCTGGTCGCGACGTCGCCGCTGCTCGAAGGCGTCGGCGGGCGCTACTTCGAGGACTGCGAGGAGGCGGGCCCGAACCGGCCCGGCTCCCGCAACGGGGTCGCCGCGTACGCCCTCGACCCCGAGGCGGCGGCCCGTCTCTGGCAGGTGTCCGTCGAGACGCTCACCCGGTGACACCCCGGGCGCCCGCCCCACCCGCCGTCACCGGAAGCGTTCCCGACCTCGGCGGCGTCTTCGCCGACCTCGGCCGTGAGATGGGCGCCTTCATGACGAGGTACGACGAGCGCGAACGCTCCGCGATCTTCGACTACGTCACCGACACCATCGCGGTCCTCAAGGCCCGGACCGCCCGCCTGGCGTCGTCCGACGGTCGGTGACACGGGCGGTCGCCGTGAACCCCGGCGCGCCACGGGGACGCCTTCAGCCCTGTCGCGGGCCGACCGGCGAGGCGAGGAACTCCCGGACGGCCGCGACGAACCCGTCGGGGTCGCCGGTGTGGACGAAGTGGTCGCCGTCCAGCTCGGCGAGGCGGGTGCCGGGGCGTCGCTCGACCATGGCGCGGGCCTGGTCGGCGGGGATGACCCCCTGGGTGCCCCGGACCAGCAGGGCGGGACAGGTGGTCGCCAGCCAGTCGCCCCAGTGGTCGCCGTGAACCAGGTCCTCGGAGTCGACCATGTCCTGGGGGTGGAAGGGCAGCCGCCAGGTGCCGTCGGCGTTCTCGCGCAACGTGCCGGCGAAGAAGGGGGCCATCCGGCCGAGCCCTTCGACGAGCGCCTCGCGGGTGGGGGCCTGGTCGCGCAGGGTGAGGACGAAGGCCAGCGGGTTGGGGCCGTGCGGGTCGAGCGAGACCGGCCCTTCCACGTTGACGAGGGCCTCGACCCGGCCGGGGTGGCGGGCGGCGAACTGGTAGGCGTTGATGGCGCCCAGCGAGTGACCCAGGATCGTGACCCGGTCGAGGCCGAGGTGGTCCAGCAGGGCGAGGACGTCGTCGAGGTAGCCCTGGCGGGAGTAGTCGGCCGCCCGGTCGGAGTCTCCGTGGCCGCGCTGGTCGGGAGCGATGACACGCCATCCGGGAGCCAGCCCGGCCGCCAGGCCGGCGAAACCCGCGCCTTCGGACAGGTGGCCGTGCAGGGCGAGCAGGGGACGGCCCGTGCCGCCGAAGTCGAGGTAGGACAGGCGGCGGCCGTCGATGCGCAGCTCGGCGCGGATGGGACCGGTCACGGCAGGTCCCCAGGGGATCGTCGCTTCATGCCGGCGACCATAACGCGGACTTGGGCGCTTGCGCAAGGCGCTTGCCTTAGGCGCTTGTATTAGGCATACGCCTGATTCGCTCGTGCCAGGCGTGGATACCATGCCTGGCATGGGAAATCGCGAGGATCTGCTGGCCGGGGCGCGGCGCTGCCTGGAGGAGAAGGGGTGGGCGCGCACCACCATCCGTGACATCACGGCCGCCGCGGGCGGGGTCAGCATGGCCGCCATCGGATACCACTTCGGCTCGCGCGAGGCACTGCTGAACGCGGCCCTCATCGAGGCCATCGACGAGTGGGGCACCGAGACCGGCCGTACCCTGTCCGGCTACGCCGAGCCGGGCGCCACCCCCGCCGAACAGTACGAGGCCATGTGGGAGAGGATCATCGAGTCCTTCACCGCGCACCGGCCGCTGTGGATCGCCAGCTTCGAGGCGCTCCTGCAGGCCGAGCACTATCCCGAGCTGCGACAGCACCTGGCGCGCGGCCAGGCCGAGGGCCGTCGCGGGCTGGTGTCGATCCTGACGGGCGTCCAGGAGGACGCGGTCGACGACGGGGTGGTGCGCACCCTGGGCGCGGTGCAACTGGCCCTGATCAGCGGCGTCATGACGCAGTGGCTGCTCGACCCCGAACAGGTCCCGTCCGCGGCCCAGGTGGTGGCCGGCCTGAGAGCCGTCGTGGGCGGCCTCGATCCCGCGACGGGGTGACGGCTCCTACGCGAGGTGACGACCCTTCGGCAAGGTGACGGGCCTTGGTGAGGTGACGAACCTTCGGCAAGGTGACGGGCCTTGGTGAGGTGACGGCGATTCCCGGAATCGCGCGGACCCTGTCGCCGCGGCCCAACGGCCACACCAGCGAAGAGCCACACCACCAAACGGCCACACCACCGAGCGGCCTCCCCGCCGAACCCTCGGTGAATGCACCTCTCGTACTTGTCGTACTTTGGGCCGATCCAGAGTGACAAGGGCTCTCGTACCATGATGAGGTGCTCCCCCTTGTTCGTTCTGTGTGGGACGAGCCCCGTCCCCCCGATCCGCCTCGGCGGGTGTGGCGGGACTGGGCGCTCGTAGGAGTGCTCGTCCCGATCGCGGTGCTCGAAGGAGTGCTGCGGCCGGACCTCCCGTGGCGGGCCGTCTCGGTGGCGGTCACCGTCGGGCTGATCCCCACGCTGCTGTGGCGCCGGAGCAGGCCGCTGCCGGTGGTCGCGATCGTCTTCGGCACCACGAGCCTGGCCCCGCTGCTGACGGGCGGCGAGTCCGCGGAGACGTACACGATGGGCTACCTGCTGATCGTGGTGTACTCGCTGTTCCGGTGGGGGGCCGGGCGCGAGGCGGTGATCGGGTTGGTGATCATGGTCGCCGCGGTCCATCTCTCGGTCGTCTCCGGCCGTCTCGCCCCCGCCGACCTGGTCGCCGCGTTCGCCGTCATGTTCTCCGCCGCCGCCCTGGGCGGGGCGCTCCGGTACCGGGCGAGGGCGAGGATGCGCGAGCTCGACCAGGTCAAGATGCTCGAACGCGAGCAGCTGGCCCGCGACCTGCACGACATCGTCGCCCATCACGTCTCGGCGATGGCGATCCGCGCCCAGGCCGGCATCGCCACCTCGGCGTCGCGGCCGAACGCCGCGACCGAGGCGCTCCACGTGATCGAGGCTGAGGCGTCGCGCGCCCTCGCCGAGATGCGCGCCATGGTCCGCGTCCTGCGCCGGAACCAGGCCGCCGACCTGGCTCCCGGCCGGCGCGTCACCGACCTCCGGCAGCTCGCGAGCCGGGGCGCCTCCGGCCCGTCCGTCGACGTGGAGATCTCCGGCGACCTCGACGGCCTCCCCCCGTCGGTCGAGGCCGCGGTCTACCGCCTCGCCCAGGAGTCGGTCACCAACGCCCGGCGGCACGCCCGGCACGCCACCCGCGTCGAGGTCCGCGTCACCGCCGACGACACGTCGGTGCGCCTGCGCGTGAGCGACGACGGCGACACCGCTTCCGTACGCCCGTCCGCGCCGCCGGGGTACGGGCTCATCGGCATGATCGAACGCGCCGAGCTGCTCGGCGGCACCTGCGAGGCCGGACCGGACCCCGACCGGGGCTGGACCGTCACCGCCGTACTGCCCAGAAGCGGGGCGGCGGCGTGACCATCCGGGTGCTCGTCGCCGACGACCAGGAGATCGTCCGCACCGGGCTCGTGATGATCCTCGACGCCCAGCCGGACATCGAGGTCGTCGGCGAGGCCGCCGACGGGCGGCGAGCCGTCGAGCTCGCGCGGCGCCTGCGCCCCGACGTGTGCCTGTTCGACATCCGCATGCCCGGCATCGACGGCATCCACGCCACCCGCCTCCTCGCCGGACCGGCCGTCGACGACCCCCTCGCCGTCGTCGTCATCACCACGTTCGACCTCGACGAGTACGTCTACGCCGCGCTGCGGGCCGGTGCCCGGGGGTTCCTGCTCAAGGACGCGGGCACCGTCCTGCTCACCCAGGCCGTCCACGCCGCCGCCGGCGGTGACGCGCTCATCGCCCCGAGCGTAACCGCGCGCCTGCTCGGCGCCTTCGCCGCCGCCGGGCCCACCTCGGCGTCGGCGCACCCCATCGAGGCGCTCACCCACCGGGAGGAGGAGATCCTCGTCGCCGTGGCGCGGGGGCGGACCAACAACGAGATCGCCGACGAGTTCCACATCTCCCTCAGCACCGTCAAATCCCACATCGCGAGCCTGATGGCCAAGCTCGGCGCCCGTAACCGCGTCGAGATCGCCATGTGGGCCTACGAGACCAGGCGCCTCGGGAACTGACCCGGGCGCCGGTGGTTCCCCGTCCCGTTCTCATGGGTCGTGACGGCTCGGGCGGTGGCCGCTCCTCGACGGAACGGCCACCGCGGACCGGCCGATCGTCCGTCGATCGGGCGTACTTTCGCCTGATGAGTCCCTCGCGCAGGGCTTCTACCGTGATTCTCGTGGCCCGGGACACCCCCGGCGCCACCTGGCCGGTGACGCCGTCGATCCACTCCACCGGCACCGGCCACGACGCCGATCCGCGAGCATCGCGGGTCCCGGCGATCCCCGTACCCACCCGTGATGGATGAGGAGAACGCGATGAAGGCATTCGTCCTGCGCTCGTACGGCTCACCCGACGTCCTCGATCTGACGGACGTCGACAAGCCCGTTCCCAATGACGACGAGGTGCTCGTCCGGGTGCGTGCCACCTCCGTCAACCCCTACGACTGGCACAACATGAGAGGCGAGCCGTATGTCGCGCGCCTGATGGGCGGCCTGGGGCTGCGCGCACCGAGGCTCCGCGTCCTGGGCGCCGACGTGGCCGGGCAGGTCGAGGCGGTCGGCCGGAACGTGACGGGATTCCGCCCCGGCGACGAGGTGTTCGCGCTGCTCAAGCAGGGCGGCTTCGCCGAGTACGTGTGCGTCGGGGAGGACGAGCTGGCGCCGAAACCGAAGAATCTGTCGTACGGGCAGGCGGCGGCGGTACCGATGGCGGCCGTCACCGCCCTGCTGGCCCTGCGCGACGACGGGCGGATCCGGCCGGGGCAGCGGGTCCTCGTCAACGGCGCCTCGGGAGGGGTCGGAACGTTCGCCGTGCAGCTCGCCCGGGCGTTCGGCGCGGAGGTCACCGGCGTCTGCGGTCCGGGGAACGTGGAGCTGGTCCGGTCGATCGGCGCCGACGAGGTCGTCAACTACGCCAAGGAGGACTTCACCCGGGACGGGCGACGCCACGACCTCCTGCTGGACATCGCGGGAAACCGCCCGGTGTCGGCGTGCCGTCAGGCGCTGGCTCCCAAGGGGGCCCTCGTCCTCGTCGGAGGACCGGGCGGCCGATGGGTACAGCCCCTCGGCCACATCCTCTCGGCCCTCGCGACCTCGCCGTTCGTCTCCCAGCGGACGGCCAGGACGGACACGACCCGATGCACGGAGAACAAGAGGAACCTGACGACCCTGACCGAGCTCATCGAGGCCGGGAAGGTCACCCCGGTCATCGACCGGGACTACCCGTTCGCGGAGACCCGGGCGGCCGTCAGGTACCAGGAGGAGGGACACGCTCGGGGCAAGGTCGTCATCACGCTCTGAGACGACGGGCTCGTCACCTCTGGATCGATGGGTCCGTCACGCGTACGACCATCACCTCTCGCGGGCGGCGCGACGTGGACGCGGAGATCGCGGCGGACCTCGTGGTGGGCCTCGTGGTGGGCCTCGTGGTGGGCCGGTGTGGTTCGGGGGCATCAGCGGTGTCCCCCTCCCGTGGCACCGTCCGGTGAAGGGGAGAGCCGGCGCGAGACCTGTTTCACGAGCCGGCTCCAGGCCGTCCGCGTCGGGTCACCACCGCCCCGCTCGCGGCCATGGACAGGATCATGCCCAACTCGCCGCGGGTTCCCACGTCTGGGAGAGGTACGGCAGGCGGGCCGAGCGATAGAGCGTGACGATCAGGGCCGTGACGGCCACGAACCAGGCGACGGCCAGGGCCGGACCCAGGTCGGCGTAGCCGTACCCGGCCAGCATGCCGAGCGCTCCCAGACCGGCGACGGCCCAGCGCAGAACGTCGAGGAGGACGACCCTGAAGATGTCCCCGCCGGGACGGATCCGCTTGATGACGGCGTCGACGGACAACCACACGGTGATCAGGGCACCGGCCGTACCGGCGATGCCGATCCCGTGCTCGACGGGGGAGAGCGTCAGGAGAGCGTTCGAGGGCGCGCCGGACACGACCATGACGACAAGCGAGGCGCAGAGCGTGGCGACGGCGAAGACCCTGGCCCGGTCGAAGGGGTCGTCGGCGGACCGCCGAAGCTGGGACAGCCCCGACACGCACAGGCACCAACCGATGGGGTCGAACAGCAGGTCGAAGCCGTTGACACGCAAGGCGGCGAAGGCGAAGAGGAAACCGGTGGCGATCTTCGCGACGGGCAGCATGCGTCACAACCTTCCAGGCTTGTCCATGTCCATGTCCATGTCCATGTCCACGTCCACGTCCACGTCCACGTCCACGTCCACGTCCACGTCCATGTCCACGTCCGCGGAAGGGTTGGCCTTCAGGGCCAGTCCGGGCTCACCGCGTCGTTGCAGACCTTGCCGGCGAGACCTCGCTGCCAGGCGACCGGCAGCCTCGCCTCGGGTCCTGTCAGCTCCCACGAGTCCCACGTCACCTCCGCCGACCCCGAGCCCATCCAGGTGCTGTAGGTGAAGCTGACCGGCTGGGGCTCGCGTGGCACCGCCGCACAGTCGGTGATGACAACGCTCCTCCGCAGGGTCTTCAGGTCACCACTCCCCACGGTGACCGAAGAGGGATCCTCTTTCGTCCCGTCGGCGGGCAACAAGCGGATTCCCGTCGCCGGGATCACGAGCACCGACAGCACCGGTAGCACCGCCATCAGTGCCACGAAAGCGGCACGTAGTCGTAAGTGGTTCAAAGCGTTCCCCCTGAAGAAGAGTGCCCGCGACCCGCCCCGGTCGCTCCGAGGTCGCCCCTCCGGCCGCCGCGCGTACCCATGTTGACCGCACCCCGTTGCGGGAAACGTATATTTCTGCTTTAAATGCTTTTTAGAAACTTTCATCGTCATTCATTCGTTATCACCGAATGCTTGGGGAATCGGCGGGGGCCTTCGCGGGGGAAGCCGGACATGGAGTTTCGAGTACTGGGGCGGCTTGAGGTATGGCGTGACGGATTGTGTATCGGTATCTCGGCTCCCAAACAGCGCGTTCTTCTCGCGACGCTGCTGTGCCATGCCAATGAGGCGGTCTCCCGTGACCGCCTGATCGACACCCTGTGGGGAGAGCGCCCGCCCCGTTCGGCCGGCGACAACCTCCGGATCCACGTCTACCACCTGCGACGGCTCCTGGGTGACGAGGGCAGAATCGTCCGGCGCGTGTACGGCTACGCCCTCGACGTCCGGCCCGGAGAGCTGGACGCCGACACTTTCAGGGACATGTCCGATCGGGGACTGGCCGCCTCCGCCGCCAACGACCTGGCCGCCGCGAGCCGTTCGTTCGGCGGCGCGCTGGCGCTGTGGCGAGGCGGCACGTCGTTCGCGGAGGTGCCGCGGCGCGGGCCGATCGGCGCGACGGCCGACGCGCTCGACGAGCGACGCGGCCCTGCTGCCGACATCGGGGCCACTGGCACCGGGGCCACGGCCGGCGCGCTTTCTGGACGTCCTTCTCAGATGAGGCCCGGCCCTCCGGGGCGATCACCGGCCGCGCAGATACCGCCAGCCGAGCACGCCGAACCACAGCATGACGGGCAGGTGAAGGGCGTACCCGAGCTGCTCCATCTCCACCGACGGTCCCCTGACCCCGGTCGTCCACGGGAGCGCGACCGCCGCCAGCCCCGGAAGCACGACGATCGCACCGGCGCGGCGGAGTGCCGTGGGCATCGGGACAGCGGCCGCGGTGGCGGCGGTGGCCGCGACCCACAGCAACCCGGCGAGGTTCACCGTCCACTTGGCGGTGAGGATTGTCGCGGTGGCCGCGGCGGCGACCTCGGGGACGGCGGTCAGCCGGGTGAGCGCCAGGTTGCCCGCGTCGTGGAGCATGCCCGCCAGCCCGGCGGCCGCCAGCAGCCCTCCGGCGAGCACCACCAGGTACGGTCTGGGCGCCCCGGCCGAACCGGCGGCCGTCACCAGCCCCGCGGCGGTCAGCGCCAGCCAGCCCAGCACGTCGAGGGCGAGCTCGATCAGGTGCGGGCCGACCCGCTCGCCCACCGCGGCCAGCGCGGCGGCGGGGTCGGAAGGATTCAGGGTAAGCCCCGATGGCACCGCGACGGCCGCACCGGCGACCATGGCGATGAGCGAGCCCAGCAGCAGTACGCCGGTGAGCCGGTTTCCAGGGTTCGAGTCGGTCATGGACGGGACGGTAGAACCCTGACACAGGGGCAAGGTCAACACGAGAGGTCGAGATGTGGCGGATCGGACAACTGGCGCGCATGGCCGGCGTCTCTGAACGCACCCTGCGGCACTACGACAGGACCGGACTGCTCGCGCCCGCCGCGACGGACCGGGCCACCGGCTACCGCTGGTACGGCGTGGCCGAGCTGTCCCGGCTCGAACGCATTCGCGCGTTGCGGCGCCTCGGCCTGCCGCTGCGCCAGATCGCCGACCTGCTGGAGGCTCCCGAGGCACAGCTGCGGCAGGCCGCGGCCGAGATCCTGACGAGCATCCGGCGGGACATCGCCACCCTGTCCGCGACCGCCGCCCACGTGGAGGACCACCTCGCGACGCCGATGTCGATCCTGCCGCGGCAGACCACGGTGGGCCCGCGCCACCTGCGCGTACACCGCCTGCGCCTCGACCACCCGGCCGGGCTGGCCGCCGTCTGCCCGGCACCGCCCGCGACCCTGCTGACCTGGCTGCGCCGGCTCCCGGCCGGTGGGTTCGACGCGGCGGTGACCACCGACCGCGACGGGGAGCGGCTCGTCCTGCCCGCCCGCACCGTCGTACGCGCCGTCGTCCCGCCCGCCGCCGGTGTGGTCCGGGCCGGGCGGGAGCTGTTCGGCTGGCTGGAGCGCCACCGCCTGGACGTCGCCGGTCCCACCGTGGAGGAGCACCTGGTGGACGCCGACGGCACGCGGGCCACCGTCCTGGAGATCTCCGTGAGCGGGGGTCCGGCGCCGCTCGCGTGACCGCCCGCGAGGTGACGGGGGCGGGGAGGAGCCGTCCGGGCGACGTCTCCTCCCCGCCTTCGATCGAAAGAGTCTCCTCCGATCAGAGGAGCCCTCCGACCTGACCGCCGATCAGAGGAACCCTCCGGCCCGCCCTCCGGTCACCCGCAGGTGGGTGAGATCGCGCCGGTGAGCGCCCGGTTGGCGTCGCGCACCCGCTTGGCGTCGGGCTTGGTCACGGTCCTGTCGTAGGTCATCAGCCCGTTGATCTCGGTCTCGACGTCGGTGGTCTGGGTGTAGATCGCCGCGCTGAGTCCGTCGCAGGCGTGCAGCCTCTCCAGTTCCCTGTTCATGGCGACGTACCGCGTGGTGAGGGCCTCGGGGTCGGGCTCGGTCGCGTAGCCCCAGCCGCCACCGGTCCAGGTGTGTCCGATCACCGGCAGGGCGAGGCCGCCGTACTCGCCGAGAACGGACGCCCTGGTGGCGCTCGGCTGTCCGGGACTGCCGGGCCCCGGGTAGATGTGGTAGTCGGCCACGTCGCCGTTGCCGCCGTCGACCGCGCCGCAGCAGTTGATGCCGCTCATGTTGTTCACCAGCCGTGAGGGGTCCCAGCTCTTGACCTGGTCGGCGAGCCTCGCCTGGTCGTACTGGCCCCAGCCCTCGTTGAGCGTCACCCACATCACGATCGACGGGCTGCTGCGGTGCTGGTCGACCATCTCGCGCGTCTCGGCCTCGAACTGGGCGCGCTCGGCCGCGTTCGAGGTGCCGAACATCGACGGCATGTCCTGCCAGACGAGCAGCCCGAGCCTGTCGGCGTGGTGGTACCAGCGGTCGGGCTCGACCTTCACGTGCTTGCGCACGGCGTTGAAGCCGAGCCTCCTGGTCTCCTCCAGGTCGTACCGCAGCGCCCTGTCGGTCGGCGCGGTGTAGATGCCGTCGGGCCAGAAGCCCTGGTCCAGCGGGCCGATCTGGAAGACCGGCTCGCCGTTGAGCAGGATCCTGGTCCTGCCGCCCACCTGGCCCGTCGAGATGGTGCGCATCCCGAAGTAGCTCTCCACCCGGTCGGCGCCCCTGAGCTCGACGGTGAGGTCGTAGAGGAACGGATTGTCCGGCGACCACAGTTTCGGGTTCGGGACGGGCAGCCGCAGCTCAGTGCCGACGGGGCCCGAGACCCTGCCGACCACCCGGTTCCGGTCGCGGGCGGTGACGACGGCCACCCGGCCGGCTGCACCGGAGGCCGCCACCGTCACCTTGAGGGCCTGCCCGGCCACGTCGGGCGTGGTGTGCACCGCGTCGATGTGCGCCCTGGCGACGGGCTCGATCCACACCGTCTGCCAGATGCCGGAGGCGGGGGTGTAGAAGATGCCGCCGGGGTTGAGGCGCTGCTTGCCGACCGGCTGGCGGCCGGTGTCGGTCCCGTCGGCGACGCCGACGACGAGTTCCTGCTCGCCCTTGGGCTTGAGCGCGTCGGTCACGTCGACCGTGAACCGGTCGTAGCCGCCCTTGTGGGTGCCGACCTGCTTACCGTTGACGTAGACGGTCGACTCCCAGTCGACGGCGTCGAGGTGCAGCAGCAGCCGGTCCTTCTTCCAGGACGGCGGCACGGTGAAGGTCCGGCGGTACCACATCCGGTCCTCGTGCCTGCCGATCCCGGAGAGCGTCGACTCCACCGGGAACGGTACGACGATCCGCTCGGCCAGGTCACGGCCGGACGGGACCGCCTCGCCCGCCTCGGCGGCGGCGAACTGCCAGACGCCGTTGAGGCTGCGCCACCTGTCCCTGGTCAGCTGCGGGCGGGGGTACTCGGGCAGCGGGTCGCGCGGGTCGACGTCCTTCGCCCACCGCGTCCGCAGGGTGTACGTCGAGTTGTTGATCACCAGCGCGTGGGCGAAGGCCTCCAGCAGGATGCCGTCGTCCCGGACGATGCCGCCCTCTCCGTCGTAGGAGGCGCGTACGGCGTTGCCCGCCCGGCCGGGTACCGCGAACCCGAGCTTCAGCCTGATCCTCGTCTCCTCCTCCAGCGCGGCCGCCGTGACCGGCCACCTGGTCCCCGCGACGGTCAGTCCCAGGTGCTCGTGCGCCCCGGCGGGCAGCGGCCTCAGCCGGACGTCGCCGAAGTCGAGCGTGACGGTGTCGCCCGCGGCGCCGACCGTGGCGCCGGCCGGTCCCGGCGGGTCGAAGCCCTCGGGCAGGAAGAACGCCCCGGCGGGCACGATCTCCCTGGCCTGGCTCGGGCTCTGCCAGCGCAGCCGCAGGTGGGCGCCGCCGAAGTGCTCGAAGTACTCGATCCTGATGTCGTACCGTCTCCCGGCCTCCAGGGCGATGGGGGTACCGACCTGCTCGACGTCCCAGTCGTCCACCCAGTGGTCGATCACCACCTGGCCGTCCACCCAGAGCCGGAAGCCGTTGTCGCCGATCATCGAGAACGTGTACGTCTCGGAGTACTCGGGTTCGATCCGGCCCGTCCAGCGGACGGCGACGTCGTCCTCCCTGCCGGTGAGCTCCCTGAGCACCGGGTTGAGGTCGGCCAGCTCGATGGCCGGGTCGACGACCGTGGCCTTGAGCTCGGCGAAGTCGAACGTCCCGGGGGCGGAGTTGAGGTGGTAGTCGCCGCGCAGCCCCTGCCGCCCGGCCTCGGCCGAAACCGAAACCGAAGCCGAGGCCGAGGCCGAGACTGAGGCTGAGGCTGAGGCCGAGACTGAGGCTGAGGCTGAGGCCGCCGGAACCGCGACGACCTGCACGACGAGGGCGAGGATCATGGTCAACAGGAGGGAGGTTCGTCCGCGCATACGGTGATGCCTTCCTGGTCACAGTCGAACAGATGCCGATCCGTTGTGACCTAAAAGAAACATCCCTGACGATCCGCGGTCAAGATATTTGATCGGATTCGTTCATATTCGGTCAGAGATGACCTCGCCGTGCGGCCCCGAGCCTCACTTTCCCTTCGGAGGAGCTTCGAGCGTCACCGGAAAATCTCCGAACAGATCGAGCGTGGGAAGATCCTCGGCCTCGACGACCAGGTCCTCGGGCGGCGGCTCGACGGTCACCCTGGCACCCCAGCCGGTGAAGCGCAGGTCGGAGCCGAGGCCCAGTTCGTAGTTGTCGTTCGTCCGCTGGGAGGTTTTGGTGGTCAGGCGGGTGACCCTGCCCCTGGCGTCGAACCAGAGCGCCCAGGCGAGCTTCTCGCCGCGTTCCGACGGGATCCCGCCGAAGGGCAGGCCGGGGATCTTGGAGGTGTAGATGGTGCCCTTCGCGGCGCGCGGGCCGACGGAGGAGGCGGTGTCGAGCAGTGCCCGCAGCGTGCCCGGCTGGAAGAGATCGACCGTGACGTCCGTGGGACTGGATTCGGGCCATCTGCTGCGCACCCACTTCTTGCCCAGCGGCAGCCTGCCGACCAGCTCACCACCTGAGGTGTAACTCGCGTCTTTGACCCTGATGAGCAGCGTCGGGAAGAGCACATCCGACTTAATCTCCTCCGGGACGTCCGGCGCGTAGTACGTGGTGCTGTCATCCGTCTCCACCAGCCCTCCCCTACGGAATCCGGTGACCCGGTCGGTCCGGATGGTCATGAATCGCTTGCCGTCGGCCGAC
The DNA here is from genome assembly GCF_042888905.1 of Streptosporangium sp. NPDC002721. Classification (NCBI taxonomy): domain Bacteria; kingdom Bacillati; phylum Actinomycetota; class Actinomycetes; order Streptosporangiales; family Streptosporangiaceae; genus Streptosporangium; species Streptosporangium sp. NPDC002721. The sequence continues at coordinate 115,102 of NZ_JBIAQI010000020.1, forward strand.
AGGTGGGTGACCAGGGAAACGGTGACGCCCCTGCCCGGCGCGACCTGGTCGCGGAGCACCTTGACCGGGTCGGGAGCGGCGGCATGGGCGGGCAGCGGCGTAAGGAGAACGAGGCTCGCCACGAGGCCGGCAATAACCCTTTTCATATGATTTCCTTCGGCGTCCGGAGAGGAAGGGAATCCTTCCAATCGAAGATCACGACGCCATCTCGGATCCGCGCTGACCCACATGAACGGGATCCGGACAATCGCGTTCTCCCCCGTTACGGAAGTCACGGAAAAGCGCGTCGGCACCTGGGCGGCGAAAACGGCTCGCGCCCGCGACTTCCCGTCCGCCGGACTGGTCATCTGTCCGCGTCCTGTGTCAGGGTGACCGGCATGTTGGCGATCACCGTACTGACGGAGGGCGGCCACCGGCACGTCCGGGCGAGCGCCGGGAAACTCGCCGAACTGGTCGACCGGCTGGGCGGTCAGGACGACAGGTTCCTGGTCGTCCAGCGGATTCCCGACCTGCCCGAGGTCTTCGTCCAGGTATGGCACGAGAATGGCGGCGACTACACGCTGGAACACCGTGACGGGGCACCCGACCGGCACTTCCAGGCGGTGTTCGACAGGCCCGAGCCGGTGATCGCGGCCATGACCCGCTGGGCGCTCTCGGAGGACGGATGGGACTCCGAAGCGAGCTGGACCCCGTTGGACCTGAACCCGCCCGAACCTCCGCCCCCTCCCGAACTCGACGAGGACGAACGTAAGGCGCTCGACGCGCGCCTTCGTGAGGTGATCGTGGGCGGTTACGCGACGCGGGCACAGCTGGCCGAGATCGCACAGGACCACCTGGTGTCGGGGGACCACCGGCCGGTCTCTCCGGAACAGGCCCGCCTGCTGGTGGACCGGATGTGGCTGGAACGCGTCGAGGAGCAGGCCTCCTGGGAGGGGGAGACGGACCCGGAACGGCTCAGCCGGGCCTTCAACGCCCTGGAGGCAACGGGCATCACGGCGAGGGAGAACTTCACCTGCTGCCGCACCTGCGGCCAGGCGGAGATCGCGGCGACAGGCTCACCGAACGCCCGGGGCTACGTCTACTTCCACAGCGGGTGCACGGACTCGGCCGCGGCCGGACACGGGCTGACACTCCTGTACGGCGGGTTCGACGGCTCGCCGGACACGACGGCGTCCATCGGACGGGAGGTCGCGGCCGCGCTCGGGGAGACCGGCCTCCCGGTGGAGTGGAACGGCGATCCCGCGCGGGCCATCACCGTCGTCCCCCTCGACTGGCGCAGACGCCTCGTCGGCTGAGCACGCCCCCGGCCACACCTCGTCCGTACGTCCCGGACGGGGTCCGGGGGGTGAACCGGTCATGAGCGGTGACGGCAGGACCCCTCACGAGAGAGCGGGCCGGTCAGGCCGGTGCCTGCGCGTAGGAGCCGGACGTCAGGTCCTCCAAAATGTCGGGGGCGGCGGGGTTCCAGCCGAAGATCTTCCGGGCCCGCGACGAGTCCTGCGGTGACGAGCGGGTGAGTATGGCGGCGAGCGGCCCCAGCGCCTCGACCGCCTGCTCAAGGGTGATCGACGTGGCACGGACGCCCGTGAGCTCGGCGACGGCCTCGGCGATCCGCCGCATGGGGGTCCGTTCGACCCCGACGGCGTTGACGACGGTCCCGGGCACGGGGCGCTCCAGCATGGCCAGGTACAGCTCGGCGAGGTCGTCGACGTGCACCGACGACCACTCGTTGGCGCCGTCTCCGACGTAGGTGGCCACGCCCTGCTGCCGGGCGAGGGCCACCAGGCCCTGCAACAGCCCGGACCCGCCCCGGCCGTGGACCAGTGAGGCCCGGATCACCATGCCCGCCACGTGGCCGGCGTCCAGGACCTGCCTCTCCCCGAGGATCTTGTACGGCTGCGGCGAGGTCCGCGGGTCGACGGGGTGATCCTCGTCCGCCGTGACGCCCTGGGTGTCCGGATAGACCAGGCCCGTGCTGGTGTAGAGGAACGTCCCCCCCTCACCCAGCCCGGCCAGCAGCGCCCCCAGGGCGTCGTGCTCGATCTCGCCCATCTCCGGATGGGTGTAGTCCACGGCGGCGTGGACCACGGCCTCGGCGTCGGCGGCGCCCGCGCGCAGGACGTGGAGGTCCCGCAGGTCCCCGGCCACCGCCCTCGCGCCCAGGTCCTCGACCCGCTCGCGAGCCTGGTCGGACCGGGCCAGGGCGGCCACCTCGTGGCCGGCCCGGACGAGACGCTCGGTGACGACTCCGCCGAGATAGCCGCTCGCGCCGGTGATGAAAATACGCATGGGTTTGAATGCCTTTCCGTGGTGATGTGACCGCCGACGCCAAATGGCTTCTGGAGGGCCAGGGCCGGGGAATCCGGCCCTGGGCGTCCCGCCGGTCGCCGACAACCTCACCATCGCGCTCCCCCGGCTCGCACAGCCAGGGACCGGGAGTCCTTGGCTGAGGTCCGGCACCGGGACGTATGGTCGAAGGCATGGACAAGCGTGCTTTGGCGGAGTTCCTGCGCAGCAAGCGCGAGCGGGTCGATCCCTCGGACGTGGGTCTGCCCCGGGGGCCCCGGCGGCGCACGCCGGGGCTGCGGCGCGAGGAGGTCGCCCAGCTCGCCTACGTCTCGGTCGATCACTACACCCGGCTGGAGCAGGCGCGTGGCCGGCATCCGTCACGGCGGGTGCTCGACGGCATCGCCCGCGCGCTGCGCCTTTCCGACCAGGAGCGCTCCCGGCTCTTCCACCTGGCCGGGGAGAGAGGCGAGAACCCGGACGTCGGCCCGGTGCGCGAGGTGCAGCCGAGCACGCTGAACCTGCTCGACCGCCTCACCGACGCCGCCGCGATCGTCGTCGACCAGACCTGCAGGGTGCTGGCCTGGAACCCGCTGGCCGCGGCGCTGTTCGAGGACTTCTCCGCCCTGGCCGGGCAGGAGCGCAACATCATCTGGCGCTACTTCCTGCACCCGGATCCGGAGCAGCGGCACTACGGCATGGGCAGCCCGGGGCGGTTCGTCGTCACGGCGGTCAGCTATCTTCGCCTGGCCGTCACCCGCTACCCCGACAATTCGGAGCTGAAGCTCCTGGTCGACGAGCTGGTGACCGGAAGCGAGGAGTTCGCCCGCCTGTGGAACTCCCACCGGTTCCACATCGAGAGTCACCTGCGCCAGACCGTACGGCATCCGCAGGTCGGGCCGATCGAGCTGGACTTCGACGTCCTGACCGTGCCCGACCAGGAGCAGCAGGTGGTCATCTTCACCGCCGACCCCGGGTCCTCCGCGTACCAGTCCCTCCAGCTCCTGAAGGTCATCGGCACCCAGCGCATGACCGTCGACAGCTGACCCGCGCGTCGGCCCGAGATCACCGGAAGGAACCGCGAGGCCGGGCCGACGCACGCCGGCCGGGCCTCGCCGGTGGTCAGGCCGAAGGCGCGGAAGCCTCCGGCCCCGCCGAGGCCGCGGGGACGGCCGGCCTCGCACCCGGCCTGCCAGGTGTCCCGAAACCCATGGTGTCTCGAAACCCATGGTGTCCCGGCACCCGCGGTGTCCCGGCACCCGCGGCCCGTGATCGTCACGCGCGGCCCGCGATCGTCACGCGCGGCCCGTGATCGGCGGCCGTCAGGAGCGCGCCTTCACGGACCTCAACAGGGCCTTCACGGACCTTCACGGACCTTCACGGGCCCTTGCCCCTGGCGCGGAAGGCTGCCGTCTTGACGCGGTTCTGGCAGGTGGTGCCGCAGAACCGGCGGGTGCCGTTGCGGGAGACGTCCACGTAGACCCGGTCGCAGTGCGGCGCCGTGCACACGCCGAGGCGGTCGTGGTACTCGCTCCCCAGCACGATCGCGAGACCGGTGGCACAGCTCGCCGCCCAGTCGCCCGCCATGGTGCCCCCCGGGCCGTGGAAGTGCAGGTGCCACGACTGCCCGTCGTGGCGTTCGAGCATCGGCCGGGCCCGGCTCTCCTCGAGAAGACCGTTGACCCGCAGGGCGGCGGTGTCGACGTCCCCCGCCGCGAGGGCGTCGAAGACCATGCGCAGCCGCGCCGCGATCCCGACGAGCTCACCGGCCTCCGCCTCGGTGACCTCCCGATGGCCCGGGTAGCCGGTGCGCAGGCCCTCCGCGGCGGCGGCGGCGAGATCGCGCGGCGGCGGGAAGTCGCGGCCCCGTCTCTCTCCCGGGGTCAGCTCGTTGACCAACCCCACCGCCACCCGGACGATCGCATCAGCGTGACTGTTGAAATCCACTTGACCAGTTACATCCTCGCGTTCTAGCTTGTAACTGCCACAAGCTTAGACGACAGTTACAAGGAGACGATGGTGCTCACCCACGATGCCGCACTCGAGTGGATCGCACGATGGGACCGCCAGCAGGAGGGCTACCTGCCCGACCGCGAGGAGCGCTTCACCACGCTGATCGACGCCGTCGAGGCGACGGGCCGCCCCGATCCACTGGTCATCGACCTCGGCTGCGGACCGGGCTCGCTGTCCGCCCGCCTCCTGGAGCGGCTGCCCGAGGCGACGGTGATCTCGGTCGACGCGGACCCCCTCCTGCTCGGCCTCGGCCGGGCCGCCTACCCGCACCTCACCTTCGTCTCCCTCGACCTGCGCACCCCCGGATGGACCGGCTCCCTGGGCCTCAGCGGGCCGGCCGACGTCGCGGTGAGCACCACCGCGCTGCACTGGATCTCCGGTCCCGACCTCCGGAAGATGTACGCCGAGCTCGCCACCGTGCTGCGTCCGGGCGGGCTCCTGCTCAACGGCGACCACATGGAGACCGACGACACCACCCCGGCCATCGCCCGCCTCGAACGCGCCGTGCACGACCGGGAGACCCGGCGCGCGTTCGCCGGCGGCCACCCCGAGGGCTGGCGCCAGTGGTGGGAGGCGGTCGCCGCGGATCCCGCCTTCGCCGAGCTCCACACCGCCCGCACCACCGCGGGCGCCGACCATCACGGCTCGGAGTCCTCCCTGCTCTCCGAACACGTCGACGCCCTCCGCGGCGCCGGATTCACCGAGACCGGCACCCTCTGGCAGCGCGGCCACAACCGCCTCCTCTGCGCCGTCCGCGACTGATCCGGCCACGGCCGGGGTGCCGGCAGCATTCGGGGCCTCGGCTCAGGCGGCGGGGGCCCGTGGCGTCAGGCGAACCTCGACATCCGCGTCCAGGGCACGCGCCAGCCGCTCCAGAACGGGCAACGTGGGAATGGTTCCCCCCGCCTCGAACCGCGCCACGGCCGACTGTGTCATACCCGCCGCACGAGCCAGGTCGTTCTGACTCCAGCCTCGCCCCTCGCGCATCCCCCGGACCGTCTTGCCCAGTTCGTGGGCGAGACGGGTGGCCTCGTACGCCTCGGCCGCGCCCGGCTCGGTCATCCGACGATCCCTGAGCTCTCGCCAGCCCCCCTGCTCGCTCATGCTGTTTCCTCCTCGTCGGCGGTGTGCGCCAGTTCGACACAGCGACCTCGTCGCACTCGCTTTCAACCGAACACAGCCGCCGAAGGCCAAAAGGTGGGCGACCCTGAGGTCCGTCGCGTCAGCGTCGATCGTCGGTGAAGGCCGCGCGCGGGTCCAGGAGCCGACCTCGCGCGTACTCCTCGTCGAAGGCGGCCCGGCCGAGCGCCTCGACGGCGGCGGCGCGCACCTTGGCGAGGTCGGCCGCGTCGTCGGGGTCGGGTACCTGCCCGAGCGACGCGAACGCGGCGTCCGCGACCCCGGCCAGCCGCGCCGCCCGCGCGTGATCGCCCTCGGCCGAGGCCAGCGCGGCGCCCGCCAGGCAGACGTACGGCACGAAGTCGTCCCAGCCGTTGCGGAACACCCGCTCGCGGCCCTCGTCGAACAGCTTCCTCGCCACGTCGAGATTGCCCAGGCCCAGCTCGCAGAACGCGAGGTTGTGGTACTCGGAGTTGACCATCATGGGCCGGTCGAGCGCCTCGTTGAGGGCGATGCTCTCCAGGTACAGATCCCGGGCGCGGAGCAGGTCGCCGGACATGCGCGCCACGGCGGCCAGCACGTGCCTCGGCCGTTCCTCAAGGCTCCGGTCACCGGAGCGCAGCGCGACCGCGAGCGCCTCCCGGGCACGGGTCTCTCCGCCCGGCAGGTCACCGCCGCGGATGGCGACCCGGGCCAGGCTGTAGCGGGCCTCCACCTCGCCCGCCGGGTCTCCGGCCGCCCGGGCCCGCTCGATCTCGGCCTCGCTCATGCGCACCACGGCGTCGCTCTCACCGCGCCGGAAGGCCGAGCGTACGTTCTCACTGAAGTTCATGGATTCTCCCCCACAGGTCCGGCCCGGCCGCTGGAACCCCGTCGGGCCGCGGCCGGACGGTCTCGTTCGTCACCGTGTCCTGAACACGGTCCACTCCTCCACGAGGCGGAAGCCCATCGACTCGTAGAGCGGCCGGCCCATCGCGCTGGTGTGCAGGTAAGCCGCGTCCGCTCCGGCCGCGACGCCGTCCAGCAGCACGGTCTCGGTGATCGACCGGCCCAGGCCGCGGCTCCGCGCGGCCGGGACGACGGCGATGTTGAACACGCCGACCACGCCGGAGGTCAGGATCCCGAGCCCGGTGCCGACGGGCCGTCCGGACTCCTCGGCCAGGTAGCCGGTGACGGGACCGGCGTCGAGCACGCCGCCCTTCATCAACGAGCCGAAGACGTCGTCGGGAGCCTCGAAGCCTTCGGCGAGGGCCTCGGTGTAGAGGTCGCTCTCGGCCGCGCCGACCCGGCGTACCGGCTTCCGCTGTGCCGCGCCGTCCCGGAACGGGATGTCGCTCACGTCGCAGGCCAGCAGCGACAGACCATCGCGTTCGACCAGCCCGTGCCGGGCCGCGAGGCCGGCGACCTCGTCGCCCGCCTCGCCGCGAACCATGATCGACCATGGCACGGCCTTCCCGCCGACCTCGGCCGCCAGCTCGTCGAGCGCCGCGAGATCCGGTTCCGGTGCCGTGTCGTAGGCCGCGTTCAACGTCGCGACGCCCGCGCCGGTCACCGCCGCGCGGGCGGTGCCCCGCTCGGCGTACCAGCCCGCCGGCGTCACCCCGCAGAGGAACCCGATGGCGTCGAAGTACGCCGCCGCCATCCGATCGGCGGTGGTGTCCATGGTCGTCTCCCTCGTGTTCTCCATGGTCGTGTTCTCCATGGTCGGCGGCGATCCGGAGGACTCGCACCGCCGCTCGGACGGCCTCGTCCGCACCCCGTCAGGGCCGTGCGGGTCGTCACGAACATCCCGGGGGGACCAGGAGAAAGAACAGTCGTTCTAGCGCGGCCCAAAGTAGCCGTAACCGGACATTTCAGCAAGCCAGGAGTGGCTCGGCATCACCCCGGGATCCGGCGATGGGACACACCCGCCCGTGGCCCTCTCCTGGCGACGGCGAGCCGCCCGTTCCGCGTCGACGGCATCAACGGCGCGGGAGCCCGACCGCCGCTTGCTCGGCAGCCCCGACGCCACCGGCCGCGCGTTCACCCGCGACGCGCGATGGACGGCCGGCCCGCGCCGGACGGAAGGCGGCACCCGTGAGGTCAAGGCCAATTCTCTACTAACCCTATACAAAAGGTAGGATTAGTAGGCATACTTGCGGCCGTTTGCTTCGTTCTCCGAGGAGCCCCCTTATGCGCCGCGTCGTTGCCCTGTTTGGCGTGCTCGTTCTGATCGGCAGTCTCACCGCCTGCGGGGGAGGTGAGACGAAGGCCGAGAAGGAGCAACTTCGCGTCGGCTACCAGCGGTTCGGCGGGCAGAGCCTGCTCAAGGCCAAGGGGCTCGCTCCGAACGCCTCCTGGTCGCTGTTCGAGAGCGGCCCCGCCCTGACCGAGGCGCTCAAGGCCGGCGCCATCGACATCGGCCAGACGGGTGAGGCCCCGCCGATCTTCGCCGCGGCCGGCGGCACCAAGTTCAAGATCATCGCGACCTCCGAGCCGGTGCCCAAGGGCGAGGCCGTCCTGGTCAAGGAGAAGAACGGCTTCGCCTCCTTCAAGGACCTCAAGGGCAAGAAGGTCGCGCTCAACAAGGGTTCGAACGTCAACTGGCTGCTGGTCAAGCTGCTGGAGGCCAACGACATGAAGATCACCGACATCGAGGTTCAGTACCTCAAGCCGGCCGAGGCGCGTCCCGCGTTCGACAACGACCAGGTCGACGCCTGGATCATCTGGGACCCCTACTTCTCCCTCGCCGAGCAGCCGGGCGTGAAGGTCCTCGCCGACGCCACCGGCCTGGCCAACAACCGCGAGTACCTGCTGGTGTCGCCCGAGGCCCTGCAGAACAAGCCCGACCTGGTACGCGAGTACCTGAAGGTCTACCGCGAGGTCACCGACTGGGGCATCGCCAACCCGGAGGAGCGCGTCAAGCTGCTCGCCCCCGAGCTGAAGATCCCCGAGGACGTCGCCCGCCGCGCCCTGGAGCGCAGCGCCCAGCCGCTCGCTCAGGTGGACGCCACGATCGGCGACGAGCTCCAGCAGATCGCGGACGGCTTCGCCGACCTCACGCTCATCCCCGGCAAGGTCGACGTCAAGAGTCTCATCGACCCGACCTTCTCGGACGTCCTGAAGTGAGGTTCAGGCCACGGAGACTGATCACACCGATCGTCCTCCTCGCCGGGTGGGAGGGCACCGCGCAGGCCGGTCTCCTCTCGCCCGACAAGCTTCCCCCGCCGAGCGAGATCGCGGCGGCGGCCTGGCGGCTGTCCCTGGACGGATCCCTCGGCCTGCACCTGCTGGAATCCCTGGAGCGGGCCGCCCTCGGGCTGCTCATCGGAGGCTCGCTCGGCCTCGTCCTGGGCGCGGTCGCGGGGTTGCTCCGGCTCGGGGACGACCTCGTGGACCCGCCGGTCCAGGCGGCCCGGATGCTGCCGCACCTCGGGCTCGTCCCGCTGCTCATCATCTGGGTGGGCATCGGGGAGTCACTGAAGGTGTCGCTGGTGGCGCTGGGCGCGTTCTTCCCGATCTATCTCAACACCTACGCCGGCATCCGCGACATCGACGAGAGACTGGTCGAGGCCGCCCGGACCTGCGGCCTCACCCAGCTGGAGCGGATCCGGCACGTCGTGCTCCCGGGCGCGATGCCGTCCCTGTTCCTCGGCCTGCGGCTGGCGTTCGCCGCGGGCTGGCTCAGCCTCGTCGTCGGGGAGCAGGTCAACGGGCAGAGCGGCCTGGGCTTCATGATGATGGAGGCCCGCGACTTCAGCCAGACGGAGATCGTCGTACTGGGCCTGGTCGTGTACGCGACCCTCGGCCTGCTGTCCGACCTGGCGTTGCGCACCGCCGAGAGGAGAACGCTGTCATGGCGACGCGGCCTGCAGGCGTCGTAGCCGCCACCGGGGTGCGCCGGGTGTTCGCCGGCACGACGGTCCTGGACGGTGTCGACCTGCGGATCGGGCGGGGCGAGGTCGTCGCCCTGCTCGGGGAGAGCGGATCGGGCAAGAGCACGCTCCTGCGGATCCTGGCGGGACTCGACGAGGAGGCGACCGGCGACTTCACGACCACCGGGTCGAAGGCCGTCGTGTTCCAGGAGCACCGGCTGCTGCCGTGGAAGCGGGTGGCCGACAACGTGGCGCTGGGCGTCCGCGGCCGGGACGCCCGGGAACGCGCGACGACGGCACTCGAGGAGGTGGGGCTGGCCGACCGGGGCGACGCCTGGCCGTCGGAACTGTCCGGCGGGCAGTCCCAGCGCGTGGCGTTCGCCAGGGCACTGGTCCGCGAGCCGGACCTGCTGCTGCTCGACGAGCCGTTCGGCGCGCTCGACGCGCTGACCAGGCTGAAGATGCAGGCCCTGTTCGGCAGGCTGCGCGCCAGACACGGCTTCGCCGCCCTCCTCGTCACCCACGACGTGGAGGAGGCGCTCCTTCTCGCCGACCGGCTCCTCGTCCTGGACAGGGGCCGCATCGCCGAGGAGATCGAGGTCGACCTCGGCCACCCCCGCGCCGTCGACCTCCCCGGCTTCGGCGACCTCCGCCGCCGTCTCCTCACCCTCCTTCACGTCCCGGCCGACCCCGAGGAACCCCAGGCGCACAGCCCCGCCATGCGCGGGGGAGGCCGTTCGGAGGGCTAGGTCGCGCCCGGCGGAATCCGGCGCCGGGCTATGACGGCGCCGGGCTATGACGGCGCCGGACTGTGACGGCGCGGGCACCACGCCGTCACAGCCCGGCCGATGCGACACAGGCGCGGGATCGAGCGGGATCGAGCCGTCGCCGCCCGCCCGGCCGGTGGGACCCCGGTCCCACCGGCCGCCCCGGATCCGCCGTGACCCGGCTTCACCGCTCCCCCGGACAGGCTCCCCGGTGACGGGCGTCAGGTCATCACCGACTCCCCGCCCGGATAGGTGAAGGACGACCGGGGCGAGTAGAAGCCCCACTCGATCTGCAGCGGGTCGGCGGGGCGCAGAGCGTAGACGGAGTGGCTCGGCTCCAGGAACTCCAGTGACACGACCTCGAACGGGTCGACCGGTTCCGCCACGAACGGGTAGACACCGCTGTGCCGCTGCCCGCCGACCTCCGTGATGTAGCGCAGCTGGCCACGGTTGACCGCCGTGCCGGTCTCCCCGACCCGCGCGGTCGTGCGGATCACCGGCACACCGTCCGCTTCGGTCGTCGCGACCAGCTTCCCGTCCGCGACCTCGATCGTGGTACGGCCCACGCTCGCGGGCACGCCCCGGGCGGCGGCGTACTCGCGCACCACCTCGCTGGAGTTGAAGTAGTGCGTCCACCAGCGGCCGGGGGTCTCACCGTCGGGTGCGTAGGCGTCCTCCAGGTCCGGCCCGATGTAGGTGAGCGAGTACGCGCCGAAGCCCGAGGTCTGCTCATCCCGGTCGACGACGTACTGGTTCATGAAGACCTGGCGGTTGGCCGGGGGCTTCAGACCCTCGGGCACCAGGGCCGCGACGGCCTCGGGATCGGCGGGCACCCAGCCGAAGTAGATCATCCGGCTGTTGACGACGAGCTGGGGAGCCACGATTTCGGGCACGGTTTCTCCCTGGTATCGGCGGTATCTAGCCGGAACATATGTCACGTTCCAACGGAGGACAATGACCTTGGTTTCCCGAAAATCCAGGGGGTTCGCACGCTCGGCACCGGCATCGACGACCACACCCGCGACGGCGGAGAACTCCCCCTGGCCCACGAGCCGGCCCGAGGAGCCACGGCCCACGTGAACCCGGTGATCACCGCGCGCCACGTCACCCTCCGGTACCGCGGACCTCACGTCGGCCGTACCGGCCGAGGCTCGACATGACCCCGTCCGGCCACCGTGGCACCCAGCAGGCGGTCGTGAAGGACCCGGCCCTCCGGATCGAGGAGCGTCCACGCCCCGGCCACGAGAAGGCAGGGCAGCCCGATACCGGGCACGAGAGCGAGGACGGGGAAGAACAGCGTGCGAAGAGCCACCTTCCCCGCTCCCGGCCGTCCGCCCGTCCGCGCGTCGATGACGCGTATCCCCAGCAGCCGCTTACCCGGCGTCCGCCCCCACAGGACGTGCTGCGCCCAGACATGGAGGAACACCCATGCCAGGACGGCGACCCCCTCGGGCCGCACCCTGTTCTGGAACACGTGCTCCCCGGCCCGCTCCAGGAGTCCGGTACCCATGCGGGGCGGGAAGCCGATCAGGTATCCGGCCGTCCCCGCGACGGCGCTGAGGACCCTGACGACGATCAGATAGTCGGCCAGGGCCGCGATCGGCCGGCGCCACACCATCCCGTCCCGGGACGCGGCAGGCTCGTCCCCCGTGGCGGGCCGCACCGTCCGGGACGCGGCGAGCAGCAGCGCGGCGGCCGCCAGAGGGCACAGCTGGGTGGTTCCCCAGGCACCGGCCACCGCTCCGAACCAGTCGGCGCCGAACAGCGGGATCGTCTCGCGGCAGATGCCCTGCTCAATGCGCAGAGAGGCGAGAGGCACGATGGCCGCGTTCAGGACGAGGAGTCCCGCCACCCGCCGGCCCACGGTCGCGGGATTCCCGCGGACGAGACACGCGAGAAGTCCGAGGAGGACCAGCAGGGTCGGAACCGCCCACTCCGTCGTGATCTCCATGACCGCTCCGAGGTCATGGCGGAGCGGGGCGAGCGGTGACAGTGTGGACTCACTGCTGAACAGGCACACATAACCCGTAGATCTGATCGGTCTCCCCGTGGATCTGGGCGTACTCCTCAATGCTGAGCCGCTCGCGCCACAGCTCCCACGTCGGGAAGGCCGCGACAGCCGCGGCCGCCACCCACACCGACAGCGCCGACCACGACAACCGGGACATCATGATCCTTTCGCATCGGAAGCGAAACCCTACCGGTACTCCGGACCATGATCACCACGGCGACGGGTCGCGAGGTCATCCGGCAGGCGTTGGCACCGCCCGCGATCCTCAGTCCTCGCCGGGACGGACGAGCCCGCTCTCGTACGCGAAGGCGATGGCCTGTGAGCGGTCGCGCAGCTGCAGCTTGTCCAGCACCCTGCCCAGATGCGTCTTCACTGTGGTCTCCCCGAGGTGGAGCCTGGCGGCGATCTCCGAGTTCGACAGTCCCCGGCCGACGAGGGCGAACACCTCGGCCTCCCTGCCGGTGAGCCGGTCCAGCGCCGGGTGCCGGGGCCGCGGCGCCGGTGCCCGCGTGTACCGGCCGATCACCGACGGGACCACGGCCGGATCGAGCAGGCCGCGCCCGGCGGCCACCTCGCGCAGCGCCTCCAGCAACTGCTCGGGGGGCGACACCTTGAGCAGGAAGCCCGCGACCCCGGCGCGGAGCGCCCCGTCCACGATGGCCTCCTCGTCGAACGTGGTCAGCACCAGCACCTTGATCCCGGGATGCGTCTCGGCGATCGCGCGGGCGGCGGCGATGCCGTCGAGGCCCGGCATGCGTGCGTCCATGAGCACCACGTCGGGTGCCATCGCGGCGGCCAGCCGCACCGCCTCGTCGCCGTCGGCCGCCTCCCCGACGACGTCCATGTCGGGCTCGTCGGAGATCAGCATGCGCAGCCCGGCCCGCATGATCGTCTCGTCGTCGGCCAGCAGTATCCGGATCATCGTGTCCCCTCCGCGAGCGGGAACCGCGCGTACACCTCGAAGCCGCCCTCGGCGCGCGGCCCGGCCCGCAGTTCCCCGCCGAACATGCCCACCCGTTCGCGCATCCCCACCAGGCCGTGCCCGCCGCCCGGCCCCGGCCCTGCCTCTGTCCCCGGCCCCGGCCCCGGCCCCGGCTCGGTGACGCCCCGCCCGTCGTCCACCACCCGGACGCTGACCCCGGCCGGCTCGTACTCCACGGTCACCGTCGCGACCGCCGCCTCCGCGTGGCGCAACACGTTCGTCAACGCCTCCTGCACGATGCGGTACGCGGACATGTCGACACCGAGCGGCAACGGGATCGGCGTACCGGACACCGTGGACGTGACCTGGAGCCTCGCCGAGCGCACCTCCTTCACGAGGTCGTCGACCCTCCGCAGGGACGGAGGCGGTGCCAGCCGGTCGGCCTCGTGGGAACGCAGGAGACCGACCACCTGGCGCAACTCGGTGACGGAACGCCGGCCGAGCTCCTCCACCTGCGACAACGCGTCGTGCTCGACCGGCCGGTCGGCCAACCGGCGCCGCACCACCCCGGCCTGCATGGTCATCACGCTGACCGTGTGCGCCACCGCGTCGTGCAGCTCACGGGAGATGCGGGCGCGCTCCTCCGCCACCGCCGCCCGCGCCCGCGCCTCCCGCTCGGCGGCCAGCTCCGCGGCGAGCGCGGCCAGCTGGCGAGAGCGCGACTGTTCCCGCCGCAGCAACGCGCCGAGACTCCAGGCCGCCCCCACCAGCGCGCCGAAGAAGACGAACTCCCAGGGCCCCTCACCACCCCAGACGAGCGCGACCGCCGGAACCACGGCGGCGCACACCGACGCGACGAGGGAACGACGGGGTTCGGCCCGGTAGGCCGCGTGGACCACGAGCACCAGCTCCGCGATGAGCTGGGCCCCGCCCACCCCCTCCGCGCCGGTCAGCATCGCGTACGGGAACGACAGCATCGCCACGGACATCGCGACGATCGGAAAACGGGCCGCGAGCGGGAAGCAGAGGGCCAGCACCAGGCCGAGACCGGTGGCGGCGAGCCGGTCGTCGGTGCCGCGCGGGTCGCCGTACACCTCGACCAGCGCGAGGACGGCGAACAGCACACCCGCCGCGGTACCCGCGAGCAGCCATCTCCGACGGCTCCATGGTGTGCCCACGCCCGCTCCTCCCATCGCCCGCGCACCGACTCCCGCCGCCCGCGCACCGACTCCTGTCATCCGCGCGTCGACTCCCGTCGCCTGCGCGTCGACGGTAACGAAAGGGGCCGGCTCGCGGATCAGACCCGGGAAGGACGGCGAAGGGTCGCGGGTCGTCTCCGGGGAGGACCCGGCGGCCGGCGGGGTGACTCGGAATCGCATTTCGGACGGCCCGCTAGGCCGATCCGGCCGGATGGTGCGCGCTCGTAGCGTTACGGCAGCTCAAGAGACATCCGAAAGGACACCCCATGGACACCACGTCCGCCGCCTCCGCTCCGCTGCGCCGCCTCGCCGGCGTCGCGCTCGTACTCGCCCCCGTGCTGATGTTCGGCGGCATGCTCACCTCGCCGCCGCAGGCGGACGACTCATCCGCAGGGTATCTGGCCTCGCTGGCCGCCGACCACGGGCTGTCGCTGCTGTCGGCGAACCTGTTCCACTACGCCTGGGTGCTCATCGCGCTCGGCGTGCCCGCGAGCCTGACGCTGCTCCGCGGCCGGAGGGGCCGGGGCCTGACGGCGACCGGCGTGGCACTGTCCATGTTCGGCGCCGTCCAGATGTCCGGCATGCTGCTGTCCGACTGGTTCACCACCGTCATGCCGAACACCGTGCCGCTCGCCGACGCGGTGAAGGTGTTCGACACCGTCGCGGCCGACCCGAGCCTCGTCGTGTGGCGGCTCACCGGGGTCCTGTGCGGCGTCGCCATGCTCCCGCTGCTCCTGGCCGGGCTCGCCCGGGCGGGAGTGGTCGGCTGGTGGACGGTTCCGGTGATCCTGCTGCCGTTCGTGGCGGCGGCGATGCTGCCCCCGGTCGTGGGCGCGGTGGTGGCCCTGGTCTGCTACGCGCCGCTGGTGCTCGTGGGGGTACGGCTCCTGCGCCGCTCGGCCGCGGACGTCGTCCGGGCGGAGGCACTCGCCGCCGCCTGATCGAGAACGAGGAGCCGGTGCCACCGGGACACCGGCTTCCTCGTACGTCATCCGCTGTGAACGTCCACCGGGGAGGTACGCACCTGGCCGATCGGCCGCCTGCGGATGAACCACTCGGCCACGGCGAGGTTGATCACCCAGCCGGCGGCCACGAGCAGTGCCCTGGGGAACTCGCCGGGCGTCCCGAAGATCAGGAACCAGGGCAGGTGGGTCAGCGCCTGCGTACCCGCGCCCAGGCCGATCGCGTACCCGCGGATCATCCAGGCGCGGTGCCGGGCGATGTCCCGCCGCCGGATCGCGGCGAAGGCGAGAACGATGGCCACGAGCATGGCCGAGCCGAACACGAGCCGGAACGCGGCGAGGAGGTCACCGTCACCTTCGGGCCGGGGATAGAACAGGGTCATCCACAGACCCGAAAGCGCCGCGGCGATGCCGCAGATGACCAGGACCCGCCCGGCGCCGCGATGCCACCCCGGCCTCCGGCGACGGAAACGGGGAGCGAACTGGAAAGCCCCCAGGATGGTGTACACGCTGACACTGAGGATGTGCAGCACCACGGGCAGGGGCGCCGCGAAGAACCGCGCGTTCCCCGGCGTGATCTCCGCCCCGGCCGTCAGCTCGGTCAGCCGGGCGGCTCCGGCGATCATCGGAACGGCGCCGAGCAGGATCAGCCCGGCGGGCAGGAGCCAACCCGGCCTGCCCGGCCTACCCGGCCTGCCGGAGGAGGCCGTGGCGACCTCGCGGCCACGGCCGGCTGTGTTCCGGTCATCCGCCGACCGGCCGCCGCGCGGCGACCGGGGGGACGGGAGGTGTCCCGTCGAGCGCTCATCGGTCATGACCCGATCGTGACGGCCGAGACACCGGCGGCTCATCGGGAGAACGGTCCGACCTGAACCGGCCGATCGTCCACCGGCAGGGCGTACTTTCGGCCCAGGTCGCGTGAGGTCGTCGGCCCTGGGGGCCCGGTGGTTCTCGCCACCTCGTCGACCTGCATCGACCGGCCGAACCCGTCAGCCCGCAGCAGTTCACCGTCGTCCGAGCTCGTCCAGGGTCGTCGTCGCCCGGTCGGTCACCCCGCCCGTAGCGCCTGGCCGTACTCCAGATAAACGGTCTCTCCCAGCTCGCGGGCGGTCGCGGCGGCCTTGACCCTGAGCGCCAGACTCTCGATCAGGAGACTGTCCACGTCCTCGATCGGGTGGAAGCCGAAGGCGGTCAGCTCGCCGTCGGCGAAGGTGATCAGTTCGAGCGTCTCGGCGTCGAGCACCCCGCCGTCGAAGACAAAGAGGATCTTGTCCCCCTCGCCCGGAAGCGGCGCCCAGTCAGCCACCAGGAGACGCCCGATCGGCGGCCGGATGCCCAGCTCCTCCCCGACCTCCCGCTCACACGCCGCGTACGGCATCTCCCCGGGCTCGACGTAACCTCCCGGGATATCCAGCTGCTCCTTGTACGACGGCTGCACCAGCAGGATCCGCCCCGCCTCGTCGAAGAAGAGCGCCCCGGCGGCGGCACGAGCCTGGGCGAAGGACGGCGTCTCCTGGTCGTTCATGATCCCGACCATACGGGAACCGGCGCTGTCACATGACGCACGGGCGGCGGGCCAGGTCGCTGAGCAGGTCGCGAAACATGTCACTGTAGAACACGTCCGCAAGATGAAGGCGAGCGGTCTCAGACATGGACCACCTCCACGGTCTTCCCGCACAGTTTGCCCATGTCGTCCTTGTCGGATGTCAGGACGACGACCGGGCGCACCGAACGCAGCGCGGTGGCCGCGACCACGGCGTCGATGGCGTACTCGTGACCGTGCGGACGCGCATCCTGTAGAAGCTCGATCGCCCGTGACGAGATGTCCTCGGTCACAGGCTCGACCTTCAGGCGTGACAGGTACCACCTGAGGCGATCGCTTCCGACGCGAACGTCCTGCGCCTCGATCGGTGTCATCGCGCTGACCACAACCCGGAAATCGTTGTCCTGGGCCTCCCGCACGAACGCGGTCACCCGCCGCCCCGCGCCCGCCCTGACGCCCACCGGTGGACCGCCGGGCGCGGGCGGAGTGCCGGGCGCGGGCGGAGTGCCGGGCGCGGGCGGTGTCAGCCGATCCACGCGCCGGTGGTGAAGTTCCCGGTGTTGATCGCCATGACCGGGATCATGATGGCCATGCTCACCAGCCACACCCAAGGTCTTCGCACCCCCGCGACGCCGATGGCGATCCACAGGGGGAACCAGGTCAGCGATCCCCTGCCGATCGACATGTAGAACGACGACAGGGTGAGGAAGGACAGCACCTGGGGGATGATGTACGCGAACTCCGGCCACTTGCGCCGTACCGCGAGGCAGCCGGCCAGCACCAGCAGCACCGCGGCTGAGATGATCTCCCCGTAGTAGGACGTGGTGAGCGAGGCGACGTCGTCGGACATGTTCCAGGTGTTGGCGAGCGCCTCCCACGGCCAGACGGCGTGCCGGCCCCAGAACCGGTCCTGCACCGAGTTGTAGGCCAGCCAGTCGCCGGTGCGGGTCCACTGGTAGACGCTGTACAACACGAGCGGCACACCGGGGAGCGCGAGCCAGGGCAGCAGGCGCCACCCGCCCGGGCGTTTGCGGCCGTTCTCCGCCACCAGGAACATGACGAGCAGTCCGAAGGCCAGGAACAGGCCGGAGATGCGCACCGTGGCGGCTCCGGCGGCGCACAGCGCGGCGTCCTCCCAGCGGCCGTTCCTGGCGAGCAGCCACGCAGAGACGGCCAGGGCGAGGAACAGCGCCTCCGAGTAGCCGGAGTACAGGAACACGGCGAACGGGCTGAGGAACAGCGCCGCCACCGCGTACCGGCCGCTGCCTGCCGCGTACGTCTCGGCGAGCCGTGACAGCGCCACCGCGAGCACCGCGCTGGCCACCAGCGAGATGATCATCGTGGCCAGCCGGCCGTCCTCGACGACCGGCCGCATCACCCTGATCAGTATCGCCATGCCAGGGAAGAACGCCGGCAGCTTCCCGGCGTCCTGCATGCCCGGGGGGCCGTCGTAGCCGAACTGGGCGATGGCGATGAAGTTCTCGGCGTCCCAGCGGGTGAACCGGTTGAGGAAGGGGTCGGTGGTCCGGCCGGGGCCGGCCAGGTAGGCGTAGATCAGCACACCGACGTGCGACAGCGCCCAGAGGAGCAGGGCCAGCCGGTCGCCGGGGTCGGTCAGGAACCTGGGCACCCACCGCTGCCGCCCGGCCACCTCACCGGTCGACTCGCCGGAAGTCTCGGCGGTCGTCTCGCCGGGACGTGCGCCGGGTTCCGCGTCGGCCGGTTCCGGCTCCGTGATCTTCACCGGCCCGGCGGGCGCACGATCAGTCATGCGAAAATCTTTGTATAGCCGCAAAATTCGGGCAAACCGGTGCCCACAACGTGATCTTTTCGTGCCGGCCCGTCCCCGCTCGTCTCCTGCGAAGACCCCTTCCGCCCGGCGGCGGGACACCCCGCCCCGCCGTGAAACTTCCACGCGGTGCCAGCCGCCGTGCCCGCCGCGGAAGGGGGATATCACGCCCTCGTACCGCAGATGCGGGGCCATCCCCTGGTCGGCGTGCGCGAGGTTGTGGCAGTGGTTCATCCACAAGCCGGGATCGGCCGCGCGGAACGCCACCTCCCACACCTCGCCGGGCCGCACGTCGAAGGTGTCCGGCAATAGATCGTGTACGACCTGCAGACCGCCGGGGACGCCGGCCGGCGCGGAGACGCGCCGCAGTTCGAGGCGGTCATGGCCGCCATCAGGGTGTTTCGTTCAGGGCCGGGACGGCCGCGCAAACAGATCTGGCCCAAGATCGACACCGGACGCACCGGGCGATCAAGGGCCAGGATCTGGCTAAACCCGCAGGCTCACGCCTCGCCGGAGGTCAGCCCCACCGGGCACGACACCCCGGTCCCGCCGATCCCGCAGTAGCCGCCCGGGTTCTTGAAAAGATACTGCTGGTGATACTCCTCCGCGAAGAAGTAGTCACCCGCCGGGGCGATCTCCGTGGTGATGGGGTCGTAGCCCGACTCGGTGAGGACCTTCTGGTAGGCGTCGCGTGAGGTCAGGGCCGACTTCTCCTGCTCGGGTGAGTGGAAGTAGACGGCCGAACGGTACTGCGTGCCGACGTCGTTGCCCTGGCGCATGCCCTGGGTGGGGTTGTGGGCCTCCCAGAAGACGCGCAGCAGCTCCTCGTACGAGACCCTGGTGGGGTCGAAGACGACGCGGACGAGCTCGGTGTGGCCGGTCTGGCCGGTGCAGACCTCCTCGTAGGTCGGGTTCGGGGTGTAGCCGCCCGCGTAGCCGACCGAGGTGGTGATCACGCCCGGGGTCTGCCAGAAGATGCGCTCGGCGCCCCAGAAACAGCCGAGGCCGAAGTCGGCGATCTCGCTGCCCTCGGGGTAGGGCGGGGCGAGCGGGGCGTCCAGGACCGCGTGGCGGCCGGGTGCCGTGATCGGCGTGGGGCGGCCCGGGAGCGCGTTCTCCGGGGACACCATCGTCGTCTTGTCCTTGCCGAACAACCAGCCCATTGTGAACCTCCTCCTGACACGTTCTCACCAGGAGGCAACCGCCGGTGGCCTCCCCGTGTTCCCGTAAGACTCTCTTAACAGAGCAGAAAGTACTACTAAATTGTATTAAACCTAGTAAGGAGCGAAGATAGGATTCATGCCTGAAACGCGCCGTGGAGTCCTGTACGGTATCGCCGCCTACACGATGTGGGGCCTGTTCCCGCTGTACTGGCCGCTCCTGAAGCCCTCGGCCGCCCTGGAGATCCTGGCGCACCGCATCGCGTGGTCCCTGGTCGCCGTCGTCGCCATCCTGGCGGTACGGCGCCACTGGTCCTGGTTCCGCGCGCTCCTGCGCACCCCGCGAAAGCTCGGCCTCCTCGCCCTGGCCGCGGTGATCATCACTGTCAACTGGGCCGTCTACATCTACGCCGTCAACAGCGGGCACGTGGTCGAGAGCGCGCTCGGCTACTTCATCAACCCGCTGGTCAGCGTGCTCTTCGGGGTGCTGCTGCTGAAGGAGCGGCTGCGGCGGTGGCAGTGGGTCGCGGTGGGGCTGGGCACGGTGGCGGTGGTCATCCTGACCGTCGACTACGGGCGCCCGCCATGGATCGCGCTGGTGCTGGCCGCCAGCTTCGGCACGTACGGACTGGTCAAGAAGATCGCCGGGGTGGGCGCCGCGGAGAGCATGACGGTCGAGACGCTGGTGTTGCTGCTGCCCGCGCTGGGCTACCTGGTCTACCTGGGGCAGCAGGGGACGAGCACGTTCGGCAGCGCGGGAGCGGGCCACGCGTTGCTGCTGGCCGGGGCGGGGGTGGTCACCGCCGTCCCGCTGCTCTGCTTCACCGCCTCCGCGATCCGGGTGCCGCTCACCACGATCGGCCTGCTGCAGTACATCGCCCCGCTGCTGCAGTTCCTGTGCGGCGTGTTCGTCATCCAGGAGGTCATGCCGCCCAGCCGCTGGCTGGGGTTCGGCGTCATCTGGCTGGCGCTGTCGGTCTTCACCTGGGACAGCCTCCGGGCGGCCACCCGGGCCCGCCGGACGGCCCCCCGGCCCGTTCCGGTGGAGGAACCGGTATAGGACCGTACAGAAAAGCAAGACCCTCAGGAGCCGCGTACGGCGAGGACCAGAGGGGTGAGGTCCGGGTCGACGCCGGCCTGCTCCAGGGCCGCGGCCAGGGAACGCTCGTAGGTGGGCGTGGCCCCGGCCAGGCGGGCCCGTCCCTCGTCGGTGATCACCGAGTAGACGCCGCGGCGGTCGTCGGAGCAGAGGTCGCGCCGGGTCATCCCGGCCTCCTCCAGGCGGGCGACGAGGCGGGTCACCGAGCTCTGGTTGAGCCCCACGGCCTCGGCGAGCTCCTGCATGCGCATGCAGCCGCCGGGAGCGGTGGCGAGCCGTCCCAGCGCGCGGTACTCCGACAGCCCGAGGCCGTGCCCGCGCTGGAGGGCCTTGGTCAACTCCGCCTCCACGCGCGCGTGCAAGAGGGCGAAACGGTCCCACGACATGGTGATTCCTCCTGGAGTGTTCTATCGGCAGGAGTCTACATGCACGTACAATCTTTGCTTTGGCATGCAAGGAACATCGTGGAAGACGTGCGCAAAACCCAGCCCTGCCGGGTGGGCGAGCCGGGCGATGACCATGTCCGCGCCGACCGGCCCGCACGCTTCACGACGTGATCGCACAGTGTCAAGGCTAACGAAGCCGGCCGGACCACTTCATGGCCACACCCCGGCCCCAACAGGCCACGGTCAGCCGGACCGCTCCACCACGTAGTCGCACAGGGCCAGATAAGCGGTGCGGGCCGGGATGTCGGGGAGGCTCGCGAGGTCCTCGCGGGCGCGGGCGGCCCAGGCGAGCAGCTCGGCGCGGGCGCGCTCCATGGCCGGGTGGGCGCGGAGCAGGCGCAGGGTCTCCTCGACGTCCTCCTCCGCCACCGGACCGGCCAGCAGCTCGCGCAGGCGGGCACCCTCGGGGGCACCGGAGTCGTCCGGGGAAGAGGCGAGCACGTAGAGCACCGGCAGGGTCCGGATGCCCTCGCGCAGGTCGGTTCCGGGGGTCTTGCCCGACTCGACCGACTCGGAGGCGACGTCCAGCAGGTCGTCGCCGAGCTGCCAGGCGACCCCGATCGCCTCGCAGGCCCGGGTCAGCCGCTCGACCACCTCGGGCGAGGCGCCGCTGAGCATCGCGCCGAACCGGCCGGAGGTGGCGATCAGCGAACCGGTCTTGTCGGCCAGCACCCCGATGTAGTGGGCCACCGGGTCGTCGCCGGGGCGGGGGCCGATGGTCTCGCGGATCTGGCCGCGTACCAGGCGGGAGAACGTCTGGGCCTGGATCCTGATGATGTCGGGACCGAGGTCGGCGAGGATCTCCGACGCCTGGGCGAACAGGTAGTCGCCGGTCAGGATGGCCACGGTGTTGTCCCAGCGGGCGTTCGCCGACGGGGAGCCCCGGCGGACCGGGGCCTCGTCCATCACGTCGTCGTGGTAGAGCGTCGCCAGGTGGGTCAGCTCGATCACCACGGCCCCGGGCACCACGCCCGCCGCCTCCGGTGAGCCGAACTGGGCGGCGAGCAGGGCGAGCATGGCCCGGAACCGCTTGCCGCCGGCCTCGATGAGGTGCTTGGACGCCTCCGTGACGAAGGCGTCGTCGCTCTGCACCGAGGACCGCAGCAGCTTCTCGACCTCTGCCAGTCCGGTAGCGACGTCCCGCGCCAGCCGCTCGTCGACGAACGGGAGATCAACCACCGGGGGCGCAGCCATGAAACGTTACTCCTCTAGCGAATGAACAGCGCGGACGCAGCCTGATCCGCGAGATCGAGCACCGGCTGCGGGAAAATCCCCAGCACTACCGTAGCCGCTGCCGCCAGGGCGACCACCGCCGAGGTGCCCACCGTGGGAGCCGCGATGGACGGCCCGTCGGCGGCGGGCTCGCTGAAGAACATCAGCACGATGACGCGGACGTAGAAGAACGCCGCGATCGCCGAGCTGACCACACCCACGACGACCAGCGGCAGGGCGTCTCCGGCGACCGCCGCCGAGAAGACGGCGTACTTGCCGAAGAAGCCGCTCGTGAGCGGGATGCCCGCGAAGGCCAGCAGGAAGAAGGCGAAGATGCCCGCCAGGACCGGGGAGCGCTTGCCCAGGCCGGCCCACCGGGACAGGTGCCCGGCCTCGCCTCCCGCGTCGCGGACCATGGTGACGACCGCGAAGGCGCCGACCGTGGTGAAGCCGTACGCGGTCAGGTAGAACAGGATGGCCGACAGGGCCTGGGCGTTCTGCTCGGCGGCGCCGACCGCGACGATGCCGGTGAGCAGGAAGCCCGCGTGCGCGATCGAGGAGTAGGCGAGCATGCGCTTGATCTCGGTCTGGGTGATGGCCAGGATCGCGCCGACGATCATCGTCAGGATCGCCACGCCCCACATGACCGGCTTCCAGTTCCACTCAAGCCCGCCCAGAGCCACCCAGAAGACCCTGAGCACGGCCCCGAAGGCCGCGACAAGGACGGTGGAGGCCATCAGGGCGGTGACCGCGGTGGGCGCGCCCTGGTAGACGTCAGGCTTCCACGCCTGGAACGGCGCGGCGCCGATCTTGAAGAGCAGGCCGATGCCGAGCATCGCGGTGCCGATCAGCAGCAGCGTCTCCTGGCCGCTGACCGCGCTGAGCGAGTCGCTGATGGCCCGCAGGTCCACCGACCCGGCGTAGCCGTAGACCAGGGCCATCCCGTACAGGAAGAAGGCCGAGGAGAACGCGCCGAGCAGGAAGTACTTGACCGAGGCCTCCTGCGAGAGCAGGCGGCGACGGCGGGCCAGGCCGCAGAGCAGGTACAGCGGCAGGGACATGACCTCAAGGCCGACGAACATGATCAGCAGGTCGTTGGCGGAGGCGAAGAGCAGCATGCCGCCGACCGAGAACAGCAGCAGCGGGTAGACCTCGGTCTGGGCGTACCCGCTGAGGATCGCCTCCTCCTCGTCGGGGCTGCCCGGCACCGCCGCCGCCTGCGCGACGAACTGCTCCTCGTCGTTGATCAGGAGCGTGCTGACGACGGCGAGCACCAGGATGATGCCCCAGATGAACAGGGAGGGGCCGTCGACCGCGACCGAGCCCATCGCCGCCGGGGCGTCCGGCAGGCCGTTGACCGCGTTGAGCACGGTCATCAGGAACGCGCCGACCAGGGCCAGCAGCGTGAGCGGCATGTGGATCGACTTGCGCAGGTAGCGGGGCGCGAACGCCTCGATCAGCACGCCGATGATGGCCGCGCCGAACACGAGCAGCATTGGTGAGAGCAGCGCGTACTCGATCGTCGGGGGTTGGATGATGGCGTCGTTCACTGCCCGGCCCCCTTCTGGTCCGCCACGGCGGGTTTGGGCTGTTCGATGTTGATACTGCTGAGCGTCTTGTCCACCGCGGGGTTGATCACGTCGAGCACCGGCTTGGGGTAGAAGCCCAGGACGAGGAGCACCGCGACCAGCGGGGCCACCACGAAGATCTCGCGCAGGTTCAGGTCGGGCAGGCTCAGCACCGGCTTCTTCGGGGAGTCGGGCAGGACGTGCGCCGCCTCCTCCGGGGAACCGGGCACGGCGACCGCCGGCTCCTTCGGGGCGCCGGTCATCATGCGCTGGTACATCCACAGGATGTAGACGGCCGCCAGGACGACGCCGCTCGTCGCGATGATCGCCGGGACCGGGTAGCGCTGGTAGGTGCCGAGCAGGACCATGAACTCGCTGACGAACGTGGACAGGCCCGGCAGGGAGAGCCCGGACAGGCCCGCGATCAGGAAGGTGCCCGCGAGCAGCGGGGCGACCTTCTGCACGCCCCCGTAGTCGGCGATCCGGCTGGAACCCCGGCGGTAGATCAGGAAGCCCGCGATCAGGAACAGCGCGCCGGTCGAGAAGCCGTGGTTGACCATGTAGAGGGTGGCGCCCGCGCCCGCGTTCGGGGTCATCGCGAAGACGCCCAGCGCGATGAAGCCGAAGTGCGAGATCGAGGTGTAGGCGATCAGGCGCTTCATGTCGGTCTGGCCGATGGCCACGATCGCGCCGTAGACGATGCCCACGACCGCCAGCACGATCACCAGCGGGGTGAAGAACTTCGACGCCTCGGGGAACAGCTCCAGGCAGAAGCGCAGCATCCCGTACGTGCCGACCTTGTCCAGCACGCCCACCAGCAGCACCGCGGCGCCGGCCGGGGCCTGCGCGGCGGCGTCGGGCAGCCAGGTGTGGAACGGCCACAGCGGCGCCTTGACCGCGAACGCGATGAAGAAGCCCGCGAAGAGCCACTTCTGCGTGGTCGGGTCCTGAACGGCCGCGATGAGCTCGGGGAACATGAAGGTGTTCTTCCCGGCGACCACGTAGAGCGCGATCACCGCGACCAGCATGAGCAGGCCGCCGAACAGCGAGTACAGCAGGAACTTCACGGCCGCGTAGGACCGCTGCGCCCCGCCGTACGACCCGATCATGAAGTACATCGGGATGAGCATGGCTTCGAAGAAGACGTAGAAGAGGAAGACGTCGGTCGCCGCGAAGACGCCGATCATCATCGCTTCCAGCACCAGCAGCAGCGCGAAGTAGGTCTTCACCGACCGCTTGGGCGGGGCCGCGGCCCCGGAGCCGTCGGCGTCGTGCCAGGAGGCGAGGATCACGATCGGCACGAGGATCGCCGACAGCGCGATCAGCACCAGGGCGATGCCGTCGACGCCGACGCCGTAGTGGACGCCGAAGCGCGGGATCCACTCGTAGACCTCGGCGAACTGGAAGCGCGTCCCGGAGGCCGGGTCGAACTGGACCGCCAGGACGACGGTCAGCGCGAGCACGACCAGCGAGACCACCAGGGCCAGCTGCTTGGCGAGCTTGTCACTCTTGACAAGGGAGACACCCACCGCGCCCAGAACGGGCACGGCCATCAGGGTCGAGAGCCAGGGCATCACATGTTCCCTACGTAGAGCAGCGCGCCAACGACCACGGCGGCACCGAAGAGGATGGACAACGCGTAGGACCGCACGTAGCCGGTCTGGATGCGGCGCAGCCGCCCGGAGGTCCCGCCGATCCCCGCCGCCAGGCCGTTGACCAGGCCGTCGATGCCGCGGTTGTCGAAGAACACCGCGATGCGGGCCAGCCACTGGCCGGGGCGCATGAACAGCGCCTCGTTCAGCGCGTCGCCGTAGAGGTCACGGCGGGCGAAGGTGGTGAGGAACGAGCCGCGCGGGGCGACCGCGGGCACCTCGGCGGCACCGTAACGGAACCAGGCGAAGGCGACGCCGACGGCGACCAGCGCGAGCGTGGTCAGGCCGGGGACGCTGAGGGGGTGGAACCCGGGAAGCTCCTCGGGCAGGCCGACCGCCGGGGCGAGGAACCTCATGAACCGGTTGTCCAGGACCAGGAAGGCGCCCAGGACGATCGAGCCGATCGAGAGCAGGATGAGCGGCACGGTCATCACCGAGGGCGACTCGTGCGGGTGCGCGTCGTCGGCCCAGCGCTTCTTGCCGAAGAAGGTCATGAAGACCATCCGCGACATGTAGAAGCCGGTGATGCCCGCGCCCAGGACCGCGAGCCAGCCCAGGATCTGGTTGTGGTGCATCGCCGTCTCGATGATGCCGTCCTTGGTGAAGTAACCGGACAGCAGCGGGAAGCCGATGATCGCAAGGTAGCCGACGATGAACGTGGCCGCGGTGACCTTCATCACCGAGAACAGCCCGCCGTACTTGCGCATGTCGACCTCGTCGTTCATGGCGTGCATGACCGAGCCCGCCCCGAGGAACATGTTGGCCTTGAAGAAGCCGTGCCCGATCAGGTGCGCGATGGCGAAGGCGTAGCCCACCGGGCCGAGGCCCGCGCCGAGCATCATGTAGCCGATCTGCGACATCGTCGAGCCCGCGAGGCCCTTCTTGATGTCGTCCTTGGCGCAACCGATGATCGCACCGGCGAGCAGCGTGGCCACACCGACGATCGTCACGACGAGCTGCGCGGTCGGGGCGGCCTCGAAGAAGGCGCCCGAGCGGACGACCAGGTAGACGCCCGCGGTGACCATGGTCGCGGCGTGGATGAGGGCCGAGACCGGGGTCGGGCCCTCCATCGCGTCCAGCAGCCACGACTGCAGCGGCAGCTGGGCCGACTTGCCGCAGGCGCCCAGGAGCAGCAGCAGGCCGATCGCGGTGACCGTGCCCTGCGAGGCGCCGCCGGAGGTGATCGCCCCGCTCACGGTCCCGTGGGTCAGGTCGGCGAAGGCGACCGTGCCGAACGTCGTGAAGACCGTGAAGATCGCGATCAGCAGGCCGAAGTCGCCGACGCGGTTGACGATGAAGGCCTTCTTCGCCGCGGCCGCCGCCGAGGGCTTGAACTGCCAGAACCCGATGAGCAGGTACGAGGCCAGGCCCACACCCTCCCAGCCGATGAACAGGGCGACGTAGTTGTCGGCCAGCACCAGCAGGAGCATCGCCGCGACGAACAGGTTCAGGTACGCGAAGAACCTGCGCCGGTCGACGTCGTGCGACATGTAGCCGATCGAGTAGATGTGGATCAGCGATCCCACACCGGTGATCAGCAGGGCGAAGCTGATCGACAGCGGGTCGATCAGCAGCCCCATGTCGGCGACGCCGGGGATGAACTGGTAGAGCGCGACGCCCTGGCGGCGCTGGGCCTCGGGCAGGCCGAGGATCTGGACGAAGGCGACGACGGCCACCACGAAGGCGCCCAGCGACATCGCGACACCGAGGAGGTGCCCCCAGCGGTCGGTGCGGCGCCCGCCCAGCAGCAGGACCGCGGCGCCGAGCAGCGGAAGCGCGATCATGAGCCAGGAGGCCCCGATCGCACCTCCGGAATGCTGGATGATCTCAGCGGGTTCCACGGCCACCTCTTAGTACTTCAGCAGGTTGGCGTCGTCCACCGACGCGGACCTGCGGGTTCGGAAGATCATCACGATGATGGCGAGGCCGATGACGACCTCGGCCGCGGCCACCACCATCACGAAGAACGCGATGATCTGGCCGTCCAGGTTGCCCTGCTGCCTGGCGAAGGCGACGAACGCGAGGTTGCAGGCGTTGAGCATGAGCTCCACGCACATGAACACCACGATCGCGTTGCGCCGCACCAGCACACCGACGGCGCCGATCGCGAACAGCAGCGCGGAGAGCACCAGGTAGTGAGTGGTCACTTGCCGTCCTCCTGCTGGAGTGCCGCGTCCCTCACATGGACGGGCTCGTCGCCTGGGTCGGAGTCGCGGCTCTGCGCCGCGTCCTTCTCCAGGACCTGCCTGATGAGCGCCGCCTTCGCCGGGTCGGTCGGCGCGAAGCCTTCCTCGATCTCGTGCCGGGCGAGCACCCGGTTGATGGACTTCTCCGCGACCGTGCCGTCGGGCAGCAGGGCGGGCATGTCGATCGCGTTGTGCAGCGCGTAGGTGCCGGGCCCCGGCAGCGGCGAGGGCTGCGGGCCGGTGAAGCGGGCGCGGGCCAGGTCGCGCTGGGTGGCCTTGGGCCGGACCCGCTCGCGGTGCGCCAGCACCATCGCGCCGAGCGCTGCGGTGATCAGCAGCGCCGAGGTGACCTCGAAGGCGAAGACGTACCTGGTGAAGATGAGCTGTGCCAGGGAGGGCACGTTGCCGCCCGCGGCCTTCACGGCCGCGTCGAGGCCGGTGGGCGCGGCGTAGACGGCGTTGCCGACGCCCAGGGCGAGCAGCGCCGCGAAGGACAGGCCCGCGACGGACGCCCAGAGACGCTGCCCCTTGATCGTCTCGACCAGCGAGTCGGCGGAGTCGACGCCGACGAGCATCAGGACGAACAGGAAGAGCATCATGACCGCGCCGGTGTAGACGATGATCTGCACCGCGGCGAGGAAGGGGGCGTCCTGGACGGCGTACAGCACGGCCAGCGACAGCATGACGACGCCCAGCATCAGCGCCGAGTAGACCGCCTTGCGGCTGAAGACGAGCCCGAGGGCCGCCCCCACCGAGACGACCGCCAGCACCCAGAACGTGATGGTCTCACCCATTGTTGCGTCCCAGCCGGTAGTAGTCCTCTTCGGTCTCGCCGAGACGCATGGGGTGCGGCGGGATCTCCATGCCGGGGCCGAGCGGCGCGAGCAGCATCTCCTTGGTGTAGATGAGGCTCTCACGGCTGGTGTCGGCGAGGTCGTACTCGTTGGTCATCGTGAGCGCCCGTGTCGGGCACGCCTCGATGCACAGGCCGCACAGGATGCACCGCAGATAGTTGATCTGGTAGGTGCGCCCGTAGCGCTCACCCGGCGAGAAGCGCTCCTCGTCGGTGTTGTCCGCCCCCTCGACGAAGATCGCGTCGGCCGGGCAGGCCCAGGCGCACAGCTCGCAGCCGACGCACTTCTCCAGGCCGTCGGGCCAGCGGTTGAGCTGGTGCCGGCCGTGGAAGCGCGGAGCCGTGGGCCGCTGTTCCTCGGGGTAGTTGACCGTCTCGACCTTCTTGAACATCGTATGGAAGGTCACGCCGAATCCCTTGATGGGGTTCAGCCAATCAGTTGCTCCCACTGGGAACCTCCTTGCGCGCTACACCGTGGTAGTGCGGCAGGTCGAGCGGCGGCACCGGGAAGCCACCGGCGGACGGCTCGGCTTGGAGTTGCTCGAACTCGGCCTGGACCTGGGCGGCCCTGGCCTCCTTGCGCTTCTGCAGCACGCTGTCGAAGCGCCACCAGATGCCGAAGCAGCCGATCACGACGATCGCGAGCACGGTGAACACGAGCGTCTGGTTGGCGCCCTCCAGCCGCATGGCCTTGACCGTGGCGACGAGCATGATCCAGGCCAGGTTGACCGGAATGAGGATCTTCCAGCCGAGGGCCATCAGCTGGTCGTACCTGACGCGCGGCAGCGAGGCGCGGCACCAGACGAAGAAGGAGAAGACCAGCACCATCTTGATGAAGAACCACAGCAGCGGCCACCAGCCGGTGTTGGCCCCGTCCCACGCGGAGATCGGCCACGGGGCCTGCCAGCCGCCCATGAACAGGGTGATGGAGACCGCGGAGACCACGAAGACGTTGACGTACTCGGCGAGCATGATGACCGCGAACTTCAACGAGTTGGAGTACTCGGTCTGGAAGCCGCCGACCAGCTCGCCCTCACCCTCGGGCAGGTCGAAGGGGACCCGGTTGGTCTCGCCCAGCATCGTGATGACGTAGATCAGGAAGGACGGGATCAGCAGGATCATGTACCAGGACGGCAGCGGGATGTTCAGGCCGCCCAGCGTGAGCGTGCCGCCCTGGGCCTGGGCCGCGACGATCTCCGAGGTGGAGAGGGTCCCGGCGAACAGGAAGACGCCGACGAACGACAGGCCCATCGCGATCTCGTACGAGACCACCTGGGCGCTGGCCCGCAGGCCGCCGAGCACCGAGTAGGGGGAGCGCGAGCCCCAGCCGGCCAGCACGATGCCGTACACGCCGATCGAGGCCATCGCCAGCACCAGCAGCACCGCGACCGGCAGGTCGGTGAGCTGCAGCGGCGTCTGGACCCCGAACATCGAGACCATCGGGCCCATCGGGATGACGGAGAAGGCCAGGAAGGCCGGGACCGCCAGGACGACCGGGGCGATGAAGTAGATCACCTTGTCGACGGTCCGGGGCATCAGGTCTTCCTTCAGCCCCATCTTGAGACCGTCGGCCACCGACTGGAGCAACCCGAACTTGCCCGCCCGGTTGGGGCCGTAGCGGTTCTGCATGCGGGAGATGAGCTTGCGCTCGAACCACACGCCGAACAGCACGCCCAGCATCAGGACGATGAAGATGACGGCGGCCTTGATGATGCTGATCCAGAGCGGGTCCTTGCCGAAGTCGGCGACGCCCGGGAAGTTCGGTTCGGCCGCTACTAGAAGAGTCCGGACATTCATTACCGCTCCTCGTTGGCTTCGCCGGCGGCGCGTGCCTCGCCGGCCGTGGTGCCGGTGGTGCCGGTGCCCGCGACGGTGCTCGCCGGGCCCGGCGTGACCGGGGCGGCGGCGACGGGGGCCACGGGGGCCACGGCGGCGCCTCCGGAGGAGGCGCCGATCCTGACCACGTCACCGGCGACGGCGCGCAGGTCCCGGGTGACCGAGCGGCCCGCGGAGTTGGCGGGCAGCCACACCACCCGGTCGGGCAGGTCGGCGATCCGCACCGGCAGGGTGAGCGAGCCGCGCTCGGTGCTGACGACAACCTCGCCGCCGTCGACCAGGCCGGACTCGGCGGCGGTGGACTCCGACACCAGCGCCTCGGCCGCACGGGCGGTGCCCGCCAGGTACGGCTCCCCGGCCTGCAGACGGCCGTCGTCGAGCAGCAGGTGCCAGCTGGCCAGCACGGCCTCCCCTGCCTCGGGCCGGGCGGCGGACCGGCCGGCCGCCTCGGGGGCGGCGGCCCTGGGACCGCGCCAGGCGCCGATCGCGCCGAGCTCGCGGCGGGCGGCCGCGGGGTCGGGCAGGCCGAGGTGGACGTCCATCGCGTCGGCGATCGAGGAGACGACCCGCAGGTCGCTCATGATCCCCGGAACCGGGATCGCCGCCTCGAAGGTGCGCCCGCGTCCCTCCCAGTCGACGAAGGTGCCCGACTTCTCGGACACCACGGCGACGGGGAGCACCACGTCGGCGCGGTCGGTGACCGCGCTGGCGCGCTGCTCCAGGCTCACGATGAACGGGGTGTTCTCCAGGGCGAGCAGCGCGGCCTGCGGGGCCGGCAGGTCGTAGGGGTCGACACCGGCGACGACGAGGGCGTCGATCTGGCCGTCGAGCGCCGCCGCCAGCATGGCGGTGGTGTCGCGGCCCTCGCCCTCGGGCAGGGAGGCGACGTCCCACGCCCTGGCCACCTCGGCGCGGGCGGTCTCGTCGCCGACCGGGCGGCCGATCGGCAGCAGGTTCGGCAGTGCCCCGGCCTCGATCGCCCCGCGTTCACCGGCGCGGCGCGGGATCCAGGCCAGGCGGGCGCCGGTGGAGTCGGCGAGCCGCAGCAGCGACGACAGCGCGCCCGGCACGGTGGCGAGCCGCTCACCGGCCAGGATGATCGCGCCGGGCTGCCTGATCGCCTCGGCGGCGATGGCGTCCACGGCGGCCAGGTCGTCCAGGACGGCGGTCTCGGTGCCCGGCGCCGCCGGGACCAGGGTGCCGCCCATCTTGGCGAGCCCGGGGCCGGCGAACGGCGCGACCGAGAAGACCTTCAGGCCCTTCTTGCGCGCCGCCTTGCGCAGGCGCAGGAAGACGATTGGCGACTCCTCGTCGGGCTCGAAGCCCGCCAGGAGCACCGCGGGCGCCTTCTCCAGGTCGGCGTAGCGGACCTCGATGCCCTTGCCCGCGACGGCGTGCGCCAGGAAGCGCGCCTCCTCCTCGGAGTGCGGCCTGGCGCGGAAGTCGACGTCGTTCGTGCCGAGGGCGATCCGGGCGAACTTCGCGTACCCGTACGCCTCCTCGACGGTGAGGCGGCCGCCGACCAGCACGCCCGCGCGCCCGCGGGCGGCGGACAGGCCCTTGGCGGCCGCGGCGAACGCCTCGGGCCAGGAGGCCGGGACGAGGCGTCCCTCCTCGTCACGGACGAGGGGGGTCCTCAGCCTGTCGGGCTGGGTCGCGTAGGTGAAGGCCCAGCGACCCTTGTCGCAGTTCCACTCCTCGTTGACCTCGGGGTCGTCCCCGGCCAGGCGGCGGGTGACCTTGCCGCGCCGGTGGTCGGTGCGCAGGGAGCAGCCGCTCGCGCAGTGCTCGCAGGCGCTGGGCGTGGAGACCAGGTCGAACGGGCGGGCCTGGAAGCGGTACGCGGCACCGGTGAGCGCGCCCACCGGGCAGATCTGCACGGTGTTGCCGGAGAAGTAGGACTCGAAGGGGCGGCCGTCGGCGGTGGCCACCTGCTCCTTGGCCCCGCGCTCGAAGAAGTCGATGAGCGGGTCGCCGGCGATCTCGTCGGAGAAGCGGATGCAGCGCGCGCACTGGACGCAGCGCTCGCGGTCGAGCAGCACCTCCGAGGAGAGCGCCACCGGCTTGTCGAAGGTCCGCTTCTTCTCCACGAAGCGGCTCTCGCCCTGGCCGTTGGACATGGCCTGGTTCTGCAGCGGGCACTCGCCGCCCTTGTCGCAGACGGGGCAGTCGAGCGGGTGGTTCAGGAGCAGCAGCTCCATCACGCCGCGCTGCGCCTTCTCGGCGACCGGGGAGGTGAGCTGGGTCTGCACGACCATGCCCTCGGCGACCTCGATCGCACAGGAGGGCTGCGGCTTGGGGAAGCCCCGGCCGTTGCCGGCGTCGGGGATGTCCACCAGGCACTGGCGGCAGTTGGCGGCCGGCTCCAGCAGCGGGTGGTCGCAGAACCGGGGG
This sequence comes from Streptosporangium sp. NPDC002721, assembly GCF_042888905.1. Classification (NCBI taxonomy): domain Bacteria; kingdom Bacillati; phylum Actinomycetota; class Actinomycetes; order Streptosporangiales; family Streptosporangiaceae; genus Streptosporangium; species Streptosporangium sp. NPDC002721. The sequence goes on from NZ_JBIAQI010000020.1 coordinate 147,973, forward strand.
ATCTGGATGCCGAGCAGCTCGGCCGCCCGGATGATCAGAGTGCCCTTCGGGACGCTCACCTGGAAGCCGTCGATGGTGACGGTGACCAGGTTCACCGGCACCTGCTGCGCCGGGGTGGTGGCTTCGACGGTCATGGCGTCTCCTCCGCCGGCCTGGGGACCGGGACGGTGCTGTGCTTGCCGACGTGCTTGCCGGTGGCCTTGGTCCGCGCGCTCACTGGGCACCCCACACCCGGGACGGGGCGTGATCGAACGGGCAGCCGCCGATCTCGAAGTGCTTGAGGTACTCGTCGCGGAAGTGCTTCACCGACGAGTGGATGGGGCTGGTGGCACCGTCGCCCAGGGCGCAGAACGAGCGTCCCAGGATGTTGTCGGCGATGTCGGTGATCGTGGTCAGGTCCTCTTCGGTGCCCTGGCCCTTCTCCAGCCGCTTGAGCACCTGCTTGAGCCAGTAGGTGCCCTCCCGGCAGGGGGTGCACTTGCCGCACGACTCGTGCGCGTAGAACTCCGTCCAGCGGAGCACGGCGCGCACCACGCAGGTGGTCTCGTCGAAGATCTGCAGGGCCCGGGTGCCGAGCATCGAGCCCTTGGCCCCGACGGACTCGAAGTCCAGCGGGACGTCGAGGTGCTCGTCGGTGAAGATCGGGGTGCTCGACCCGCCGGGGGTCCAGAACTTGAGCCGGTGGCCCTCGCGGATCCCTCCGGCCATCTCCAGCAGCTCGCGCAGCGTGATGCCGAGCGGCGCCTCGTACTGGCCGGGCCGGGTCACGTGGCCGCTGAGCGAGAAGATGCCGAAGCCCTTGGACTTCTCGGTGCCCATCCCGGCGAACCAGTCGGCGCCGTTGGCGACGATCGAGGGAACACTCGCGATGGACTCGACGTTGTTCACCACTGTCGGCGAGGCGTACAGGCCCGCCACGGCGGGGAAGGGGGGTTTGAGCCGAGGTTGGCCGCGATAACCCTCCAGCGAGTCGAGCAGCGCCGTCTCCTCGCCACAGATGTAGGCGCCCGCCCCGCTGTGCACGACCAGTTCCAGGTCGAAACCGGAGCCGAACAGGTCGGTGCCGAGATACCCCTTGGCGTACGCCTCGGCCACGGCGGCCTGCAGGCGGCGCACGACGTGCACCACCTCGCCGCGCACGTAGATGAAGGCGTGGTTGGCCCGGATCGCGTACGCCGTGATGATGACGCCCTCGACCAGCGAGTGCGGGTTCGCCATCATCAGCGGGATGTCCTTGCACGTGCCCGGCTCGGACTCGTCGGCGTTGACCACCAGATAGTGCGGCTTGCCGTCCCCCTGAGGGATGAAGCCCCACTTCATGCCGGTGGGGAAGCCCGCGCCGCCTCGGCCGCGCAGTCCGGAGTCCTTGACGGCCTGGATGACGGCGTCGGGGTCCATGCCCAGCGCCTTCTCGGCCGCCGAGTAGTCGCCGTAGCCCTCCAGGGTGAAGGAGTTGGGCTGGTCCCAGTTCGCGGTCAGAACCGGGGTGAGAGTGGTCACTTCGTCTCCTCGCCTGGCAGCCCGTCGCTCCGTGACGAGGCCGCACCGTGCCTGCCGGCACGCTCGTTGCACCCGCACGCGCCGGGGTGACCGGCGCGCCCGCTCGTGGTGGTTCCGCTCCGTGGCACGCTCACGCCTCCGGAGCCTTCCAGCCCTTGGCCTTGGCGATCTTCAGGCCCTCCAGGGAGGCGCCGTTCGCCGAGGGGCCGTCGCCGGCCAGGCCGTCGGGCAGGCCCGCGAGCACCCGCGAGGCCTCCTTGAACGTGCAGAGCTTCTTCGGGCCCCGGGTGGGCGAGAGCTCCTTGCCGTCCCTGAGGTCGTCGACGAGCTGCTTGGCCGAGGCCGGGGTCTGGTTGTCGAAGAACTCCCAGTTGACCATCATCACCGGGGCGAAGTCACAGGCGGCGTTGCACTCCAGCCGCTCCAGCGAGACCTTGCCGTCGGGGGTCGTCTCGTCGTGGCCGATGCCCGCGTGCTCCGACAGCTCGTCCCAGATCTGGTCGCCGCCCATGACCGCGCACAGCGTGTTGATGCACACGCCCACGTGGTACTGGCCCATCGGCTTGCGCTTGTACATCGTGTAGAAGGTCGAGACGCCCACGACCTCGGCCTTGCTCAGGCCGAGGATCTCGGCGCAGAACTCGTGGCCGTCGTCGGAGACGTAGCCGTCCTCCGACTGCACCAGGTGCAGCAGGGGCAGCAGGGCCGACCGCGGCTTCGGGTAGCGGCCGATGATCTCCTTGGCGTCGCGCTCCAGGCGCTCCCGCACTTCCGGCGCGTACCCCTTGGTCACGGTCGCGCTCACCTCCTCGCCGCCCGTGCGGGCGGCCTCGTTCGAGGGCTCACCGCCCAGGGCGGTGGTCGTCCCGAGGGCGCTCTCGCCCGTCAGGCCGGTGCCCGTGCTCGCGTCGAGCGTCTTGTCCGCGGCGTTCGCCGACTCGCCGGCCGGGCCCTTGCTGGCACTCATCGGTCGACACCTCCCATCACCGGGTCGATCGAGGCCACCGCCGAGATGACGTCGGCGACCGCGCCGCCCTCGCACGTCGCGGGCATGGCCTGCAGGTTCGTGAAGGACGGGTCGCGGAAGTGTACGCGGTAGGGGCGGGTCCCGCCGTCGCTGACCACGTGGGCGCCGAGCTCGCCGCGCGGCGACTCGACCGAGGCGTACGCCTGCCCGGCCGGGACCCGGAATCCCTCGGTCACCAGCTTGAAGTGGTGGATGAGCGCCTCCATGGAGCCGCTCATGATGTGCGCGATGTGGTCGGGCGAGTTGCCCAGGCCGTCGGGGCCGAGCGCGAGCTGCGCGGGCCAGCCGATCTTCTTGTCGTCGACCATCACCCGGTCGTTCTTGAGCGGCCCGGAGAGGCGGTCGAGCGCCTGCTCAATGATCTTGAGCGACTCCTCCATCTCGGCCACCCGTACCAGGTAGCGGCCGTAGACGTCGGCGGTCTTCTCCGTCGGGACGTCGAACTCATAGGTCTCGTAGCCGCAGTAGGGCTGCGACTTGCGCAGGTCCCACGGCAGGCCCGCGGCCCGCAGCATCGGGCCGGTGACGCCCAGCGCCATGCAGCCGGTGAGGTCGAGGTAGGCGACGTCCTTGGTGCGGGCGAGATAGACCGGGTTCGCGTCGAGCATCTTGCGCATGTCCTTGATGCGCCCCGGCATGACCTTGAGCAGCTCGCCGACCTTGTCGACGGCGCCGGCGGGCAGGTCGACGGAGACGCCTCCGGGCCGGACGTAGGCCATGTTCATCCGCAGGCCGGTGATGTACTCCATCACGTCGAGCACCATCTCGCGCTCGCGGGACCCGAAGAGGAACGGCGTGGTCGCGCCCAGCTCCATGCCGAAGGTGCCGATGGCCACCATGTGCGAGGAGATCCGGGTGAGCTCCATCATCATCACGCGGATGGCCTGGGCCCGCTCGGGGATCCGGTCGGTGATGCCCAGCAGCCGCTCGACGCCCATGCAGTAGGCGGTCTCGTTGAAGATCGGCGCCAGGTAGTCCATCCGGGTGACGAACGTCGTGCCCTGCGTCCACGTCCGGTACTCGAGGTTCTTCTCGATGCCGGTGTGCAGGTAGCCGATGACCGTGCGGGCCTCGGTGACCGTCTCGCCGTCGAGGTTCAGGACCAGGCGCAGCACGCCGTGCGTGGACGGGTGCTGGGGGCCCATGTTGATGACGAGCTGCTGGTCCTGCTGGCCGGAGAGGGTCTCGACGAGCTCGGTCCAGTCGTTGCCGGAGACGGTGTAGACCTTGCCCTCGGTGGCCTCGTCGTACGTGTCGTCGTACGGGGACCCGATGGTCTCCTTCGTCTCCTGGTAGGGGACGCTCATGTGTAGGACCTCCTCTGGTCCGGCGCGGGGATCTCGGCGCCGCGGTACTCGACCGGGATGCCACCGAGCGGGTAGTCCTTGCGCTGGGGGTGACCGTCCCAGTCGTCGGGCATCATGATGCGGGTCAGCGCCGGGTGCCCGTCGAAGACGATGCCGAAGAAGTCCCAGGTCTCGCGCTCGTGCCAGTCGTGCGTCGGGTAGACCGAGACCGTGGAGGGGATGTGCCGGTCGTCGTCGGGGCAGGAGACCTCGACGCGCAGGCGGCGGTTGTGCGTGATCGAGCACAGGTGGATCACCGCGTGCAGCTCCTGGCCCACCAGGTGGGGGTAGTGCACGCCGGAGACGCCGAGCGAGAGCTCGAAGCGCAGGGCGGGGTCGTCGCGCAGGGCCCTGACGACGTCGAGCAGGCGCTCACGCTTGACGTGGAAGGTCAGCTCGCCGCGGTCGACGACCACGCGCTCGACGGCGTCGCCGAGATCGCCGCCCAGGGCGCGCTCCAGCTCGTCGGCGATCGTGTCGAAGTAGCCGCCGTAGGGGCGGGCGCTGGACAGCTCGGGCTTGCGCCGCACGACGAGGCGGCCGTAGCCGGAGGTGTCGCCGGTGCCCGAGGCGCCGAACATGCCCAGGTGCGCGACCGGCTCCTCCGGCACCTTCGGGAGGTTGTCAGCGGGTTCGCTCGTCATTTGGCGGTCCCCTGGTCGATCAGCGGCAGCGTCCGCAGGGCCTGCAGTTCGAGCTCGTCGATCTGCTTGGCACGGTGCGCGCCGAACTTCGTGTTCTGGATCTTGTCGTGCAGCTTCACGATCGCGTCGATGAGCATCTCGGGCCGCGGCGGGCAGCCGGGGAGGTAGATGTCGACGGGGACGACGTGGTCGACGCCCTGCACGATCGCGTAGTTGTTGAACATGCCGCCGCTGGAGGCGCAGACGCCCATCGCGATGACCCATTTGGGCTCGGCCATCTGGTCGTAGATCTGGCGCAGCACCGGGGCCATCTTCTGCGACAGCCGGCCCGCGACGATCATCAGGTCGGCCTGGCGCGGAGACGCCGAGGCGCGCTCCATGCCGAAGCGCGCCAGGTCGTGCTTGGGACCGCCGGTGGACATCAGCTCGATGGCGCAGCAGGCGAGACCGAACGTCGCCGGCCAGACGGAGTTCTTGCGCGCCCAGCCGGCCACCTGCTCGACCGTGCTGAGCATGAACCCGCTCGGAAGTTTCTCTTCAAGACCCATATCTAGTCCCAGTCCAGACCCTTGCGGCGCCACACGTACGCGTAGGCCACGAGCACGGTGACGATGAACAGCAGCATCTCGATCAACCCGAACATCCCGAGCTGGTCGAACGCGACCGCCCACGGGTAGAGGAAGATGATCTCGATGTCGAACACGATGAACAGCATCGCGGTGACCATGTACTTCAGCGGGAAGCGGCCTCCGCCCACGGGCTGGGGCGTCGGCTCGATGCCGCATTCGTAGGCGTCGAGTTTCGCGCGGTTCCAGCGCTTGGGACCGGTGAAGGGTGCGATCGTCACCGAGAAGATCGCGAATCCCGCCGCGAGAACGGCGAGCACCAGGATGGGTGCGTACAACTCCATCGCTACGCCTCCTCTCCAATCTCCACGCGCGCCGGCGCGTAGCTCTGCGTTTTGGTGTATTTCGAAAGTCTAGGCAGGGCGATCATCGCCCCCGGTTCCAGGTGTCCGGCCCTCGTCGATCTCATGCCGGTGGCGCCACCTTCGACAGTGCGTTGATGATGCGGTCGGACGCGTCACCCCGCCGGTCGGTGAGATTAGCAAGGAGCTTGAGCGCGAACCGCATCAGGTGCGGGTGCGGCAGCGCGTGACGCGTCGCGAAGTTCATCACCCCGCGGTGCCCGATCAGCTCCACGAAGCCTCTGCCGAGGGTGAAGTAACCACCGTATGCGTCTTTCAACGTCTGAGGGTAAGCGCGCAGCACGCGCTCCCGCTGCGCGGGGGTGACCCTGCCGAGCGCCTGCACGATCGTCTCGGCGGCGATGTGGCCGGTCTCCATCGCGTACGCGATGCCCTCGCCGTTGAACGGGTTGATCATCCCGCCGGCGTCGCCCACCAGCACCAGGCCCCGCGTGTAGTGCGGCTGGCGGTTGAAGGCCATCGGCAGCGCGGCGCCCCTGATGGGGGTCGTCATGTTCTCCTCGACGTAGCCCCACTCGGGGGGCATGCCCTTCACCCAGCGCTTGAGCAGGTCGCGGTAGTCCATGCCCTTGAAGGACTCGCTGGTGTTCAGCAGCCCCAGGCCCACGTTGGAGGTGCCGTCGCCGACGCCGAAGATCCAGCCGTAGCCGGGCAGCAGGGTGTCGCCGTCCCACAGCTCCAGCCAGGTCTCCAGGTAGTCGTCGTCGTGGCGGGGGCTCTCGAAGTAGGTCCGCACCGCGACGCCCATCGGGCGGTCCTCGCGCTTGTGCAGCCCCATCGCCAGGGAGATGCGGGTGGAGTTGCCGTCGGCGGCGACCACCAGCCGGGAGCGGTAGGTGACCTCCTCGCCGTCACGCTTGGCGACCACGCCGACGATGTGCCCGCTGCGGTCGTCGAGGACCGGGGCGGTGACGTTCACCCCCTGCAGCAGGCGGACGCCCGCCTTGACCGCGTTGGCGGCCAGGATCTCGTCGAAGTCCTGGCGGGTGCGCACCAGGCCGAAGTCGGGGAAGCTCGACAGCTCCGGCCAGTCGAGCTCGAAGCGCATCCCGCCGCCGACCACGCGCAGGCCCTTGTTGCGGACCCAGCCGGGGGCGTCGATGTCGATCCCCATCGCGATGAGCTGCTTGACCGCTCGGGGCGTGAGCCCGTCGCCGCAGACCTTCTCGCGAGGGAAGGTGGTCTTCTCGAGCAGCAGGACGTCGAGCCCGGCCTGCGCGAGGTGGAATGCGGTTGTCGAACCGGCGGGCCCGGCGCCGACGACGATGACGTCGGCGTCAGCCTCAGCGACTTTCCGCTGTGGGGCGGCTGGCACGGTCACGGGACCTGTCCTGTCCTACACGCTGTGGGGGCCTCGGGGTAAGGGGCCTTTCGTTCCTTTGTGAAGAGCTTCACAAACTTGTCGGGCCGAAGTCTAACGCCTTTGCGGGGCAAAGTGTCAGGCGGGTATGGCCCTCGTCGCCAATCTTCCACGCGGGCGGCTACGCGGGCTTGTACGCGCGGTGCAGGGCCACGATCCCCAGGCTCAGATTGCGCCAGGCAACCCGTTCCCAGCCCGCTCCCTGGATGATCCTCGCCAGCCCCGCCTGGTCGGGCCAGGCCCTGATCGACTCGGCCAGATACTCGTAGGAGTCGTCGTTGGAACCGAAGAGCTTGGCGGCCTGCGGCATCAGCTTCATCAGGTACTGCGAGTATACGAGGTCGAACGACCTGGGCGTCGGGTGCGAGAACTCCAGGATCACCAGCCGCGCGCCCGGCCTGGCCACCCGGTACATCTCCCGCAGCGCCTGCCCGGTGTCGTGCACGTTGCGCAGCGCCGTGGAGATCGTCACCGCGTCGAAGACGCCGTCGGCGAAGGGCAGCCGCAGCGCGTCGCCCGCGACGAAGCTGACGCCCCGCACCCCGCCCCCGGAGATGCCCGAGCCGCCCCTGCGCCGCACCCCGGTGCTCAGCATGCCGAGCGAGAAGTCGGAGGCGATGGCGCGGGCGCCCAGCGCGGTGAACGCGTCGGTGGACGTACCGGTACCCGCGCCGAGGTCGAGGACCAGCTCGCCGGGACCCGCGTCGACGGCCGCGGCGGTGGCCTTGCGCCACAGCCGGACCTGGCCCAGGGAGATAACGTCGTTGACAAGGTCGTAGCGCCTGGCCGTGCGATCGAACATCGCGGCGACCTCGTGCGGCTGCTTGTCCAGAGAAGCGCGCGTCATGACTCCCACCCTAGGCCCGCCCCGATAATCCACGGAAAGTAGTCATTCCATTACGCAGGGCGTGCTAAAAATTGTCGAATGTTTGCCAGAGCCACTTACGCGCTGGTCGCGGCCCTGACCCTGGTTCCCCCCGGGATCGCCGCCGCCGGCACCACGGAGCACGACGGGGTCGTCTCGGCCGATCCGGTCGACACCACCCCCCATGTGCTCGACGGGATCGTGAACGCCATCGCACTGGTGGACGGCACGGTGGTGGTCGGCGGCTCGTTCGGCGAGGTGCGCGAGGCCGGGAGCGCGAGAACGCTGCGGCGCGCCAACCTCTTCGCCTACGAGCTCGCCACCGGCCGGATCCTGCCGGGTTTCGCGCCGCGCCTCGACCGGCCGGTCCAGGCCCTGGCGGCGGGGGTCCGCGGCACCGTCTACGCGGGCGGGCGGTTCACCAGGACCGGCGGCGCGCGGACGCGGGGCCTGGCCCTGCTCCGGCTGTCCGACGGCTCCCCGCTCCCCCGCTTCGGCGCCCAGGTCCGCGGCGGTACGGTCACCAGCCTGGCCAGGCACGGCCGCCACCTCTACGCCGGCGGCGACTTCACCCACGTCGGAGACGTCGCCCGTACGGCGCTGGCCAGGCTCGACGCCGTCACCGGCGAGGTCGACCCGTCCTTCACGATCGAGCCGGGCGCACCCAGGGGAGGCAGGACCAGGGTCCACGCGATCTCCCTCGGCCACGGCAGGCTCGCGGTCGGCGGCGACTTCACCACCCTGGGCGGCCTGCCGCGCGCCCAGCTCGGCCTGGTCGGCGTCGCCCCCCCGGCCTCCACCGCGCGGGGCCTCGCCCCCTCACCGGCCGCGGTGGCGCCGTGGCGGACCGACGCCTACCGGGGCAGGTGCATGGCCGACTTCCCCGGCTACGTGCGAGGACTCGACCTCGCCCCCGACGGGAGCTATCTGGCCGTCGTCACGACCGGCGGGCCCGGGGGCCGCGGCAGGATGTGCGACACCGCCGCCCGGTTCGAGACAGCCCCTCCGTCCGAGACTCGCGCGGTGCGGCCGACGTGGGTGAACCACACCGGGGGTGACTCGCTGTACGCGGTGGCGGCGACGGGGGCGGCCGTCTACGTCGGCGGGCACCAGCGCTGGCTGAACAATCCGGACGGCCACGACTCTGCGGGTCCCGGGGCGGTGGCGCGGCCGGGGATCGGCGCGATCCACCCGCGCACCGGCAGGGCCCTGGCATGGAACCCGACACGGGACCGCGGAATCGGGATCAAGGCATTCCTCGCCCATCCCGGCGGATTACTGGTTGGTAGTGACACAACTCGCCTTGGTCACGAGTACCATGCCCGAGTCGGCATGTTCCCGTTGCCGATCACTCCCGATTCTTAGTGATTCGCTCGCTCACCGCGTCTCTCTGCTTCGACAGCAGGACGTAACTGGCCACACCGCTGACCAGGAATGCGGCGATCAACAGGACCAGGGGCTGGCGCAGGCCGAGGATATAGAGCACTCCCAGGCTCACGATCAGCAGACCGGCCCGGGACGCGGTGTAAACGATGACGGGACGCACGGAGTCAAGGCTACGTCACTCCGCTCAGAACCTCGCGATCGCGGTGGCTGTACGCGTAACTCTTCGCATCCACTGCGAGCACTGCTAGTCTTCCCAAGAGATCTGTTTCGTAAAGAAACACCCACGAGAGTCCCAAAAAGGCTCTATCATATAACAATCGGGCAGGCAGTAGATAACAACCCGTGATCTTTGTTGAAAAGCACGGATAAATCAGGCTTCGCTCGGCACACTGGTTACCTGTCCGCCCGCTGGCAGGAAGCGGGATGCGAGGGGGAGAGATTGTGGAGAGTAGCAGCGAGCGTCTGCTGACGCCCGGAGAGGTTGCCGCCCTCTTCCGGGTCGACCCAAAGACGGTTACACGCTGGGCCGCGGCAGGCCGCATCAGCAGCATCCGTACCCCCGGAGGGCACCGGCGTTTCCGCGAGTCGGAAGTGCACGCCCTTCTGCGTGGAGAGGACGTCTTGACGGCCGAACGGCCGGCAGGCGAGTCCCCGCGCGTCTGACGACTTATGACGTCACACCATCGGTGATCCTGCGCGCCTTACCCGGAAGCCGCAGGGTCACCGTGGAGTCATGTGAAGCAGGACACGACACGGACGGTGACCTCCCCCGTCACCGGGCCACTCGCCCCCTCGGCGCGCTCCGGCCCCCTGATTCCCTGGCGAAGGCCTTCCGACCTCCCCGGCGACGATCTCCCGCCCGGCCCCCTGAGAACTCCCCGGGTGCCCCCAGGTCTCCTAGGTCTCCTGCTCGGCCTTGAAGGCCAGGAACTCCCGCTCCAGCTCGTCGTTCTCCTCCAGCCACCGCCGCCGCCGTTCGGCCCACTCCTCCTCGGTGAGCGACTCGGCCAGCCAGCGGTCGTAGTCGGGATCTCCCGGAGAGACCTCCACATAGGCGTTGCCGATCAGACGCCCGTCCTCGCTGGCCAGGGTCTGCGGCACGCGCAGGGTCCCGTCAGCGAGTCTGATGACGTACATCCCAGATCACCTAGATTCCGTAGCGCCGGTTGAAGAACAACATGACGTTGAGCGCCATCCGCGTGTCGCCGCCCAGCATGTCGACCAGCGCGGGGCGCTGCCGGGAGACGATCGCGGCGAAGGCGTCGGCGAAGAACTCCTTGCGACCCAGGTCGCCCGACTGGAGATGGAACCCTGAGGCCAGCGCGGGGACGCACTGGGCGTAGAGGGCGGCGAACTCCGGGGAGTCGGAGACCCAGTCGCCGTGGGGGGCGTCCACGTCGTCCAGGGCGTGCCCGACCTCGTGCATCATCACGTCGGGGGTGGGCGAGGGCCGGTCCCCCACCACGATCTTGCGGTCGCCGTACGCCCCCGCGCACACGTCCCACGTCGCCCGGCCCGAGGGGAGCGGCGCGCCGCGCAGGTATCCCATGTCGTCGAGGTCGGGCACCCCGCCCGCGCCGACGTAGATGCCGTCGAGCCCCTCGGCCAGCTTGGCCTTCAGCACCTCGGGCAGCCTCGCCAGGCTCTCCACCGCCCGTACGACCTCGGGGGGCGGTGTCTCGCGCCGTGAGTCCCACTGGCGGTGCAGGATGCGCTCCAGGCGCCCGCAGTGGCGCAGGCCGTCGCCCAGGCCGGGGGTGTCGGGGGAGTTGGGCTGGGCCCGGGGAGCCTCGTCGTCGAGCTCGAAGTCCTTCCAGGTGTACTGCGGCCGGTCGGCCACCGGGGCCGTGACCGTGCCGACCCGGCGCTCGGCCTCGCGGGGGACCTCACGCGGAGCCTCCCTGACGGCACTCTCCGCACGCGTGGCCGGACCTCGCTGCCACCACCGCCGTCGATGGCGGCCCTTGTCGCCCGAATGTGCCATCACACCCCCTGGGGAAGTGGCAACGGCTCCACGGTACGGGGTGCGACCCCTGCCAGTCATCCGTAACACGGAGCCGGACCGCAGCAGGTCTCACGATGGCTTACAGTTCGGGCATGCCCCTGCTTGTCGGTCTGGCGATACTCGCCTTCTGGCTCTACTGCCTGTTCGACGTCATCACCACGCCGGACGAGGAGTCCAGGAACCTTCCCAAGCTCCTCTGGGTGCTCATCGTGGTGCTGATGCCGATCGCCGGGGGGACCTTCTGGTTGCTGCTCGGACGGCCGACCGGCCCCAGGGTGCCCCGCCCGCTCCAAACCAACGACAGGCCGCCGCGCCCCGAGGCTCCCAAGGGCCCCGACGACGACCCCGATTTCCTCAAGGACCTCGACCGCCGCCTGCGCGACGACGACTGACCTCTCCCTCCGATCTCTCCCGCCGACGATCGACCGGTGCGGCCGCACGGCCCACCGGGAATTCCGGCATGGAAACTCACCGGGAATCCGGCGTGGAAATCAGCGGGATCCCGGCGGGAAATTCGGCGAAAATTCCGATGTGAAAAATCGGCCCGAGGAAATCTCGGCATCGAGATGATTCTCGATGCCGGGAATCAGGGAACCTCGGCGTAGGAGTGCAGCCCCCCGAGGAAAATGTTCACCCCGACCAGGTTGAACAGCAGGCACGCGAAGGCGACGAGCTGCACGATCATGGCCGCCTTTCCCTTCCAGCCCGCGGTGGCCCTGGCGTGCAGGTAGGCCGCGTAGGCGATCCAGGTGATGAACGCCCAGATCTCCTTGGGGTCCCAGCCCCAGTAACGGCCCCACGCCTTGTCGGCCCAGAGCGCCCCGGCGATGACGGCGAAGGTCCAGATCGGGAAGCCGATCACGATGGCCCGGTGCGCGACCCGCTCCAGGTCCTGCCTGGACGGCAGCCGGACCGCGGTGTCCTTCCTGACCAGGTAGAGGATGCCGGAGACCCCGGCGACGATGAACAGCCCGCTGGCGACGATCGCCGCGGACACGTGGATCGCCACCCAGTACGAGTTCAGTGCGGGCACCACGGGACCGGCCTGCACGTGCAGGTACCGTACGGCGAAACCGAGGCCCAGCGCCGCGGCGACCGTGACGAACGCGCCCAGGAAACGGACCGGGTAGCGGAGCTGCATGAACAGGAACGCGCTCACCGCCGCGAAGCACATCGCGACCACGAACTCGTACATGTTGCCCCACGGCCACCGGTCCACGGCCAGGCCGCGGGTGAGGAGGGAGGCGAGGTTGGTGGCCCAGCCCAGCCAGCTCAGCCCGACGGCCGCCGGCCCCGCCCACACCGCCCAGGCGGGCGGCGCCTTCTCGGCGGGGGCGGCCTCCGCCGGAGCGGAGTCGGCGCCCCCGCCCACGGTGACCGGAACGGGCTGTTTCGCGCGGGCCGAAGCCGTGGCGGACCGTCCGAAGGCCAGGTCGAGGGCGTAAGCGATCATTGCGAAGACGTAGAGCAGAACCGTCGCCAGGATGAGCTGGTCGCTCAGCGTGGCGAGGCCGGCGTCGACCTCAGCGGACATCCTTCACTCCTGAATCGGTAACTCCTGGGTTCAAGGCGGAGACGATCTCGGTGAACTCCTCGCTGAAATCGCCGCCCTCGGTGCGCGTGAGGCCACCCGCCTCGACCCTGTGGTCCTCGTGGATCCGCACCCACACCCTGCGGCGGCGGACGGTCAGGGTCAGGACGAGCCCGACGACGGCGAGGACCGAGGCCACGAGCGCGGGCATCCGGCCCGGGTCGTGGGTGATCTGCAGGGCGATCCACTCCCTGACGCCGGTGAACTCGATCGAGCCGGCGCCGTTCGGGAGGGTGAGTTTCTTGCCGACCGCCAGCGGGTCGGCCTTCATGACCAGCGGCTTCATCTTCTTCAGGCTCGCCGGGTCGAGCTCGTAGACCGACTGAGGCCGGCCGTTCTTCAGCCCCAGGTCACCGGCGAAGGCGCCGTACACCTGGGCGGTGGGGTTGGCGGCGCCGGGGAAGACCGACACCCACTCGGCGCCCATCGGGACGGTCGTCGGCAGGAAGCCGACGAGGATGCCGAGCTGCTCGGGCTGCGCGTCGGGAACCTTGATCACGCACTCGGAGGTGAAGGTGGCGGGCTGGACGACCAGGCAGGGCACCGGCCCGTCGAAGGCGACCTGGCCCTTGCCGTCGGTGATCCTGAAGGTCGGCGCGTAGCCGTGGTCGATCAGGTAGCTCAGCGTGCCGTTGACGTCCAGCGGCTCGTTGACCTTCAGGACGTAGTCGCGCGGGGCGGCGCCGGGGGCGTCCTCGACCTTGAGCCTGGCCTCGTAGTCGAGGGCCTGGCCCGCCTTCTCGCCCTTGGCGATGTAGGTCGCCTGGAAGTCGTCGACGGTGAAGGAGAACGGCTCCAGCGACTCGGCGTTCACCTGCTGGCCGGGCATGTAGCGGTCGTAGGCCGCGACCGTGTTGGCGAAGCCCTCGCCCTCCACGACCAGCACGTTGCCCCGGTAGCCGTACAGCGACCCGGCCCCGACCGCGACCAGCAGGCCGAGCAGGGCCGCGTGGAAGAGCAGGTTGCCGGTCTCGCGCAGGTAGCCCTTCTCCCCGGCGACCCAGCCGGGCCCGGTGGTCACCCGGAACCGCCTGGCGCGCAGCCTCTTCGCGGCCTCCTCGACGGTGAGGTCGGCCTCGAAGGAGGCGTGCTGCGGCAGCCTGCCCAGGTTGCGCGGGGCCGCGGGCGGCTTCCTGCGCAGCTCCCGCAGGTGGGCCGCGGTGCGGGGGAGCACGCAGCCGATCAGCGACACGAACAGCAGCAGGTAGATCGCGGCGAACCAGGGCGCCCTGAAGACGTCGAACAGCCAGAGCCTGTCCAGCCACTCGGCCAGCTGGGGACTGTCCTCGAAGTACTGGAAGACCTTGGCGTCGGAGACGCCGCGCTGCGGCCAGATCGAGCCGGGGATGGAGCCCAGGGCGAACAGGAACAGCAGGATCAGCGCGGTCCGCATCGAGGTGAGCGTCCGCCAGAACCAGCGTGCCCACCCCACGACCCCGAAGCCCGTGGGCCGCCGCGCCTCGCTCACCACTCGCTCCCCCGTCCCCGGGTCGACGGACACCATCAGATCACCGGCTCGAATCCGCCGACCCAGCCCTGGGTCGTCGCGACGAGCTGCTCCCACAGCCCGGTGACGAGCAGCACGCCGACGACGACGAGCATGACGCCGCCCGCCCGCGTGATCAGCTGCGAGTGCCGGCGTATCGCCTTGAACGTCCTCAGCGCCCTGCTGTACGCCAGCCCGGCCGCCACGAACGGCAGGCCGAGGCCGAGCGCGTAGGCGAAGGCGAGGATCGCGCCGCGACCGGCGCTGCCCTCGTTCAGGCCGAGGGTGAGCACGACCCCGAGGGTGGGGCCGATGCAGGGGGTCCAGCCCAGGCCGAACACCAGGCCGAGCAGGGGCGCCCCGGCCAGGCCCGCGGCCGGGAGCCGGTGGATGCGGAAGTCACGCTGCAGCCCCGGGATGATCCCCATGAAGGCCAGGCCGAGCACGATCGTGAGGGCGCCCAGCACCCGCGTGATGATCCCGGCGTTGTGGAACAGGGCCTGGCCGAGGCCGCCGAAGAGCGCTCCCCCGGCCACGAACACGAAGGAGAAGCCCAGGACGAACAGCACGATGCCCGCGACCATGCGCCCCTTGCGGGGGTCGGCGCTCATGCCGGTCACGTACGACAGGTAGCCGGGGACCAGCGGCAGCACGCACGGGGACAGGAACGACACCAGCCCGGCCGCGACCGCGATCGGCAGCGCCAGCGCGAGCGAGCCGCTCGCGACGGTGCCCACCAGGTCGGCGCTCATCGCGGGCCCGGCCGTCGCCCGGAGCCGTTACTTCTCATCGCGGACCTTGGTCACGGCGGAGAGGAGGTCGTTGTACTTGACCGCGCCGAGGGCCCTGGCGGCGATCCGGCCCTGGCGGTCGATGATCAGGGTGGAGGGGATGGCCGCGGGCGGGACCGTGCCCTGGAAGGAGAGCGCGACCTTGCCCGGCTGGTCGAAGATGCTCGGGTAACCGGACCGGTGGCTGCGTTCGAAGGCGAGCGCGTCGGCCTTGCGGTCCTTGAAGTCGACGCCGAGGAACTCCACGCCGTCGGCCTTGGTCTTGGCCGAGATGTCCTTGAGCACCGGCGCCTCGGCCCGGCAGGGCGCGCACCAGGAGGCCCAGAAGTTGAGCACCACGATCTTGCCCTTGTGGGCCGCGAGGGACGCGGTGCCCCCGTCGAGGGTCTCCCCCTCCACGGGCGGGGCGACCTTGCGGTCGGCGGCCTGGAAAAGGGTGATCTTGCCGTCACCGGCCACGAAGCGGGTGTCGCCGGTCTGCGGCTGCGACCCCTGGTTTCCGGCGCATCCGGCCACGGCGATCAGCAGCGCGGCGGCGGCGAAGGATTGTGCGCGCATGGGTGACGGAGGCTCCCTGTACTACAACCGGTAGAGCAATCACTGTACCGGCGGGGTCAGGCGCCCGGCACAGTGGGGCGTTTGACGAGCGCGGCGGCGGGCTCGCTGTATCCGACGCCGATCAGGCGGTTTCCCTCGAAGGAGAAGCTCGTGAGGCTGGCGAGACCGCACTGCCTGCGGCGCGGGTCGTGCGGCAGGCGCCTGCCCTCGGCGGCGAGCCTGATGGTCCAGATCGGGAGCTGATGGCTGACCATGATCGCCTCATGGCCGCGCGCCGCGTCGCGGGCGGCGTCGATCGCGGCCCTCATCCGGCTGACCAGGTGGGTGTAGCGCTCCCCCCAGGAGGGGCGGAGCGGGTTCCACAGATAGCGGTAGAAGCGCGGGTTGCGGAAGAGGCCGTCGCCCCTGCCGAGGGAGAGGCCCTCGAAGATGTTCTCGGCCTCGATGAGCCGTTCGTCGACCGTGACGTCCAGGTGGAAGGTCTCGGCGAACGGGGCCGCCGTCTCCTGGGCACGCTCCAGCGGCGAGGAGAACAGCGCGGTGACGTCACGTCCGGCGACCGTCTTCGCCACCGTCTCGGCCATCTGGCGGCCGTTGTCGGAGAGGTGGTAGTCGGGGAGCCTGCCGTACAGGACGTTAGCGGGATTGTGCACCTCACCGTGGCGCAGGAGGTGAACGACGGTGGTCTCAGCCATGGTGTCGCCAGCCTACCGACAGGTAGGGGTTGGCGGCCGGGCAGGTGGGCCACTCGGGGCGGATGGGGCGGGATAGGGTCAACCGCGTGAGCCCTCTCGCGCTCGCCCTCGTCCTCTCCTCCGCCGTCGCCCACGCCTGCTGGAACCTGATGAGCAAGCAGGCGGCCGAGGCCGACGGCGTGGTCTTCGTCTGGATGGTGGCCGCCGCCTCCGCGCTGCTCTGGACGCCGGTCGCGGTGGGCTACCTCCTCCTCGGCGGCCCCGGCCCGTCCTGGACCGGCCTCGGGGTGATCGCCGCGAGCACCACGCTGCACCTGGGCTACTTCATGCTGCTGCAGCGCGGCTACCGGCACGGCGACCTGTCGATGGTCTACCCGATCGCCCGCGGCACCGGCCCGCTGCTGGCCAGCCTGGTCGCCGTCCTGTTCCTGGGCGAGCGGCCGGGGCCCGCCGGCGTCACCGGCATCCTGCTGGTCGGGACGGGCGTCCTCCTGCTCGGCGCGGCGCGCGGGCCCAGCCGCCGGGATCTGAGCGGGATCGGGTTCGGGCTGGCCACCGGGGTGTTCATCGCGGCGTACACCGTCTGGGACAAGCAGGTCGTCAGTGCCTTCGCGGTCGCGCCGATCCTGCTCAACTACGGCGGCGACCTCGGCCGCGCCCTGGTCCTGACCACTCCGGCGCTCGGCTCCCGCCGCAGGGGCCTGATCCTGCCCGTCTGGCACGAGCACCGGGCCCGGGTGCTGGGCGCGGCGGTGCTGATGCCCCTCTCCTACCTCCTGGCGCTGACCGCGTACACGTTCTCGCCGATCAGCGCGGTGGCTCCGGTACGGGAGGTCAGCGTGCTCGTGGCGGTGGTGCTCGGCGGCAGGCTGCTCGCCGAGGGCGACCTGCCCCGGCGGCTCCTGGCGGCCTGCGTCATCGTCGGCGGCGTGGTGACGATCGCCCTCAGCTGACGGCGCCTGTCGGCGCCTGGCACCGAAGACCGCTGGAGACCGAAAGTGAACGAAGGCCGGAAGGCGCCGGAGACGTCACCCGGAACCGACGGGACCACCTGGGGAGGCCATTGTCGGGCTCGTCGCCGGCCTTACCGGCTCGGACACGGGGCCGCGGAAGTCGGCGGAGACGGCCTTCAGCGCCTCGACCGCGGCGCGGATGGCCGGGCGGCGCGCGGCGTCGCTCCGCCAGAGCGCGTAGATCCTGCGCGTCGGGCGCGACCGGATCGGGACGACCCGCACCCCCGGCGGGACGAAGTCGCGGCCCAGCCGGGGGATGATCGCGCACCCCTGCTCCGCCGCGACGAGGGCCATCTGGGTCGGGTACTCGTCCGTCATGCAGGTGATGTCCGGCTCCAGCTCGGCCGAGCGCAGCGTGTGGACGAGCCAGTCGTGGCAGACCGTGCCGGGCGCGGAGCTGATCCACCGCTCCCCGGACAGCTCGGCGAGCTCGATCTCGGGACGGGCCGCCAGCGGGTGGGACGCGGGCAGGATCACGTCGGCGATGTCGTCGAAGAGCGTGGCCCTGGACAGCCCTTCGGGGATCGCGACCGGGCGGTTCATCCAGTCCTGGATCACCGCGAGGTCGAGCTCACCCCTGGCCACCTCGCGGATCTGCCGCTCCGGCTCGCGTTCCATGAGCTGCAGGCGCAGGTCGGGGTGGCGGGTGCGCAGCAGGACGAGCGCGGCGGGCATCAGGCCCCGGGCCGCGGTGGGGAAGGCGCCGATGCTCAGCCGCCCCACGACCTCACCGCGCAGCGCCTCGAAGTCGGCCTCCGCCGTCTCGACCAGCGCGAGGATGCGCTCGGCGTGGTCGGCGAGCAGCCCGGCCGCGTCGGTCAGCCGCACCCCGCGCCCGTTGCGCTCCAGCAGGGTCGCGCCCGTCTCCCGCTCCAGCTTGGCCAGCTGCTGGGAGACCGCGGAGGGGGTCACCATCAGCGCCTCGGCCGCGGCGCCCACGGAGCCGTAGACGGAGACCGCGTGCAGGGCCTTGAGCCGGTTGAGATCCAACATGTAAGCAATCCTAAACGGCACCAGGCAGAAAGTCTCACTTGTGCTGAAATATCGTCGGAAACGACGATTGGTGGATGCGTACCCGGCACCTTCTCCTCGCCGTCGGCCTCGCCGCCATGTGGGGCTTCAACTTCGTGGTCATGGAGGCCGGGCTCCGGCACTTCCCCCCGCTGCTCTACGTGGCGCTGCGCTTCCTGCTGGCCGCCTTCCCCGCCGTACTCCTCGTCGGCGGCCCCGGGGTGCCCTGGCGGAAGGTCCTCGTGGCCGGGGCCACCCTGGGCATCGGCCAATACACCCTGCTGCTGATGGGCATGCGGGCGGGCATGCCCGCCGGGCTCACCTCGCTCGTCGTCCAGATCCAGGCGGTCTTCACCGCCGTCCTGGCGGTCTTCCTGCTGAAGGAGCGGCTCACCCGGCGGCGGATCACCGGCATGGCGGTCGCGTTCGCCGGCCTGGTGCTAATCGCCGCCGACCTGGGCACCGGCGGCCCCATCGGCGCGTTCCTGCTGGTCGTCGGCGCGGCCTTCTTCTGGAGCGCGGGCAACATCGCGATCAGGAGCGCCGCGCCGCCCGACTCGTTCCGCTTCATGGTCTGGATCTGCGGGGTCGCGGCCATCCCGATGACGGCCCTGGCCCTGCTGGTGGAGGGGGTACCCCGGCTGGAGTTCTCGGTGGAGGGCAGCCTGTCGGTGCTCTACGTGTCACTGATCGCCACCCTTGGCGGCTTCGCCATCTGGGGCTTCCTGCTCAAGCGCTACGACGCCTCGGTGGTCGCCCCGTCGTCCCTGCTCATCCCGCCCTTCGGCATGGCCTCGGCCGCCCTGTTCACCGGCGAACCCCTCACCCCCGCCAAACTCACCGCCGCCGCCCTGATCATCTCCGGCGTCCTCTACGCCGGCACCCGCTCTTCCCCTTCTTCGGCACCCGCTCCTTCCGTTCGCTCCGAAACGGGAGAGAATGAAATGAGGGCAACGGAGATGATCTGAATGAACACACCGAGTGACGGAGACGATGTTACGGTGACCGACGTGAGCGCCGCACTCGACTACTGGCCCTCCCCGCCCCCATGGGGATGGACCGCCGACGACCTCGACAACCTTCCGGCAGAGGGACCGAACGGCGAGCCCGATTTCTTCAAGCACGTCGAACTCATCGATGGAGCCCTCGTCTTCATGTCCCCCCAGAAACGCTTCCACGAGCGTGTGCTGTTCGGCCTTCGCGTGGTCCTGAACGCCCAGGCTCCCGAGCACGTCGCGGCCGTGCTCCAGATGGACGTCAAGCTCGGCCACCGGATGCGTCCCTGCCCCGACGTCGTGGTCGTCGACGCGAAGGCCGCCGATGACGACGAGCGGACGTTCTACACCCCCGCCGAGGTGCATCTCGCCGTCGAGGTGGTCTCCCCCGAATCCGAGGATCGCGACCGAAAGACCAAGCCGTCCCGCTACGCCGAAGCGGGCATCGTGCACTTCTGGCGGGTGGAGAACAACGGCGGCTCCCCCGTGGTCTACGTCTACGAGCTCGACCCTGCCACCCACACGTACGCCCTCACCGGCATCCACCACGACCGCCTGACCGTCCCGGTGCCCTTCCCGATCACCATCGACCTCGGCGACCTGCCCCGGTAGGGGGGCCGCCTCGACGTGGCCGGGAAACGCGGCCCAGGTGCCAACTCGGGACGCCCCATGAGCCTCGTACATCGAGCGAGCCCCGGCGAGCGCCCGTGCGCTCCTTTCCGCACGGGCGCTTCAGCTACGGCGCCCAACCGCCGACGGCCCCGCCAGAATCGCTTCAGCGTCCCAGAGGACCATGGGCGGCCCGGCAAAAAGCGACTACGGTCCGCTGGGCGTACGGCGAGACGAGCCGTGTGCGGAGGTGGGTGGGTGTTCCGGGCGGCTTATAAAAATCCGCAAGCAGCGCGCCCGCCAGGCCGGAGGCCTGACACACCAGAGCCGCCACCAACGACGGCCGCCCGGAGCGCCCACCCACCGGAGCACGAACCCACCTCACACACCGGCCAGGCATCCAGAGAACACCCACAAGAGCACGAACCCGCCCGACATGCTCAAACGGAAGCCTGAGCGGCGGCCTTCGCGGCGGCCGGAAGGGCGTCGGTGATGCGGGAGAGGGCCTCGTCGTCGTGGGCGGAGGACAGGAACCACGCCTCGTACGCCGACGGCGGCAGGTAGACGCCCTGGTCGAGCATCGCGTGGAAGAACGCCCGGTGGGCGGCGGTGTCCTGCTTCTGGGCGACGGCGAAGTCGGTGACCCGCTCGTCGGTGAAGAAGACCGAGAACAGGCTCCCGGCGCGCTGCAGGCGGTGCGGCACCCCTGCCGCGGCCAGGGCGTCGGAGGTGGCGCGGCCGATGACCAGCGCCGCGGCGTCCACCCGGTCGTAGACCCCCTCGTCGCAGGCGCGCAGGGTGGCCAGACCGGCCGCGCAGGCCAGCGGGTTCCCGGACAGGGTGCCCGCCTGGTAGACCGGCCCCTCCGGCGCGAGGTGGGCCATCACGTCCGCGCGCCCGCCGAACGCGGCGGCGGGCAGCCCGCCGCCCATGACCTTGCCGAAGGTCATGAGGTCGGCGTCGACCGGGTCGAGCCCGTACCAGCCGGACTCCGACACCCGGAAGCCGGTGAGCACCTCGTCGACGATCAACAGCGCGCCGTGCGCGGTGCACAGCTCGCGCAACGTGGCGTTGAACCCGTCGAGCGGCGGGACGACGCCCATGTTGGCCGGGCACGCCTCGGTGATCACGCACGCGATGTCGGCGCCGAAGGTCTGGAAGGCCTCCGTGACCGCCTCGACCGAGTTGTACGGCAGCACCACGGTGTCGGCGGCCGAGGCGCCGGTCACGCCGGGGGTGTCGGGCAGGCCGAAGGTCACCACGCCGGAACCGGCCGAGGCGAGCAGGGCGTCGACGTGGCCGTGGTAGCAGCCCGCGAACTTAACGATCTTGGAGCGGCCGGTGAACCCCCGGGCCAGCCGCACGGCGGACATGGTCGCCTCGGTGCCGGAGCTGACCAGCCGGACCTTCTCCACCGGCTCGACCCGGGCGACGATCTCCTCGGCGAGCTCGACCTCGCCGGGCGTCGCCGTCCCGAACGAGGTGCCGTCGCGCAGCGCCTCCTGCAGGGCCTCGATCACGGCGGGGTGCCGGTGGCCGAGGATCATCGGCCCCCACGAGCAGACCAGGTCGACGTAGCGGTTGCCGTCGACGTCGGTGATGTAGGGGCCCTGCCCCGAGGTCATGAAGCGCGGCGTGCCGCCGACGGCGCCGAAGGCTCGGACCGGGGAGTTGACGCCCCCGGGGACGATCTCACGTGCGCGGGCGAACAGGGCCTCGGAGTTCTCAGTACGGCTCACGCCCTACAGGGTAGTCACCGCGGGACGGACCTCCGCCCGCCTCGTCCGGGCGCCCTCTGTCCTCCCTGACCGGAACTCCGGTTATCGGGGCATCCGCCTCAGGACCGCAGGACAGCGTGCGCGGAACCCCTCGCGCACGGTGACGACGACCGGCTCACTCGCAGGTGTCGGCGAGCCAGTCGAGGACGCGCAGGGGGTCGGGCAGCGGCCGTCCGTCGGGCGGGCGCAGCCACGAGCCGGACCCGCCGGTCGGCAGCAGCGAGGGCGGGGCGAGAACGTAGCTGTCGCGGCAGTGCCAGCGCAGGCCGGGCATCTCGTCGATGGTGGACGGGCCGAAGTCGAGGGCGCAGGTCCACCACTCGTCCTCGTCGTCGGAGACGTTCCTGGTGGCCACATAGAACAGGGCCCGGTCGCCGTTGACGGCGACCGGGCCCGAGGTTGCTCCGGCGGAGTCCATGTTCGCGAGGGTGGTGCGCCCCGCGGCGAGCGGTACGTCGAAGACGTCGAACACCCGCCCCGTGGGCAGGACCACGTTCGCCTCCGGCTCGTACCGCCACCAGTTGGTGAGCAGGGTCGGGTCGGTGGTGGCCTGCATCTGCCAGGCCCGCGAGAGGGGGTGCGCCCCCGGGTCGGGACAGCCGACCCGGTCGCAGGAGCAGGATCGCGAACCGCCCTTCAGCGGCCTCGCGCCGGGACAGCTCGCCCAGCCGAGGGCGGCGTACTCCAGCACAGAGTTGATCATCTGCTTCGGATGAGCATGTCGTCTGCTTCGACGAACCATCGGTACCCCGACCATTGTGTCCTCCGTCGTCCGCGCACCCCGCGTGTCACCCGGATGCGATCGACCTGTCCCACTCTGGTCAGTGAAGAACGTCAAATACCCAGGGTCTACGCCACCTGGGACACATCCGCACCGGTTATCGCACTCTAACGCACACGCTTCTCCATCAAGCGACGAACCTCCAGTTCTCGGCACGTGCCGTCGGTCTCATCTCAGCTTCGCGACCATCCGGCCGACCACCTCGACCGGTCTCGTCCCAGCTCCGCGACCACCCCGGCCGACCATCCCGGCCGACCATCCCGGCCGGTCTCATCTCAGCTTCGCGGCCACCTCGGTCGCCCAGTAGGTGAGGATCATGTCGGCGCCCGCCCGGCGGATCGCGACCAGCGACTCCATGATCGCCCGGTCCCGGTCGATCCAGCCGTTCGCCGCCGCGGCCTCGATCATGGCGTACTCGCCGCTGACCTGGTACGCCGCCACCGGGACGTCCACGGCGTCGCGCACCTGGCGCAGGATGTCGAGGTAGGCGAGAGCGGGCTTGACCATGACGGCGTCGGCGCCCTCGTCGAGGTCCAGCCGCACCTCGCGCAACGCCTCGCCGACCGGTCCCGCCGGGTCCTGCTGGTAGGCGTTGCGGTCGCCGAACTGCGGAGCGCACTCGGCCGCCTCGCGGAACGGCCCGTAGAACGCCGAGGCGTACTTGGCCGAGTACGCGAGGATCGGGATCTGCTCGAAGCCGTCGCCGTCGAGGGCCGCCCTGATCGCCGCGACCTGGCCGTCCATCATGCCGCTCGGCGCGATGACCTGCGACCCGGCCCGCGCCTGGGCCACCGCCGAGGCGGCGTAGCGCTCCAGGGTGGCGTCGTTGTCGACCTCCCCGTCCGGGGTCAGGATGCCGCAGTGCCCGTGGTCGGTGAACTCGTCCAGGCAGGTGTCGGTCATCACGACCAGCGCGTCGC
The DNA here is from genome assembly GCF_042888905.1 of Streptosporangium sp. NPDC002721. NCBI lineage: Bacteria > Bacillati > Actinomycetota > Actinomycetes > Streptosporangiales > Streptosporangiaceae > Streptosporangium > Streptosporangium sp. NPDC002721. Next base: position 171,322 of record NZ_JBIAQI010000020.1, read on the forward strand.
CCACGTCGGCGACCAGGTCGGCGACGGCGAGCTGGACGATCCCCTCCGGGTCGTCGGCCGCCGACCCCCGGCCGTCCTTCACCGCGGGGACGCCGAACAGGATCAGCCCGCCGACCCCGGCCTCGGCGGCCTCGTGGGCGGCCTTGCGCAGCGAGTCGCGGGTGTGCTGGAACACCCCGGGCATCGAGCCGATCGGGTTCGGCTCGGCGATGCCCTCCTTCACGAACATCGGCAGCACCAGCTCGGCCGGGTGCAGCCGGGTTCCGGCCACCATCCGGCGCATCGGTGCCGTACGGCGGAGCCTGCGCGGTCGCGCGACAGGGAACTGGGCCGTCATGCTGTCTCCCCCTCTCCCCGGCCGGTAGGGGACTGCGGGCCGGAGGAGCTCGGTCGTGTGTTCATGGCTCGCCGCTCGACGCGGCGCGACGCCGGTCGGCGTGTGACGCGGCGCCGACCGCAGTACCGATCATCGCGACGACGGTCACGCCCCGTGGCGCTCGCCCGGGGCCGTCGAACGCGGCCCGCCCGCCCGTCGTGCGCGGGCGGGCGTCACCTCCAAGGTTACTCGGCGCGTCTCAAGGTCACTTGAAGCGTTTCGAGGTCACTTGGCGCGTCTCAAGGTCACCTGAAGCGTTTCGAGGTCACTTGGCGCGGCGCCGGGCACCCCGCCGGGTCTGCGAGGGCCTGCGGGGGACGTCCCCCGCCATCACGGCCGCCTGCCGCTGCTTGGCACCATACTCCGCCAGCGCCGCCGCGAGGGCGGAAGCCGAGGGTTTGTCGGCCATCACGTCGACGCGGAGCCCGAACTCCTCGGCGGTCTTCGCGGTCTGCGGGCCGATCACGGCGATGACCGTGACGTTGTGCGGCTTGCCCGCGATGCCCACCAGGTTGCGGACGGTGCTCGACGAGGTGAACAGCACCGCGTCGAACCCGCCGCCCTTGATGGCCTCGCGGGTCGGGGCGGGCGGCGGCGCGGCGCGGACGGTCCGGTAGGCGGTCACGTCGTCGCACTCCCAGCCCAGCTCGGTCAGCCCGGCCACGAGCGTCTCGGTCGCGATGTCGGCGCGCGGCAGCAGCACCCGGTTGATCGGGTCGAGCATCGAGTCGTACGGGGGCCACTCGGCCAGCAGGCCCTCCGACGACTGCTCGCCGGACGGCATCAGGTCGGGCTTCACGCCGAAGCTCACCAGCGCCCGCGCCGTGCTGTCTCCCACGGCCGCGACCTTGAGCCCGGCGAACGCGCGGGCGTCCAGGCCGTACTCCTCGAACTTCTCGCGTACGGCCTTGACCGCGTTCGCGCTGGTGAAGGCCACCCACTCGTAGCGTCCGGTGACCAGGCCCTTGATCGCGCGGTCCATCTGCTGCGGGGTGCGCGGCGGCTCGACGGAGATCGTGGGGACCTCCTCGGGCACCGCGCCGTACGAGCGCAGCTGCTCGACCAGGCCGGCCGACTGCTCCTTGGTCCTGGGCACGAGCACCCGCCAGCCGAACAGCGGCTTGGTCTCGAACCACGACAGCCGGTCGCGCATGCCGACGGCCTCGCCGACCACGATCAGCGCGGGCTCGGTCATCCCCGCGTGCTTGAGGTCGGGCGCGAGCCTGCCCAGCGTGGTCACCACGGTGTGCTGCTCGGTGGTGGTGCCCGCGCCGCTGACCGCCACGGGCGTCGAGTCGGGCCGGCCCGCCGCGACCAGCGCCTTGCCGATCGGCACGGCCTCCGCGACGCCGTTGTAGATCACCAGGGTGCCCGCCCCGGTGGCGTACGCCGACCAGTCGTCGATCTGGGTCGCGTCCACGACCCGGAACTCGGGCACCGACACCGCGGCGGGGATCCCCGCGTAGGTGAGCACCGCCGTCGCCGGCGGCACGCCGGGCACGATCTCGAAGTCCACCTCCGCCTTGGCGCAGGCCGCGACCTCCTCGGTGATCGAGGAGAAGAACATCGGGTCGCCCGCGCACAGCCGCACGACGGCGCTGCCGCCCTTGGCGGTCTTGACGGCCTTCAGCGAGACGGCGCCGTCCTCGGCCACGTCGACGACGTCGACGCCCTCGCGGCAGTGGCGCAGCAGCGGGCCGTACGCCTCCCGGTCGAGGATGACGACGTCCGCCTTGGAAAGCAGGTCGGCGCCGCGCAGCGTGAGCAGGCCCGCGTCACCGGGGCCGGCGCCGACGAAGGCGACGAACCCGGAAGGGCGCTCGAAGGTGGTACTTCCGGAGCTCAATGTGCTCGCTCCCCTATCAACGTGCCGGCCCCCTCCGCGATCATCTCGGCCGCGAGGTCGCGGCCGAGATCCGTGGGCGCGGAAGAGCTTCCGGCGGCGGACTTGCGCACCGCGCGCCTGCCGTCGACGGCGACGACAGCGGCGGTAAGGATCAGGTCGGACCCGCTCTCGGCCGAGTACGCGCCCACCGGGGCGGCGCACCCCGCCTCCAGGGCGTTGAGCACCGCGCGCTCCGCGGTGACCGCGGCGCGGGTGCGCGGGTCGTCGAGCACGCCCAGCAACTCGATCAGGTCGGAGCGGTCGGAGCGGCACTCCACGGCCAGCGCGCCCTGGCCGGGCGCGGGCAGCATCTCCTCGACCTCGAAGACCTGGGAGATCTCGGCCTCGCGGCCCAGCCGTCCGAGCCCGGCGGCGGCGAGCACGACCCCCTGCAGCTGGCCGGAGGTCACCTTGCCGATGCGGGTGTCCGCGTTGCCGCGGATGGGCACGTAGTCAAGATCAGGGCGGATCGTCCTGAGCTGAGCGATCCGGCGCGGGGAACCCGTGCCGATCTTCGCGCCGGGCTGCAGGTCGGCCAGCTTGGCGACGCTCACCAGGGCGTCCCTGGGGTCGTCGCGCGGCGGGATCGCCGCGATGACCACGCGCGGGTCGGGCGTGGTGGGCAGGTCCTTCAGCGAGTGCACCGCGAGGTCGATCTCGCCCTCGATCAGCTTGTCGCGCAGCGCGCTGACGAAGACACCCGTGCCACCGAGCTGCGTGAGGTCGGCCTTGGTCACGTCCCCGAAGGTGGTGACGCCGACCAGCTCGACGGCCGCGCCGGTCAGCTCGGTGAGGCGGGCGGCGACCAGGCCCGACTGCGTCGTGGCCATGACGCTCCGCCTGGTGCCCAGCCGGAGCGGAGGGGAAACGCTGCTCACAGGCCTGCCTCCTTCTTGCTCGGCTCGGTGTTCTTACCCGGCCCGGCGTCGATCGTCTCGATGCGCCGCACCGCTTCGGGCACCTTCGGGTCAAGATTGAACAGCTCGCGCAGCGCCTCGGCGTAATGATCGCCCGCCGGCGACTCCGCCAGCTGCTTGACGCGCACGGTGGGCTCGTGGAGCAGCTTGTCGACCACGCGCCTGACGGTCTGGCCGACCTCGTCCCTGACGCGCCCCTCAAGATCGGGGAGCCGCGCGGCGAGCCGCCCGAGCTCCGCCTCGACCACCTGGGCAGCCTTGCTCCGCAGCGCCACCACGGTCGGCGTGACGCGCGCGGCGCGCTCGGCCGACAGGTAGGCGGTGACCTCCTCGGCGACGATGCCGCGCACGGCGGTGACCGCCTCGGCGCGACCGCCGTCGTCGGTGCCGGCGTCGGCCTCGCCCTCCTGCATGGACTCCAGGTCGACCAGCGTCACACCGGGCAGCCGCCGTACGGCGGGGTCGATGTCGTGCGGCAGGGCCAGGTCCAGCAGGAACGTCTCGCGGGGGGTCACCATGTCGGCCGTGATGACCACGTCGGTGGCGCCGGTGCAGGAGATGACCAGATCGGCCTCCGCCAGCTCGGCCGCCAGGTCGCCGAACGCGGCGGCCCTGCCGCCGACCGTCTGCGCCAGCCGTACGGCGCGGTCGTGGGTCCGGTTGACCACCACGATGTCGGTGACGCCCGCCCGCTGCAGGGTCGCGGCCGACAGGGCGCTCATCGAGCCCGCGCCCACCACCAGGGCCCGCCTCCCCTGGAGGGGGCCGAGGGTACGCTCGGCGAGGGTGAGCCCCACGCCGACGAGCGAGGCGCCCGCCCGGTCGATGCCGGTCTCGGTGTGCGACCGCTTGCCCACCCGCAGCGACTGCTGGACGAGCTCGTTGAGCGCCGGGCCGAGGGTGCCCTCCTCCTGGGCGAGCCTGAGCGCCGAGCGCACCTGGCCGAGGATCTGCCCCTCGCCCAGGACCATCGAGTCGAGGCCGGAGCCGACCGAGAACAGGTGCTCGACGGCGCGGTCCTCGTAGTGCACGTAGAGGTGGGAGACCAGCTGCTCCATGGAGACGCCGGAGTGGGTGCTGAGCAGCCGGGAGAGCGAGGTCACCGCGGCGTGGAACCGGTCGACCTCGGCGTAGATCTCGACCCGGTTGCACGTCGAGACGATCATGGTCTCGGCGACGTGGACGTCCTGCTGGACGTCCCGCAGCAGCTTCACCAGCGACTCACCGGAGACGGAGACCCGCTCCAGCAGGGCCACCGGTGCCGTCCGGTGGCTCAGGCCGACGACGAGAACGCTCATCGGCCCTCTCCCGCCTTCCGGCCGCCCCCGCGGGCTCCGGGGCTTCGGGAGCCCCGAGAGCTCGGGGAGGGGAGACGGCCGGCCGGGGACGCGGCGCTCGCCGCACTACTGGTCACCCTGCTCATGATCGCCGTGCCTGTGCTCCCCGTCTCCGTATTCGTCCTCATACGTGCAATGTTCATGGTGCTCGTCGGGGTCGTCCGGGAAAGTCGGGAGATGCCGTGCCCGTCGGCTCGTGCGCCGTGCCTCTTCACAAGTCCACCGCCTCGGGCCACTCCTCGGCCATCGCGGGCCCCCCACTCATCCGATCCGCCTTGCGCTGCTCATGGAACGCCAGGATCTGCAATTCAATCGATAGGTCGACTTTACGGATATCGACGCCTTCTGGCACGGAAAGGACGACGGGGGCGAAGTTCAGGATGCTGGTGACCCCTACGGCGACGACCCGGTCGGCCACCTGCTGGGCCGCCACGGCCGGTGTCGCGAGCACCACGATCGACACTCCCCGCCGTCTTATCACGGCCTCCAGCTCGTCGATGTGCTCCACATTCAATCCCGCGATGTGGTCGCCCACCACTTCGGGGTCGGCGTCCAGCAGCGCCGCGACCCTGAACCCGCGGGAGACGAACCCGCCGTAGTTGGCGAGCGCACGCCCGAGGTTACCCACTCCGACGATGGCCACGGCCCAGTCCTGGGTGAGACCCAGCTCACGGGAGATCTGGTAGATGAGGTACTCGACGTCGTAGCCGACCCCGCGGGTGCCGTACGACCCCAGGTGGGAGAGATCCTTGCGAAGCTTGGCCGAGTTGACGCCCGCCGCGACGGCCAGGTCCTCCGAGCTCACGGTCGCCAGGCCACGCTCGGCCATGCCGTTCAGCGCTCGCAGATAGAGCGGCAGCCGGGCGACGGTCGCCTCGGGGATGCCGCGTTCGCGGGCTTGGGACAGACGGCGGATCACGTGCCGGAACTCCAGGGGGACAGGCGGCCGGCGCGGCCCGGACGCGACGGATGACGAGGTGAAACCACTGTCATTCAGGTTAGTCCTTTTGTGAACCGATGCACAAAGTGAGTGTTCACAATCTTGGCCGCGTCCCCCGCCGGCCCGTCGTCCGCCCCCTCGTCAGGCCACTGACCTGCGTATTCAGCGGGTACGGGCCCCGCCGTCACCGGTTCCTCGATGCCGCCGGACCGGACCCCCGCCCTCGGCCGCGGTTCGGCTACCGTGGCGGTCATGTCACCGCGAGACCATCGCATCACCCTGCTCGGCAAACCCGGTTGCCACCTGTGCGACGACGCGCGGGCGGTGATCGAGCGGGTCGCCGCGGACCTCGGCGTCCCGTGGGAGGAGCGCGACATCACGGCCTCCGAGGAGGACCAGGCCCGCTACTGGGAGATGATCCCGGTCACCCTCGTCGACGGGGTGCAGCACGACTTCTGGCGCGTGGACGAGAACCGCCTGCGCGCCGCCCTCGGCGCCCCCGACGCCTGAGGGCCACGCGGGTGGCCAGGTCTTCGCCGAGGTCACGCCCGCCGCCGCCCTCGACGCCTGAGGTCCGCGCGGGTGGCCAGCCGGCGGACCACCCGCGCCGCGCTCACGACCTGAAGGCGGTCGGGAGCGGCATCACCTTTGCGGCGTTCACGGTGAGTTCGATCACATTGGTGGCGAGCACCATCGCCTGGCGCTCGGTGACGAAGCGCTGCGTGTGGGGCTGGCGCTGGTGGTCGCCGTAGGCGACCTCGTCCCGGTAGAGCTCGTAGACGATGCGCTGGAGCGGCGCCGACTTCACCGAGTGGCAGGTGTAGACGAGCGTGTCGGGCTCGGAGCGGCGCACCGCCTCGACGGTCTCGTCCGCGAGCCGGTCGAACCTCTCCCCGGTGCCGTCGAGCAGGGTGAAGACGGTCAGCAGGCCGAAGATGCTCGGCGAGGGACGGTTCGAGCCGCCCTGCGGGTCACCCGCACCGCCCGGAATTCCCGGCCCGCCCGGATACATGGCACCGGTCGAGGGGGTGGCGCCGAACGCCTGGTCGTAGCCCGGGGAGCCGCCCCGGTCGTAGCCCCTGGAGCCCCCGCGCCCCTGCTCGGCCCCCGGTGAGGGCGCGCCGCCGAAGGCCTGGTCGGCGGGCATGGGCTGGAGGCTGCCCGGCCTGCCGGCACCGGGCGCGCCCGGCATGCCGAACTCACCCGTGCCGGGGCCCGCGGACCTGCCGAACTCACCGGCGCCGGGACCCACGGGCCTGCCGAACTCACCGGTTCCTCCGGGCCTGCCGAACTCGTCCGTGCCTCCCGGCATGCCGAACTCGCCGGTGCCAGGCCCTGCGGACCTGCCGGAACCGGGGGCGCCGTGCCTGCCGAACTCGTTGGCCGGGATGTTGTACTCACCGGTCGCGGGGCCGGGCACGCCCGGCATGCCGAACTGGCCGGTGACCGGCGGCGGCTGCCTGCCGGGATCACCGCCGCGCCTGCCGGGGTCACCGCCGGGCGGCTGGTCGGCGGGCGGCATGCCGTACTCGCCCGCCATGAACATCCCCGTGGCGGGGCCGCCGAACCTGTCGTCGGGCGGGGAGGGTTGCTGCCGCATGCGCGCAGCGTAGTCGACGTCCTGCTCGCCCGCGCGGTACTCGGCCACGAGATCACCGAGGCCGGAGCGGCGGGGTGTCTCCTCGGCCAGGGCGCGGGCGGGAGGGCTCTCCGGGGTCACGCGGCGCCCGGCGACCTGCACGTCGCGGGGCTGGTACTCGGGGCGGCTCGGCCTCGGGGGGCGGTCCTCCCACTCGTCGTCCGCGTCGTCGTCATCGTCGTCCTCGTAGGGCGCGAGCGGGCGGAGCATGGCGTACCAGACCGCGGCGGCCGTGACGAAGAGCAGGAGCGCGGTGAACATGCCGGGCACCGCGAAGCTGACGGCTCCGACGAGGGCGAGGCCCGTGGGGGCGAGCACCAGGAGTGCGTGCATGTTGTCGGCGTCGTAGTCGTCACCGCCGCGCCAGCGCAGGACCGCCAGCAGCAGCCCGCCCAGCAGCGCGAGCGCGACGATCACGTGGACGGCCCCGAGCAGGTAGGCCGGGGGCAGGTTCCAGTGGCGGCTGCCCAGCGGGAGGACCTTGGCGAAGTCCTTCTCCTGCAGGATCGGGTCGACCGCGAGGATCACCGTGGCGATGACGGTGAGGGCGATCCCCAGGAGCCAGGAGGAGAACCTGGCCGTGCTCTTCCTGGCCAGCAACTGGATGACCCCGACGGCGAGCCACAGGGGCGCCAGCATGGATCCGGTCAGTTGGTAAATACGGAACGTGCCCGACCCAAACCCGATCAGGTAACCGGTGGCGATTACTGCGAGTGAGACGGAGAGAGACGCCGTCGTGATGCTCCAGGCGATCAGCCAGCCTTTGGGCTCACTCCGGAGGCGACTGACGAGAGCACCGGTGGCGATGGCTGCGAGCAATGCACCGGCGAAGGCGATGACAGCGACGAGGACTTCCATGGTGTCTCCAATGCTGCCGGACATTACCCCCCAACCGGTAGCCGAACCCTTGGCGGGCTACCGGAGCCGGTCAGAAACAACCGACCCCACACCGTATCCGGCGGTTACCCCCAGTCACGACGCTTCGAAGTGGATTGTGCAATTACCCGTTCATTTCTAGAGTGATCGAGCACGCCGTACCCCCTCCCCTCAGGGATACCGGATGCCTGAAACGTGGCCGCTCGCAGGGCACCTCCCCACGACAGTGGGGGTAGCCCAGCCCGTCCGCAGCAATGACCTCACCGTGCGTGAGGATGCCTCCGAAGAACTCCGGAGGCTCGTTTTGCGTGCCAAAACCGGAGACACGGATGCTTTTGGCACGCTCTACGATCGTTACCTCACCCTGGTGTACCGCTACGTCTACTTCCGGGTCGGCTCACACCCGCTGGCCGAGGATCTCACGAGCGAGACCTTTCTCCGCGCGCTCCGCCGGATCACGGACTTCACGTGGCAAGGGCGTGATTTCGGGGCCTGGCTCGTGACCATCGCGAGGAACCTGATCACCGATCACTTCAAGTCCGGCAGGTACCGCCTTGAGGTCACGACGGCCGAGGTGATCGACACCCCGCTCGACGGCCCGCACATCCCGGAGAACGCCGTCGTCACCGCGATGATCAGCGATCGGGTGCTCACCGCCGTCCGCGACCTCGGTCCCGAGCAGCAGGAGTGCGTGGTGCTGCGCTTCCTGCACGGCATGTCACTGGCGGAGACCGCGCTCATCATGGGCAAGAAGAGCGGCGCCATCAAGGCGCTCCAGTTCCGCGCGATCCGCGCCCTGGCCCGCGCGCTGCCCTCGGACCTCGGCTGAAGCCGAAACCGAGGCGAAGCCGAAACCGAGGCGAAGCCGAAGCTGACACCGGGTCGTCGTCTCCCCGCCGCGACCGCCACGTCCGAAACGATGTTCCCATGCCGATGCCGTGCGACGCGTAACCTGCCGTGCCGAGTCGTCGTTAGGCAAGTGACACCGATGGATCATGAGCTGGGGGCGGCAGGGAGCGTTCATGGGGAAGTGGCTGCCCGGATTCTCTCGGAGGTCGCAGGCGCGCATTCAGGATCGCGTGTCACGACTCGGCGCCCGCATGGCGGCCACCCCCCGGCCCGAGTTCAACGCCAGGCTCCGCGAGCAGCTCACGCAGTCTCCCCCCGGGGAGGACGACGTCCCCGAGCGGCGGCCGGCGGGCCCCCGCCACTCCCGGCGGAGATCCCGCGTGGGGCTGTTCCCCCAGTTGCTGAGCATCGCCATGGTGGCCTCGATGCTGGTCTCCGGCGTGTGGACCTACCGGTCGATGCCCGGCGACACCTTCTACCCCCTCAAGCGCGCCGCCGAGAGGACGCTGTTCCACCTGAGCAGCGACGACGCCGAACGGGCCGACCGCTCCTTCGGCTACGCCGAGACCCGCGCCCGCGAGGTCAAGGAACTCCTGGGCTCCGGAGAGGGCGCGGGAGAGCGTGAGGACGTGATCGGCGAGACCCTCCAGGCCATGGAGGACACCACGCGCTCCGCGGTGACCTCCCTGCGGCAGATGCGGCGCCGCGACTCCGCGAGCGCCAAGGAGCTCAAGCGCTTCGTCCAGAAACAGCGCACCCAGATCGCCGGGATGATCCCCAAAATGGGCGCGGAGAACCAGCGCAAGGCCCACGTCTACCTCAACTACATCGAGGGCCTGGCCCCACCTGAGTAGCCGGTCCGGGACGGGACCGCTCTCGCCTTCCCGGACCCGTACCACCGCGAACGGTCCCGTCCCGGACCGTGACCACCGGAACCCGCCTTCCGGTTCCGCTCACCGCCGACGGTCCCGGCGTTGACGCACTCGCGTCCCGACCGTGCCAACGGAATCCGGCCCCCGGCCACGCCCGGCACGCGTGATGTCGTACGACGCCGAAACGTCACGTCCGGCTCATACCGACGCTACCGATCTCACCCCTCTGTCCCGGTTAAGCTGAGGTGCTATGAGGCGGCTACTACGACGGCGGGACGAAGCGGAGACGGCCAGGCGGGCGACGGTCGGTGAGGTCGCGGCGGGCGAGGTCGCCGCCGCGGCCGCCGTGGCGATGCCGATGGCCGCGCCCGACCCGGTGTCCGCCGCCTTCTTCGACGTCGACAACACCATGATGCGCGGCGCCTCCATCTACCACTTCGCCCGCGGCCTCGCCTCCCGGGGCCTGTTCACCAGCAAGGATCTGTTCAGGTTCGCGATGGGCCAGTTGGTCTTCCGGATCCGCGGCGACGAGAACCCCGCGCACATCGACGAGGCCAGGGAGACCGCGCTGGCGTTCGTCGCGGGCAGCAAGGTCGAGGAGATCGTCCGGCTCGGCGAGGAGATCTACGACGAGGTGATGGCGGACCGCATCTGGGCGGGCACCCGCGCCATCGCGCAGGCACACCTCGACGCGGGCCAGCGGGTCTGGCTGGTCACCGCGACCCCGGTGGAGCTCGCCAGGGTGATCGCCCAGCGCCTCGGCCTGACCGGCGCGCTCGGCACCGTCGCCGAGACCGAGAACGGCGTCTACACCGGCCGCCTGGTCGGCGACCTGCTCCACGGTCCCGCCAAGGCCGAGGCCGTCAGGGCGCTGGCCCGCAGGGAGGGGCTCGACCTGTCGCGCTGCTCCGCCTACAGCGACTCGGCCAACGACCTGCCCCTGCTCTCCCTCGTCGGCCACGCCACCGCGATCAACCCGGACGCCGAGCTGCGCGAGTTCGCCCGGCAGAACAGCTGGGACATCAAGGACTTCCGTACGGGACGCAAGGCGACCATGATCGGCCTGCCCATCGCGGCGGGCGCCGGAGCCGTCGCGGGCGGCATCGCCGCCGCCGTCGCACTGCGCCGCTACTACCGTTCCAGCCGCTGATCTCTCGCCTCTCTCGCCGTGAGGCCGGGGGGTCAGAAGAAGGGCGGGAAGGCGTGGCCGCGCCTGAGCCGGAGCTCGTCGAGCTGCTGCTGGACGACCTCCCTGACCTGGTCGGTGAGGTTGAAGACCAGCATGGGGTCGTCGGCGTCGGCGGGGTCGAGCTCGTCGGTGCGGATCGGCTCGCCGAAGCCGATCATCCACTTCGACGGGAGCGGGACCAGCCCCAGGGGCCCGAGCCAGGGGAACAGCGGCGTGACCGGCAGGTAGGGAAGGCCGAGCACCCTGGCCAGGGTCCGCAGGTCACCGATCTTGGGGTAGATCTCCTCAGCGCCCACGATGGCGCAGGGCACGATCGGCACGCCCGCGCGGATGGCGGAGGCGACGAAGCCGCCCCGGCCGAAGCGCTGCAGCCGGTAGCGGTCGGAGAACGGCTTGCCGACCCCCTTGAAACCCTCGGGGAAGACGCCGACGACCTCGCCCTTGCGGAGCAGCCGGTCGGCGTCCTCGCGGCAGGCGAGGGTGTGGCCGGTCTTGCGTGACAGGTGGCCGAGCACCGGGAGCCGGTAGACCAGGTCGGCCCCCAGAAGTCGGAGCGCGCGACGGCCCGGGTGGTCGTCGTACAGGGCCACCTGCAGCATGAGCCCGTCGAGCGGGACGGTGCCCGAGTGGTTGGCCACGATCAGGGCTCCGGAGTCGCCGGGCACGTTGTGCATGCCCACGGTCTCGGTGCGGAACCAGTGGCGGTACAGCGGGCGGATCAGCTCCAGCAGCACCCTGTCGGTGAGCTCGGGGTCGAACCCGAACTCGTCGACCTCGTAGTCTCCGGTCACCCGGCGGCGCAGGAAGGCGAGCAGCTCGGCCAGCCGGCGATCGTCGTCCTCCTCACCGGACGTGGCATGGGGCGTACGGGGGAAAGGTCCGCCGGACGTGGCGTGGGACGTATCGGAGAAAGGTCCGCCGGACGTGGCGTGGGACGTGCCGGAAAAGGATTCGCCGGACGCGGCGGAGAGGTGTTCGCGGGAGGCCTGGGTCCTGGTGATGGGGATCACCTCGGCGTCCCCGCCGCCGTCCACCGCCTCGCTCACCCCGTCACCGGCCGGGACACCATGTCCAGCAGGGCGGCGGGAAGGCCTCCGGCCAGGTCACGCGCGCGGAGGAAGTCTGCGAAGGCGGACGCGGTGGAGAACTTCGGCCTCCAGCCGAGCGCCGCGGACAGCGCGGTGGTGTCGACCACGCGCCCGTGGCACATCAGGCGGAGTTGCTCGGTGGAGAACCCGACCAGTCCCGCGCTCCGGGCGAGGTCGCCCATGAAGCGGAAGACGGGCGAGGGGACGGGCATCGGGAGCAGGCCCGCCCTGCGCGCGCACTGCGACAGGAGCAGCACGCCGTCTCCGGCCACGTTGAACGTGCCGGGGTGGTCCTCCATCGCCGTCCGCCGCAGCACCTCGACCGCGTCGTCCTCGTGGACGAACTGCAGCCGCGGGTCGAACCCGAGCACGGTCGGCAGGAGGGGCTGGGTGAAGTAACGCGTCAGCGGTGAGTCGACGCCTGGTCCCATGAAGTTGGCGAACCTGAGCGTCGACACGGTCACGTCGCGGCGCCGCCTGGCGAAGCCCCGGACATACCCCTCCACCTCGGAGGCGTCCTTGGCGTAACCACGGCTCGGCGGCTCTCCCGGCTCGGCGTCCTCGGTGAAGACCGCGGGGTCGTGCGGGGAGGAACCGTAGACGGCGGTGGTCGAGCGCACGACGACGCGGCGGACCGTCGCGGACCGCTGACAGGCACCGAGCAACTGCATGGTGCCGATGACGTTGTGCTCCTTCATCAGCGCGCGGCCGCCGCTCCTGGGAGGAGCGCTCACCAGACTCATGTGAACGACGGTGTCGATGTCGGCGGCCGCGATCACCTGGGCGATGTCGGGGCTGCGCAGGTCGACGCGGACGAACTCCGTCCGGCCGAGAGGTACGCCGCCATCACGTGAGAGCGAGGGCGGCGGCACCGTATCCACTCCGATGACCCGGTCGATGTCCGGGTCATCCGCGAGAACGCTCGCCACTCGGGCGCCGATGTGGCGCGAGACCCCGGTGACAAGCACGGTGTGGGTCATCGGCGCCTCGCAGATCCGCGCTACTTCTTGTTACGCCGCTGGATGCGGGTCTTCTTGAGAAGCTTGCGGTGCTTCTTCTTCGCCATGCGCTTACGGCGCTTCTTGATCACAGAGCCCACGGGACCCCCAGGTAGCTGGTAGCCGAGAATGTCGAACCGGTGCGCGAGAGCACACCGGCACAACAGACTACCGGCGATCCACGGTAGATCGCCCCTGGGGGGACCCCGGGCGCATGAACTCACGACGTGGCGACCACGTCGCTACCCCGACGAGACAGGGGCCGGCTCTTCGGCGGTCGTACCGGAAATCGTGTCCCGGTCAGACCGGAAGGAGCAGACCACGAGCGCTCGGCGCGCTTGGCTCACCTCACGGCCGGATCGTTCCCCCCGGCCGCTCGGCTCGACGCGTCGAGCCCACCCTGTCTCAACCTGCCTCGATGTAGGCATCCCTCAGATAATCGTGAACCGCCTGCTCCGGCACCCGGAAGGATCGACCGACCCGGATGGCCGGCAGCTCGCCCGAATGCACGAGTCGGTACACAGTCATCTTGGACACCCTCATGACAGTGGCCACTTCTGCCACCGTCAGGAACTTCACCTCGCTGAGAGGTCTTTCGCCTGCACCCATCGGACGCCTCTTCCGCACGTGTATCCGGGTTATCCCCACTGGTGCCATTGCTCACGCACGTGTACTGCCGTCAGCGTAAGTCGGGACCCCTGTCACGCAAACCCCCTATTTTCTCAGCCTTCGGAGTCCCGCGTCAGCGAAACAGCTGAAATCGCTGGCCAGCAGCCGGACCGTGCCCCTCGCATTGATCTTGGAACGGACCAACTGTCTCCCATTAGAGTCGCCCACAATCACCAAAAAGTTGGCAAACGGTCGGCGAGGTGCGTGGAATGCAGGCGCGAAATGCCCGTATAGGGATGTCCTAATTTGCGCATCCCTCGTCTCAGAGGGCTCGCACGACCCTCTCGACCAGGTGGTTCGTCAGCGGTTCGTAATACCTCGGTAGCACGTTGTCATCGAGCGGGACGGTGACCGCGATCTTGCCCTCGGCCTCCCCGACGAAGAGGGCGGGGTCGTTGCTGTCGGCGAACCCCACCGTGAGGATGCCCGCCTCGCCCGCCGCCCCGGCCCAGCCGTGGTCGGCGATCACCAGGTCGGGACGGTCCGCGCCCAGCTCGGCGATCATGGCACGCATCGGGGCGGGGTCGTGGGTGTGCACGAAGGCGCCCTTGTCGTCGAGCATCGCGACGTCGTCCAGATAGCGGATCTTGCGCCTGCGGCCGAACCCGCTGCCCCAGTAAGACCAGCCCTCGGCCGGGGCCATCAGGGTCACGCCGCGCGCCCTGAGCATCCGGCCCACGGCCATGTGGATGGTGAGCAGGCCGGTGGGGTGCCCGGTGGCGATCAGGACCCTGGGGTTCTCCCCCCGGAGCACCCCGGCGATCGTGTCGCCCATCTTCTCGACCGCCTCGATCGTGCGGTCGGGGTCGATGGTGTCCTGTCCCTCCCGGTGCCTGGGATCGGCCACGACCCCCGCCGACTTGGCCATCAGCTCCAGCACGTCCCGGTAGGACCAGGCGCCGTCCATCGTCAGCCCGAACATGTAGTGCGGATCACGGTTGGACAGCGACCGGTAGTGGTCCAGGTTGTTCTCCCGGCTGGTCGCCACGTCACCGGCGATCCGGGTCCGGATCAGGTGCTCACGAAGCTCAGCGCGCGTCATCGGTTCCTCAGTCCAGTTTGCCGGCAGACCTGTGTACGGGCCGTGTGTCACGGGAGGGGGTCGAGCCCGTGGAAGGGGAAGACGGCGTTTCTCGTCGCCATGATGGCCCGGTCGATCGGGTCTGCTGGGTCATAACCCGTGGAGAAATCGCGAAATTCCGGATCTCTGCCGTCGGTCAGCGTGAGCGGCGCCGTCTGGTTGGTCCGTTCCTTGACGAACGTACGCCACGCCTCGGGAGTGGCGGTCCCGGGGTCGAGGGGGTGGCCCGCCACCTCGGCGATCAGGTGGGTCCACGCCCGGGGGACGACCTGCACCAGCTCGTACCCCCCGCCGCCGGTCACGATCCACCGCCCGCCCGCGGTCTCGTGGGCCAGCTCGTGCAGCGCCGCGTACGCGGCCCGCTGGCCGTCCAGGCTGAGCATGAGATTGGCCAGCGGATCGAGGGCGTGGCTGTCGCAGCCGTGCTGGGTGACCAGGACGTCGGGGGCGAACTCCCGCAGCAGTGGCGGGACCACCGCGTGGAAGGCCCTGAGCCAGCCACTGTCGCCGCATCCGGCGGGCAGGGCCACATTGACCGCGGTGCCCTCCGCGCCGCGCTCCTCGGGGAACCCCGTGCCGGGGAAGAGGGTGCGTGGGCTCTCGTGGAGGCTGATGGTGAGAACCCTGGGGTCGTCGTAGAACAGCGCCTGCACGCCGTCGCCGTGGTGCACGTCCACGTCCACGTAGGCGATCCTGGACGCCCCCTGGGCCAGCAGCCAGGCGATCGCCGCGCCCGGGTCGTTGTAGACGCAGAAGCCGCTCGCCGCGGAGGCCATCGCGTGGTGCAGGCCGCCCGCGACGTTGACCGCGTGCTCGGCCTCGCCGCTCCACACCGCGCGGGCGGCGGCCAGGCTGGCGCCGGTGATCAGCGCGGACGCCTCGTGGACGCCGGGGAAGGCGGGATTGTCCGTGGTGCCGATCCCGTAGGCCACCTCGGGCCGTCCGGTGGCGGAGACCCGTTTGACGGCCTCGATGTAGTCGCGCTCGTGGACGAGCGCCAGCTCGTCGTCGGTGGCGGGGACGCAGCCCGCCATCTCCACCCGGTCCAGCACGCCGAGCTCCCTGGCCAGCGCCATGGTCAGCTCGACCCGCACGGGCGCGAGCGGGTGCCCCGGGCCGAAGTCGTACGAGGTGAGCGCATCGTCCCAGACAACCCGCACGGACCGGCTCATGCGCACTCCCTGTCTGGTCGCGACGCCGCGCGTCACGGCCGATCTTCCTGCTCCCGGATCGACGTTACCGCACGTGTACGGAATGGCGTTTACGCAGCCGTCTCGGAGGACGAGCCCGTTTTCATCTCAGCGCAATATCCCGATTTATTGCTATTAACGAGCACGTTTGGCAGGCCGCGTCAGCGGCCCGGACGTCCCCGGAATGGCCGTACCCCCGCGGGGAGGTCAAACAGGTCAGGCGGGTTCAGACGGAGGAGACCCGGCGCAGTCCCCTGACGGCGGGGACCAGCAGGAGGGCGGCGCACCCGGCGACCGCCACGATCGAGGACCCGGTCAGCAGCTGCGGCGCTCCCACGAGCCCGGCCACCGGCCCGGCGAGCACCTGGCCGATCGGGATGAACAGGGTCGAGCCGGCCACCTCGTACGCGGTGACCCGGTTGAGCGCCTCCGCCGGGACCTGGGTCTGGATGCTCGTGGCCCACATGACCGACCAGAACGCCCATCCCGCGCCGCCGATCACGTGCGCGGCCATCAGGACCGCGGCCGGCGACGCCACGGCGATGGAGAGCGGCTCCAGGGCGAACCCGAACAGGCCGATCGCGCCGGCCATCAGCGGCCGTCCCGGACGGACCCGCATGGCGACCAGGCCGCCGACGATGGTGCCCGCGCCGGAGGCGGACATGACCAGGCCGTAGGCGGTCTCGCCGAGCCGCTCGCTGATCAGCACCGAGCCCAGCGGGATCATCGGGCCGAACAGCGTGACGCCGAAGACCGCCCAGACCAGGATCACCGACCACATCCAGGTCCTGGAGCGGAACTCCTGCCACCCCCCGCGCAGGTTGTGCCACATCGACCGCTCGGCGACCGGCCCGGCCACCACCGGCAGGCGCAGGAGGAGCAGGCACACCGCGCTGACGGCGAACCCCGTGGCGTCGATCGCGAAGACGACGCCGACCCCGGAGAAGCCCACGATGGCCCCGGCCACGCCCGGACCGGCCAGCAGCATGATCGACTCGGAGACGCGTAGGGTGGCGTTGGCCTTCTGCACGTCCCGTGCCACGCGCGGGACCGTGCTGGAGACGCCGGGCTGGTACATCGCGGCGGCGACGCCGTTGATCGCGGAGATGACGAGGATCTGCCAGAGCTCCGGCCTGCCGAAGACGAACAGCGCCGCGCTGACCCCCTGGCTCACCACCCGGACCGTGTCGGCGCCGATCATCATGCGGCGCGGCGTGAACCTGTCGGCGAAGACCCCGCCGAACAGGATGAGCACCGCGAAGGGCGCCATCCACGCGGCCAGCGCCAGCCCCACCCCCGTGGGGCCGTAGCCGAGCCCGCCCACGCCCACCGCCGTCGCGAACGGGACCATCGCGGCCCCGAGCATGGAGACCGACCTGGCGGTGAAGAAGAGCAGGAAGCTCCGCGTCCAGACGGCGGGCCCGGCCTGCTCATCCTGCCTGCCAGCCGATACGGCCTGCTCCACGATCGCCTCATCTCCCCGGGTTCCGTGGGAGATGATGCCCTATGCAGGAAAGTTTCCTAATAGAGGGGGTGGGCTCAGCTCTCGGCCCGGCCCGGCCCGGCCTCCGGATCGGCTCTCGGCCCAGCCCTTGGCTCAGCCTCCGGACCGGCTCTCGGCTAGGCCCTTGGCTCAGCCCCCGGACCGGCTCTCGGCCCGGCCCCCGGCTCAGCCCTCGGCGAGCTGGCGTCCCCGGTCCCTGGCGGCCTCGATGGCGGCCAGGAAGGCGGCGCGGACGCTGTGCCGCTCCAGCTCGGCGATGGCCGCGATGGTGGTGCCGCCCGGCGAGGTGACCGCCTCGCGGAGGATCACCGGGTGCTCCCCCGAGTCACGGAGCATGATCGCCGCCCCGACGATCGACTGGGTGACCATGTCGAGGGCGGCGGCGCGGGGCATGCCGAGCAGGATTCCGGCGTCGACCATGGCCTCGACCAGGTAGAAGAAGTAGGCGGGACCGCTGCCCGACAGGGCCGTGGCCGCGTCCTGCTGCGACTCGGGGATGCGCAGCACCTTGCCGACCGGGCTGAACAGGGCCTCGGCCCGCCTGAGGTGCTCCTCGGAGGCGTGCGCGCCCGCGGAGATCACGCTCATCGCCTCGTCGACCAGCACCGGCGTGTTGGACATGACCCGGACCACCGGGATCTCGGCGCCGAGCCGCGCCTCGACGAACGAGGTCGTGATGCCCGCCGCCGCCGAGACGACCAGGCGGTCGGCCGGGATGTGCCCCGCGATCTCGGCGAGCAGGGACCCCATGTCCTGAGGCTTGACCGCGAGAATGATCGTGTCGGCGTCCTTGGCCGCCTCGGCGTTGGAGGCCACCCGCACGCCGTACCGCTCCGCGAGGGCCCGGCCCCGCTCGGCGCGCCGCGCCGTCGCGATCACGTCGCCCGGCTTGAAACCGGCCCTGAGCAGCCCGGACAGCAGGGCTTCCCCCATCTTGCCGGTGCCGAGAATCGCGATCATGTGAGCACCTCGAAATCGTGTATCGGAACTCCCCGCAGCCTATCGGCCCCGTCACCGGGGAATCATTTCTCATGACGGTCGCCGCCGACGCGCGATCGTGGACGTACACCGGCGGGAAGGGAGGTCCGGCAGCGCGATGTCAGAGTCTCCTGAACCTCTTCGGACCCCGATCCGTCTTAGGGGTATGCGTATGATCGCGACCTCTATCCTGGCCGGAAGCCTCCTGCTGGCGCTGGGCTGCGGCGCCGAACCCAGCGCCACGGTCACCGCCGCCGACCCCTCGCGGCCGGTGAGCCAGGCCACCTCAGTCCCCGGCGGCCCCTCCGAGCCCGCGGGCCACAGCGTGGCCCCCCGGAGCGAGCCCACGAGCGGTGCCCCCAAGCCGACGAAGCCCGAGGGGCACACCGACAACCCCCGCAAGGTCAGATGGCTGAAGGCCAAGCCGTCGAAGGACGGCCGGAGCCTGCGGATCACCTGGTGGTCCGGGGTGGAGCCGTGCAACGTGCTCGACCGGGTCACCGTGCGCGAGACCTCCAAGCGGGTGACCGTCACCCTCTGGGAGGGCCCGAGCAGCAAGGCCCAGAACGTCGCCTGCATCGAGATCGCCATCCAGAAGGTGACGACCGTCAAGCTCAAGAAGCCCCTCGGCGCCCGCAAGGTGGTCGACGGCTCCCGCTAGGTAGGACAGACCCCCGCCAAGAGCCGCCCGCCGGAGCAACGCCCCGGCGGGCGGCTCTCGCGCGTTCCGAGGAGCCACTCCAAGGCCCCGTGTCAAAGCCCCGCCCCGAGGACCCACTCCAAGACTCCAAGGCCCTGTGTCAAGGACCCGCCCCGAGCCCCCACTCCAAGACCCCGCCTGCGGCCGGACGTCGGGTCGCGAACCCGGTCACCGTCCGGGAACGATCGCGCGCCCTCCCTCGTCGGAGGGGATACGACCATCACCGTGTTTTCCCGGAATCGGGAATGCCCCCGCACGGCCGAGGGTTGAGCCCAATAGACTCAAGTCGTTTGACAAACCTCACACGAGGTTCCACTATGAGTCTCATCGACTCAACTTTGACTACAAGGACGTACTCATGGCACGTGCGGTAGGTATCGACCTGGGGACGACCAACTCCGTCGTCTCGATTCTTGAGGGCGGTGAGCCCACCGTCATCGCCAACGCCCAGGGTTCGCGGACCACGCCGTCCGTGGTCGCGTTCGCGAAGAACGGCGAGGTCCTCGTCGGAGAGGTCGCCAAGCGGCAGGCCGTCACCAACGTCGACCGGACGATTCGCTCGGTCAAGCGCGAGATGGGCACCAACTGGTCCGTCGAGATCGACGGCAAGAAGTCCAACCCGCAGCAGATCAGCGCCTTCGTGCTGCAGAAGCTGAAGCAGGACGCCGAAGCCTACCTGGGCGAGAAGATCACCGACGCGGTGATCACCGTTCCCGCCTACTTCAACGACGCCCAGCGCCAGGCCACCCAGGAGGCCGGCACCATCGCCGGCCTGAACGTGCTGCGCATCATCAACGAGCCCACCGCCGCCGCGCTGGCGTACGGCCTCGACAAGGAGAAGGACGAGACCATCCTCGTCTTCGACCTCGGCGGCGGCACCTTCGACGTGTCCCTGCTCGACGTCGGCCAGGAGGACGGCCACGGCTTCGTCGAGGTCAAGGCCACCAGCGGCGACAACCACCTCGGTGGCGACGACTGGGACCAGCGCGTCGTGGACGAGCTGGCCAACCGGTTCAAGAACGCGCACGGCGTCGACCTGACCAAGGACAAGATGGCGCTGCAGCGCCTGCGCGAGGCCGCGGAGAAGGCCAAGATCGAGCTCTCCAGCCAGTCGGAGACCTCCATCAACCTTCCCTACATCACCGCCTCGGCCGAGGGTCCCCTCCACCTGGAGGAGAAGCTCACCCGCGCCGAGTTCCAGCGGATCA
This sequence comes from Streptosporangium sp. NPDC002721, assembly GCF_042888905.1. Lineage (NCBI taxonomy): Bacteria > Bacillati > Actinomycetota > Actinomycetes > Streptosporangiales > Streptosporangiaceae > Streptosporangium > Streptosporangium sp. NPDC002721. The sequence continues at coordinate 191,618 of NZ_JBIAQI010000020.1, forward strand.
CCTCCGACCTCCTCGAGCGCTGCAAGGGCCCGTTCAACCAGGTCGTCAAGGACGCCGGGATCAAGGTCTCCGACATCGCCCACGTGGTGCTCGTCGGCGGCTCGACCCGTATGCCCGCCGTGGCCGAGCTCGTCAAGGAGCTCACCGGCGGCCAGGAGCCCAACAAGGGCGTCAACCCGGACGAGGTCGTGGCCATCGGCGCCGCCCTGCAGGCCGGCGTGCTCAAGGGCGAGGTCAAGGACGTCCTGCTGCTCGACGTGACCCCGCTGAGCCTGGGCATCGAGACCAAGGGCGGGATCTTCACCAAGATCATCGAGCGCAACACCACGATCCCGACCAAGCGCTCCGAGGTCTTCACCACGGCCGAGGACAACCAGCCGTCGGTGCAGATCCAGGTCTACCAGGGCGAGCGCGAGATCGCCGCGTACAACAAGAAGCTGGCCACCTTCGAGCTGACCGGCATCGCCCCGGCGCCGCGCGGCATCCCGCAGATCGAGGTCACCTTCGACATCGACGCCAACGGCATCGTCAACGTCTCCGCCAAGGACCTCGGCACCGGCAAGGAGCAGACGATGACGATCACCGGCGGCTCCGCGCTGCCGAAGGACGACATCGAGCGCATGATGCGCGAGGCCGAGTCCTACGCCGAAGAGGACAAGAACCGCCGCGAAGAGGCCGAGACGCGCAACAACGCCGACTCGCTCGTCTACCAGACCGAGAAGTTCCTCGGCGAGAACGCCGAGAAGGTCCCGGACGACATCAAGAACGAGGTCAACGAGGCCGTCACCGAGCTCAAGAAGGCTCTGGAGGGCACCGACTCGTCCGTGATCCGCGCCTCCGCGGAGAAGCTCGCCACGGTCAGCCAGAAGATGGGCTCCGCCATCTACGCCCAGGCGCAGGCGTCGGAGACCCCGACCGGCGCTCCCGGCGCCGACGCCGCCGACGGCGGTCAGAAGGCCGACGACGACGTGGTCGAGGCCGAGATCGTGGACGACGAGCCGAAGCGCGACAACGACGCCAAGTGACGGGCGGAAAGCCGAGGGGAGCACCAGCGTGAGCACGCGCGAGAACGGTTCCGAGGAGGAGCCGGTGATCCGCGACAACCGGAAGATCGACCCGGAGACGGGGCAGGTACGCGAGACGGGCCCGGCCGAGGCCGCGGGTCAGACGGGTCAGAACGACAGGGAGCAGGCGGCCGACACGTCGTCGTCCTCCCTGGCGTCCGACCTGGCCTCGATCGAGCTGGCCACCCAGCTCGCCGAGCGCACCGCGGACCTGCAGCGCCTTCAGGCCGAGTATTCCAACTATCGCAAGCGGGTCGAGCGGGACCGGGTCGCGGTCAGGGAGCAGGCGGTGGCCGGCGTGCTGGCCGAGCTGCTGCCGGTCCTCGACGACATCGGCCGGGCCCGTGACCACGGGGAGCTGACCGGCGGCTTCGCCAAGGTGAGCGAATCACTGGAGGCGGCCACCGGGAAGCTGGGGCTGAGCACCTTCGGCGCCAAGGGCGAGCCGTTCGACCCGACGGTGCACGAGGCTCTGATGCACAGCTACTCCCCCGACGTCACGGAGCCGACCTGCGTGGAGATCCTGCAGCCCGGTTACCGGATCGGCGAGCGAGTGCTCCGCCCCGCGCGCGTCGCGGTCGCGGAGCCAGAAGAGCCCGCCGCGGACGACAACTGACACCCCCACATCTGATCTCTGAGAAGGAACGTAGATGAGCACCAAGGACTACCTGGAGAAGGACTACTACGCCGTCCTTGGTGTGCCGAAGAGCGCTACGGCCGATGAGATCAAGAAGGCGTACCGGAAGCTGGCCAGGAAGTATCACCCGGACGCCAACCCCGGAAGCTCGGCGACCTCCGAGAGCACCGCCAGGTTCAAGGAGGTCTCGGAGGCGTACGACATCCTCTCCGACACCAAGCGCCGCAAGGAGTACGACGAGGCGCGGACGCTGTTCGGATCGGGCGTCGGCGGCTTCCCGGGGGCGGGGGGCGCCCAGCGCGGGGGTGGTTTCCCGTTCGACCTGGGGGACCTGTTCGGGGGGACCGGCCAGCAACAGCAGCAGAGCGGCGCCGGGGAGCGCATCGGCGACATCTTCGGCGGGCTCTTCAACCGGGGCGGCGCGAGCCGCCCCGGGGGGACGACGACCAGGGCGCGGCGCGGCCAGGACATCGAGTCCGAGGTCACGCTCTCCTTCTCCGAGGCGGTGGAGGGCACCACGGTGTCGCTCCGCCTGACCAGTTCCTCCGCGTGCTCCGGCTGCGGGGGCACCGGCGCCAAGGCCGGCACCGTCCCGCGGGTCTGCCCGACCTGCGAGGGCACCGGGGCGGCCAGCCGCAACCTCGGCAACTTCGCCTTCTCCGAGCCGTGCCGCGACTGCAAGGGCCGCGGCCTGCTGGTGGACGACCCGTGCCCGGTGTGCGACGGGAGCGGGCGGGGCAAGAGCACCCGTACGATCCAGGCCCGCATCCCCGCGGGGGTCGGCGACAACCAGCGCATCAAGATCAAGGCCAAGGGCGCGCCCGGCGAGAACGGCGGTCCGGCCGGTGACCTCTACGTCCTGATCCACGTCAAGCCGCACCCCGTGTTCGGCAGGACGGGCGAGAACCTGACGGTCACCGTCCCGGTGACCTTCACCGAGGCCGCGCTGGGCGCCGAGATCAAGGTGCCGATCCTGAAGGGGCTGCCGGTCACGCTGCGCATCCCCGAGGGCACCCCCAACGGCCGCACCTTCCGGGTGCGCGGCAGGGGCGTGGCCCGCAAGGACGGCACCAAGGGCGACCTGCTCGCCACGATCGAGGTCCTGGTGCCGCAGAAGCTGGAGGACAAGGCGAGGGGCGCCCTTGAGGAGTTCCGCGACGCCACCTCGGGTGGTGACCCGCGGGCGGACCTGATCGAACTGGCCAGAAGCGAGTAGCCATGGAAGCCAACTATTTCGATCTGTCGGACGACACACCCGTCTACGTGATCTCGGTGGCCGCCCAGCTGTCGGGCCTGCACCCGCAGACCCTGCGCCAGTACGACCGTCTCGGCCTGGTCAGCCCGGGCCGGACGGCCGGCCGCGGACGCCTGTACTCCACCCGCGACATCGTGATGCTCCGCGAGGTCCAGCGGCTCTCCCAGGAGGAGGGCATCAACCTCGCGGGCATCAAACGCATCCTGGTCCTCGAGACGGAGGCCCTGCGCCTGCGTGACGAGAACCACCGCCTGCGCGCGGAGATGAACATGATCCGCGCGCTCATCCAGTACCAGCTGCCCCCCGCCTGAGACTCCGTCCCACGTCCCGCGTCCGGGGGACGCGCCGGGCCGGCGTCGCCATCGACACAGCACTTTCGAGTGAGGCCTGACAAGCATGGACTACAAGCTCACCCAGAAGAGCCAGGCGGCGGTCTCCTCCGCCATCAGGCGGGCGGCCGCCGAGGGCAACCCCGAGGTCGCTCCCGCGCATCTGTTCACCGCGCTGCTCGCCCAGACCGGCGGCACCGCCGTACCCCTGCTCGAAGCGGTGGGCGCCGACTGGAAGCAGCTGCGGGTCGAGGCCGAGAAGCAGCTCGCGGCCCTGCCGAAGGCGCAGGGCTCCACGGTCAGCGCCCCGTCGAGCTCCCGGCAGCTCCTCACCGTGATGAACACCGCGGCCCAGCGGGCGCGCGGTCTTGAGGACGACTACGTCTCGACCGAGCACCTGCTGGTAGGTCTCGCCGCCGACGGCGGCCCGGTCGCCACGCTGCTCAAGGCGAACGGCGCGAACCCGAACGCGCTGCTCGACGCCTTCGAGAAGGTTCGCGGGCACGCCAGGGTGACCAGCGAGACGCCCGAGGACACCTACCAGGCGCTGGAGAAGTACGGGATCGACCTGACCGAGCGGGCCAGGGCGGGCAAGCTCGACCCGGTGATCGGCCGCGACTCGGAGATCCGGCGCGTCATCCAGGTGCTCAGCCGCCGTACGAAGAACAACCCGGTGCTCATCGGCGAGCCCGGGGTCGGCAAGACCGCGGTCGTGGAGGGGTTGGCCCAGCGGATCGTCGCGGGCGACGTCCCCTCCAGCCTGCGCGACAAGCGCCTGATCGCGCTCGACCTCAGTGCGATGGTCGCCGGCGCCAAGTTCCGCGGCGAGTTCGAGGAGCGTCTCAAGGCGGTGCTCGGCGAGATCAAGGAGAGCGACGGCCAGGTCGTCACCTTCATCGACGAGCTGCACACCATGGTCGGCGCGGGTGCCGCCGAGGGCGCGATGGACGCGGGCAACATGCTCAAGCCCATGCTGGCCCGCGGCGAGCTGCGGATGATCGGCGCGACCACGCTGGACGAGTACCGCGAGCGCATCGAGAAGGACCCCGCGCTGGAGCGGCGCTTCCAGCAGGTCTACGTGGGCGAGCCCACCGTCGAGGACACCATCGCCATCCTGCGCGGCCTCAAGGGCCGCTACGAGGCCCACCACCAGGTCCAGATCTCCGACGGCGCGCTCGTGGCCGCCGCCGCGCTCTCCGACCGCTACATCACCTCCCGCTTCCTGCCCGACAAGGCGATCGACCTCGTCGACGAGGCGGCCTCGCGGCTCCGCATGGAGATCGACTCCCGTCCGGTGGAGATCGACCAGCTCCAGCGCAACGTCGACCGGATGAAGATGGAGGAGCTGGCGCTCGCCAAGGAGACCGACGAGGGCAGCCTGCAGCGGCTGGAGCGGCTCCGCAAGGAGCTCGCCGACCGCCAGGAGGACCTCAACGCCCTGGTCGGCCGCTGGGAGCGGGAGAAGGCGGGGCTCAACCGGGTCGGCGACCTGAAGAAGCAGATCGACGAGGTGCGGAGCGCCGCCGAGCGCGCGCAGCGCGACGGCGACTTCGAGGCCGCCTCGCGGCTGATGTACGCCGAGGTGCCCAAGCTGGAGGCCGAGCTCGCCGAGGCCAGCAAGGCCGCCCAGCCCGAGGACGCCATGGTCAAGGAGGAGGTCGGCTCCGACGACATCGCCCAGGTGATCTCCTCGTGGACCGGCATCCCCGCGGGCCGGCTCCTTGAGGGCGAGACCGCCAAGCTGCTCCGTATGGAGGAGGAGCTCGGCAGGCGGCTGATCGGCCAGCGGCAGGCGGTCGAGGCGGTCTCCGACGCCGTACGGCGGGCGCGGGCGGGCATCTCCGACCCGGACCGGCCGACCGGCAGCTTCCTGTTCCTCGGCCCGACCGGCGTCGGCAAGACGGAGCTGGCCAAGGCGCTCGCGGACTTCCTGTTCGACGACGAGCGGGCGATGGTCCGCATCGACATGAGCGAGTACGGCGAGAAGCACAGCGTCGCGCGCCTGGTGGGCGCCCCTCCCGGCTACATCGGCTACGAGGAGGGCGGGCAGCTCACCGAGGCCGTGCGGCGCAGGCCCTACGGCGTGGTGCTGCTGGACGAGGTCGAGAAGGCCCACCCGGAGGTCTTCGACATCCTGCTCCAGGTGCTCGACGACGGCCGGCTCACCGACGGGCAGGGCCGGACGGTCGACTTCCGCAACGTGATCCTGATCCTCACCTCCAACATCGGCTCGCAGTTCCTGGTGGACCCGGGCATGGCGAAGGAGGCCCAGCGGACCGCCGTGATGGCCGCGGTCAGGAGCTCGTTCAAGCCGGAGTTCCTCAACCGGCTCGACGACGTGATCCAGTTCGACGCGCTCGGCACCGAGGAGCTGTCCAGGATCGTGGACCTGCAGGTGCTCCACCTGGCCAGGCGCCTGGCGGACCGGCGGCTCATACTGACCGTGACCCCGGCGGCCCGCGACTGGCTGGCGCTGACGGGCTACGACCCGCTGTACGGCGCGCGCCCGCTCCGCCGCCTCGTCCAGTCCGCGATCGGCGACAAGCTGGCCAAGGAGGTGCTCTCCGGCGAGGTCCAGGACGGCGACGAGGTGCTGGTCGACCTCGACGAGACGAACGACTCCCTGGTCATCGGCCCGGTGAGGACCTGACGACGGCCGGACGGCGACCGGGCGGCGACCGGGCGGAGCCCGGTAATGGCTTGACCACCATTGGGCTAAGCCCGCCCCTGGGCGAGACCCCCCTGTTACGTTCGGTTTCCATCGGATTACCGAACGCAACAGGGGGATGCGCATGTCGAACTCATCACGGAACGTCCGAGGAATCCTCGCGATGGCGGTGCTCACTGTCGGTGCCGGCCTGACGATGGTCTCTCCGGCGTCGGCGGAGGTGGGGGGGGGGGCCGCGGGGGGGCCCCCCGGGGGGGGGGGTAAGGGGCCCCCCGGGGGGGCCCGGGGGGGGGGGGGCGGCCCCCCCCACCCCGAGGGTGGCCCCGCCCCCCCACCCCCCCACGCCCCCCCCC